>NZ_CP069533.1:1211249-1514062 GCF_016889765.1 Corynebacterium minutissimum
GCACCACAATGGAAGTCCTGGCCAAGCTGCGCCCAGTGACCTCCCTGGGTGACGTCACCACGGCGGGTAACGCTTCCTCACTCAACGACGGAGCCTCCTGCGTCATTGTCGCCTCCGACGAGGCCCTCAAGAAGCACAACCTGACCGCACGCGCCCGCGTGGTAGCCAACTCTGCGCGCGGTGTGCGCCCAGAGATCATGGGCACCGGCCCTATCCCGGCGACCCGCGATGTGCTGGAGCGCGCCGGCTGGGAGCTGGATAGCGTGGATGCCATCGAACTCAACGAAGCTTTTGCCTCCCAGTCCATCGCTTGCATCCGCGAGCTGGGCTTGGACGAGGACAAGGTCAACGCCTGGGGCGGCGCCATTGCGCTGGGTCACCCGCTGGGTTCCTCTGGCTCCCGCATCACCTTGACCCTGCTCAACCGCTTAGAAACGGACGGATTGAGCCGCGGCATCGCTACGATGTGCGTGGGCGTGGGCCAGGGCACCGCGATTGCGATTGAGAGGATGTAGATGACTACTGCCATTGAGATTTCGACGCAGGGCGAGAACGACGAGATTGCCGTCGCCAAGCTCAACCGCCCCGCCGTCCGCAATGCCATCGATGAGCAGATGGTGAGAGAGTTCCACGAGCTCTGCGCGCAGCTCGAGTCCGAGCCCCGCATCCTCATTATCACCGGCTGCACGGTGGATACCCCGAAGGGTCCCCGCGGGATCTTCGCCTCTGGGGCGGATATCGCGCAGCTTCGTGAGCGCCGCCGCGAGGATGCCCTCCGCGGCATAAACTCTGGCATTTTCCACCGCATCGCTTCTCTTCCTTCCCCCGTCATCGCGGCAGTGGATGGCTACGCTCTCGGTGGCGGATTGGAGTTGGCGCTGGCCGCGGACTTCCGGGTTGCCACTCCTTTTGCCAAATTTGGCCAGCCGGAGGCCGGCCTGGGTATCGCCGCCGCCGCGGGGGCCACGTGGCGCCTCAAGGAGTGCGTGGGTACCCCGTTAGCGAAGGAGATTCTGCTGGCCGGACGTATCCTCAACGGCGAAGAAGCCCTGACCAACCACCTGGTCAGCGAGCTGCACGAACCGGACGCGCTTGTCGACGGTGCCCTCGCCCTCGCCTCCCGGATTGCTCAGCAGGACCCGCTGGCCGTGCGCTTGACCAAGCAGCTCATCTCTATGCCTGATGCGGCGCACCCGGCAGTAGACAACATCGCCCAAGCGGTGCTCTTTGAGTCCCCCGCCAAGTTTGAGCGGATGCAGGCCTTCCTGGACCGCAAGAAATAAACCTTCCACTCACAAGGAGATTCAACTCATGTCCCCAGTACTGCAGGTTCCTGCCAAAGTTGGCGTGCTCGGCGGCGGCCGGATGGGCGCAGGCATCGCGCACGCCTTCCTAGCCTCCGGCGCGTCCGTGACCGTGGTGGATATCAACGAGGATGCCGTTGCCGCCGCTCGCGAGCGCGTGCACAAGGCCATCCGCGGCTCCCTCGACCGCGGGGCGGAAGGCACCTTCGAATCCTGGGATGAGCGGCTCAGCTTTTCCACCGCCGCCTCCGCCTTTGCTGGTTTCGACCTCGTGGTTGAGGCAGTTCCGGAATCAATGGATCTCAAGGTAGCCGCCTTCCGGGATATCGCCGATGCGGCCCCTCAGGCCGTCGTCGCCACGAATACCTCCTCGCTGTCGGTATCGCAGCTGGCGGAAAGCATCCCCAACGACGTCATTGGCCTGCACTTCTTCAACCCGGTCCCAGCTTCCAAGCTGGTGGAAGTGGTGGTTGCCGAGTCCACGCCGGAGGCGCTCGTAAACACCGCCAAGGGCTGGGTCGAGGGCCTGGGTAAGACCGCAGTGGTGGTCAAGGACGCCCCTGGCTTCGCTTCCTCCCGCCTGGGCGTAGCCATTGCGCTTGAGGCCATCCGCATGGTGGAGGAAGGCGTGGCCTCGCCGCGCGATATCGACAATGCCATGGTGCTGGGCTACAAATTCCCCATCGGCCCGCTGGAGCTGACCGATATCGTGGGTCTGGATGTGCGCCTCGGCATCGCTGAATACCTCGAATCCCAGCTAGGTGAGCGCTTTAGCCCACCGCAGCTCATGCGCGACATGGTCGCCCGCGGGGAGCTGGGCCGCAAGTCCGGCAAAGGCTTCTACGACTATTCCGAGTAACCGTACTCTTCTCTGCCTGGCTCTGGCGCCACAAAACGATAACCCAAGCCGGGCTCTGTGAGTAGAAAACGTGGGTGGGCGGGGTCATCCTCCAACTTGCGCCTCAACTGGGAGGTGTAAATGCGGAGGTAGTGCCCCTGCCCCTCAAAGCCGGGACCCCAGATCTCAGAGAGCAGGTCCTCCTTGCGCACCAAGCCACCGTGGGCGCGAAGTAGCGTGGTGAGCACGCCCCACTCGGTGGGTGTCAGATGCAGCGGCTCGCCACCTTTGGTGATGGAATGGTGCGGAACGTCAATCACGATATCCCCGGCGCGAACCACAGCGATCTCAGTGCGCCTCACCGGACTCTGTGGGCTACCATGCCGCAACGCCACTCGCACACGGGCTAGAAGCTCCTCCATAGAGAAGGGCTTGGTCACGTAGTCGTCCGCGCCACGGTCGAGAGCTGCGGCGCTAAACAGCGGATCGGAGCGCGCCGTCAAGATGATGACCGGTACCGCAGACCACCCGCGGATTCCTTCCAACACGACGGTGCCATCCATATCCGGCAGCCCCATGTCCAAAATCACAACGTCTGGCTGCTGCTGCGACACCACCTGTAGTCCCTCTGCGCCTGTTCGCGCCTGGTGAACCTCGTAGCCACGAGCCTTGAAGTTAATACTCAACGTATTAAGTAGGCGGGGGTCATCGTCCACAATGGCGATGCTGGTCTTCTTCGTCGTCATTATTGTTCTCCTCCCGCGACGGGAAACCGCAATATAAAGGTTGCGCCCGGGGTGGCAGCCACCTCGATGCTACCGCCCATGGCCTCTACAAAGCCTTGGACAACAGAAAGACCAAGGCCTACACCGTTGTCGTTGCTGGTATCACCCAAACGCTGAAATGCTTGGAAGAGTTCCTTCTGCTTCTCCGGTGGGATGCCCGGGCCTTCATCGACAACGATCAGTTCTACCTGTTCGGTGGTGGTCTGGGCGCTCAAGGTAACGTCGCCGGTTGGTGCATAGCGCAAGGAGTTATCGAAGAGATTGGCCAAGACGCGCTCCATGAGCGCCGTATCCGCGCAGCACGTAACTCCACGCACGCTAGGGTCAAGGTGAATGCGCCCAATTTGCTCTCGGGAATGCCCGAAGGCACAGGAAGCAATGGCGCGATTAGCCACTTCGGCTACGTCGACGATGTCTCGGCGGGCGGTTATGGCGCCGGCTGTGAGCCGGGAGTAATCCAGCAAATTGGTTACCAATCCGGTAAGTTCCTCGATGCTCGCCGCAGTTTCTGCCAAAAGCATGTCCTGGTCTTCGGGAGTGAATTCAATGTCAGCGTTGCGCAACGAGGATACCGCCAACTTGGCCGTGGCCAGCGGGGTACGCAGGTCGTGGCTCACACTAGACAGCAGCGCTCGGCGCAACTCGTCAGCAGCGGCTATCGCGTCTGCGCGCGCGGCCTCAGCAGAGAGCTTTTCACGGCGAACAATGCCTGCGAGATAGCCCGCTACCACGGTGACCAGACCTCGGTCACGAGCAGACAATGTCGGGCCCTCGAGGCGCAGCTGAACCGTGCCATCTGCGCTCGCAACAACGGTGTCCACTTCCTGTTCATGGCGCACTTTTTCGGGAATATGAAGGTATTTCGAAGTGCGTGCGGGGGTAGCTGCGCGCCAGGTGGCAAGAACGTCACCGTTTTCATCCAGCAGCTCTGCTCTACGACAATTAAAAGCCTCCCCCACCTTGCGCATCACGGCATCCTTCGGAGAAGAATCCGCGCGGCGATTCAAGGCGGCGCGGGAAAACACCGTGAGTAGCTCAGCATCACGCGCAGCAATAGCCGCGTTCGCACGCTCAATCTTGGCGCGGCGCACGAGCATGCCGACGGCCAGCGCAATAGCCACCATGACTACGGCGATCACGGCGTTAGCGGGATCAGCAATATCGAAGGTATGGATCGGCTCGGTGAAGAACCAGTTGACCGCTAGGCCGGAAGCCACCGCCACCGCTACGGCCGGCCACAGGCCTCCCAGCAAACTGACAAGCAGGATGAGCGCAAAGTAGAACGCGGAACAAGTACCTGTTCCCAAATCCTGGCCGTCAGCTTGCACCAACAGCGCAGTGAGCCCCACGAAAGCCAACGCTGAGCTAAGCCACGCGATGGCGCGCTGCGGGAAGGGGCGGAAAGGATGCAGCATCCGTGTGAGCGGAAGTGGTTTTTCCGGGGGAAGGTTGACTATGTGACAGTCAATTGAGCCGGATTCACGCAGCACCGTTTCCGCTACCGTACCGTGCCAGTGCACGCCGAAACGACGCCGCGGCGAGACCCCCACTACGAGCTGGGTGGCGTTGACACTCCGGGCAAAATTAAGCAGGGCTTCTGGGACGCTGTCCCCGGTAACCTGGTGCAATCGTGCGCCCACATCCTGGGCTAAGGACTGCAGCCGGGCGAGCTGTTGCGCTGATCCCCCCACCGAGGAGGAACGAGAGGTGAAGGAATCACCGAAAACAACATGGACCACGTGCAATTCCGCCGAGGATTTTGTCGCGATGCGCCGCCCGCGTCGGATAAGAGTCTCAGCATGGGCAACGTTTTGGATGGCCACAACCACCCGCTCACGCGCTTCCCACGTTTCGGTGATTTTCTGATCCGAGCGATAAGTGATGAGTGCCTCATCAACCTGATCCGCTAGCCACAGCAGTGCCAACTCGCGCAGCGCGGTGAGATTTCCCACGCGGAAGTAGTTGTTGAGTGCAGGCTCAATGCGCGCCTCGCGGTACACGTGGCCGTCGCTCAGACGGGTGCGCAACAGCTGTGGGGAAACGTCAACAAGCTCGATCTCATCGGCAGCACGTACTACCTCGTCCGGCACCGTTTCCTGCGGCGCGATGCCCGTGATCTGCTTGATAACGTCATTGAGACTCTCCAGATGCTGGATATTGAGAGTCGACATGACGTCAATTCCGGCGTCCAGGATCTGCTCAATGTCTTCCCACCGCTTCTCGTGAACCTCGCCGCGCGGATTAGAGTGCGCGAACTCATCGACGAGAACGATCTCCGGGTGCCGCTGGATAACCGCCGCGGTGTCCATTTCACCCGCGGAAATGCCCTCGACAGCGCGCCTCGGAACAATCTCCAGCCCCTCGCACAGGGCCTTGGTGTACGCGCGCCCGTGGTCTTCCACGACCCCAACGACAACGTCGCGGCCTTGGTCGACCAGCGTGTGCGCTTCACTGAGCATGGCGCAGGTTTTGCCCGCGCCGGGAGCGGCGCCCAACAGAATCTTCAGGGTGCCGCGTTTGACCCGCGTCGGGGGTGTCGTCGGTTCGGTCAACATTGCTTCATCTTATGAGCTGATCTTTATGAGCAGGGGGTAGGCGTGGGCAATGCAATGTTGAGTGTGGTCACATTTACCGTGTCCTCGCCCAAGAAACCCAGGCTGGCATGCTCAGTATTGTCTGCAATCAGCTTCTTCACGTCTTCGACGCTCATACCCTGTTCTCGGGCCACACGCGGAGCCTGCAGCTCCGCGTACTCAGGACTGATGCCGGAATCCACGCCGGAACCGGAGCCGGTAACGGCATCGGCAGGCACGTGCTCCACTGATACGCCTTCGCGCTGAGCAATCTCCTCTCGGCGTTCCCGGATGGCCTTCTCTAGCTCCGTACTTGATGTGCCGTAGTTACTCATACCTTCCGCGCGGGCGAAGAAGTAGGGGCCATCTTCCAAGCCATCCTGAATCTGAGTGGAACCGACCAGGCATTCACCCTGGTAGATAAGGTTTCCATCGGCAGATTTCGGGGTGATGCGAGATATTCCCCACACCGCGGCCGGATAGATCATGCCCAGCGCGACGACGCATAAGAGCACGGCGACGAATCCGGCGATGAGATTACGCAGATAAACACGCATTATTGCTTCCTTTTTCTTTGCAGGTTTTCTTTATAGGCCTGGAAGGAGGGAGACGACATGGTCGATAACCCAGATGCCGATGAAGGGGGTAATAACACCGCCGAGACCCCAGATGCCGAGGTTTCGACGCAACAGTGAGGACGCGGAGGCCGGCTTGTAGGACACACCCTTGAGCGCCAAGGGGATGAGCGCGACGATGATGAGCGCGTTGAAGACAACTGCGGAAACAATGGCGGACTCAGGGGAATGCAGGTGCATGACGTTGAGGCGCTCCAAGTGCGGCAACTGCGTGGAGAAGAGCGCCGGCAGGATGGCAAAGTACTTCGCCAGGTCATTGGCCAAGGAGAAGGTAGTCAACGCGCCGCGGGTGATAAGCAGCTGCTTGCCAATTCGAACGACATCGATGAGCTTTGTCGGGTCAGAATCCAAGTCCACCATGTTGGCAGCTTCCTTAGCCGCGGAGGTACCAGTGTTCATGGCCACGCCCACGTCCGCCTGGGCCAGCGCTGGGGCGTCGTTAGTACCGTCACCGGTCATGGCCACCATGCGGCCTTGTGCTTGCTCCTCACGGATACGGGCGAGCTTGTCCTCCGGAGTAGCTTCGGCGATGTAATCATCGACGCCGGCTTCCTTGGCAATGGCAGCTGCGGTCAGCGGGTTGTCACCGGTCACCATGATGGTCTTGATACCCATCTGACGCAGTTCAGCGAAGCGCTCGGCCATGCCAGGTTTGACGACGTCACTCAGTTGCACCACCGCAATAACCGTGCGGTTGCCATCGGATTCTTCCACAGCGACAGGCAGCGGGGTGCCACCGTCTTGTGCAATTCGGGTTACGGAATCCTCGATCTCTTGCGGCCAGGTGCCACCTGCTTCAGTAACCCACTTGCGTACGGCATCGCCAGCGCCCTTGCGCAGCTTGCGGTGAGCCAGGTCAAGGCCGGACATCCTCGTCGACGCGCTGAATGGAACGACCTCCGCACTCCGCGCTTCTGCGTCTCCTTCGCTGGACAGAGAGTAGTTTTCAGTCAGCCAGGCCACAATCGAACGGCCTTCTGGGGTTTCATCCGCTAGGGAGGAAATGCGAGCAATCGCTGCAGCCTCGCGCTCATCAACGCCCGAAGCCACAATCAGACCGGTGGCCTGGCGGTTTCCGTAAGTGATGGTGCCCGTCTTGTCCATGAGGAGCGTGGCGACGTCACCAGCCGCCTCCACCGCACGGCCGGAGGTGGCCAGAACGTTGTGACGAACGAGGCGGTTCATCCCGGCGATACCAACTGCCGAAAGTAGGGCGGCAATGGTGGTAGGGATTAGGCAGACCAACAGAGCGATAAGGGATAGTGGCGAAAGCTCCGCGCCGGTGAATAGACCCATCGGGGCAAGCGCAGTGACGGCGACGAGGAAGAGGATGGTCAGCGTGGAGAGCAGGATGCTCAGCGCAATCTCGTTCGGAGTCTTGCGGCGTTCCGCGCCCTCCACCAAGGCGATCATGGTGTCAACGAAGGTGGAGCCCGGTTCGGAGGTGATTTTGACCTTGATGGAATCAGAGAGCACCACGGTGCCGCCGGTCACGGCACAGCGGTCACCGCCGGCTTCGCGGACCACAGGAGCCGACTCACCAGTAATAGCCGATTCATCCACGGTGGCAGCACCTTCGATGACATCACCGTCACCCGGGATGGTCTCCCCTGCTTCTACACGCACGATGGCGCCCTTGGTCAGCTCGGACGCGGGGACCACTTCAATGCCAGAGTCAGTAATGAGATTGGCAGTTGCATCATCGCGCACAGAGCGCAGACTGTCTGCTTGGGCCTTGCCACGGCCTTCGGCATATGCCTCGGCAAAGGCGGCAAAGGCAATGGTGAACCACAGCCATACCGTCACGACCCATCCGTAAAAGCTGGGGTTGAGGATGGACCACACAGTGGTCAGTGCCGCGCCTACCCACACCACGAACATCACGGGGTTGCGTGCTTGGGCGAGCGGGGACATTTTGCTCGGCAGCGTTTTCAGCGCCGCAGCCGCGAGGCCACTGCTCTTCTCCGGAGCGTTGCGGTGAGGAGTCTTATCCGGCTCAGCGGTGATGGTTTGGGTTGTCATGATAGTGCCTCCGAAATGGGACCCAGGGTGAGGACAGGGAAGAAAGTGAGCGCTGCAACCAGCAGGATTACTCCGATAGTCAACAGCGAGAAGGTAATGCCGGAGGTGGGTAAGCTGCCTGCGGTGGTGGCCTGGCGCTTCTGTCCTGCCAGGCTTCCGGCTAGGTAAAGGGCGAAGACGATGGGCAGGAAACGGCCCAACAGCATGGCCAAGCCCAAAGTGATCTGCCACCAGGGCTCAGTCACCGTCAGTCCAGCAAAAGCAGAACCGTTGTTATTCGCCGCCGAGGTAAAGGCGTAGAGAACTTCCGACAGACTGTGGGCATTATCAGCCGTGCCCGGCGCACCGAAGTTGGTCGCTGAAGCTTCCACGAGTTTGCGCTGCGCCACGGAAGCGCCGACGCCCACGAGGACCAGAACCGGCATGGTGAGGATGTACAAGCTAACCGCTGAAATTTCCTTGCGGCCAATCTTGTTGCCCATAAATTCCGGTGTGCGGCCCACTAGGAGGCCACCGATGAACACCGCGAGGATGGCCACAACCAACAGGCCATAGAGGCCAGTACCCACACCGCCCGGCGCGATTTCACCCAGCAGCATGTTGAGGATGAGCAGACCACCGCCCAGTGGCGAATAGCTATCGTGCATCGAATCCACCGCACCCGTCGAGGTACCCGTGGTAGACACGGCGAACAGTGCTGAGGCATCAATGCCTAGTCGTTGTTCGATACCTTCCATGTTGGCGCCTGCCAACTGAGACGCACCGCCGACAAGGGTGTGCTGTGCCCAAGTCACCAGAACAACCATCACGGTCCACAAACCACCAGCCACGCTGAGCAGCGTCCACGCGTGCTTCTGCGACTTGAGCATCACACCATACGTGCGGATCATGCAGAAAGAGATGACAAGCAGGGAGAAGATCTCCACCAGGTTGGTAAAGCCGGTCGGGTTCTCAAACGGGTGCGCCGAGTTGGCACCGAAGATGCCACCGCCGTTGGTACCCAGGAGCTTAATGGCTTCCTGGCTGGCCACGGGAGCACGGGAAATATCTACGCCGGACTCCGTAACCAGGTTCGAGCCAAAGGTTTGCATGGTTCCGCCGAGGACGAGCACGGTGGAGATGAATAGCGACAGGGGAAGCAGGATGCGGACGAGGCCGCGGGTGAGGTCCACCCAGAAGTTGCCGATGAGGTGCTGACCATTCTCGGTTGCCAACGTATCGCGGCTATAACCCAAATGACCGATGCCGCGGATCAAGGCGACAGCAACACACATGCCCACTGCGGCTGAGGCGAAGTTTTGCACGGTCAGGCCCAGCATCTGCGAAGCGTTGGTCAGAGTGTCTTCACCGGAATAGGACTGCCAGTTAGTGTTGGAGGTAAAGGAAGCCGCGGTGTTGAAGGCCATCCACGGCTCCACGGCTTCCTCGCGGGCGTTTCCAAAACTTGGCAACACCGCTTGGAGCCGCTGCACTGCGTAAAGGACGAGGACTGAAGCCAGGCTGAAGCCCAGCAGAGCGCGAGCGTAGTTCTTAGCGTTATGGCCCCGGTTAGGGTCAATGCGCAAAATACTGTACACAAGGCGCTCCACGGCCCAGTCTTTTTCAGAGGTATATGTACGGGCCATCCAATTGCCCAGCGGCACGTAGGCCGCCGCTAGAAGTGCAAGGAGGGCAAGATACTGCGGCGCCACCGCCGCAATGCTAGCGATCATGCGAAACGCTCCGGGTCAATAAGGGAAATGATGAGATAAGCCACGAGCGCGACAACAATGATGAGCCCGATGACTGCTGTGATGGTGTTCATGTTCTACGCGTCTCCGTCCATAAACTCGTTGATGGAGGAAGGACCGCTGAACGCAAGGACCACGATCACTATGACCAGAATGTCCAACATGTGGGAGAGACCCCCTTGGGTGAAAGCGATACTAGGTGTGCCCGGTGCCCCAAAGCACCAAGCGCCGGTGCATAGTGCACCTGCCGAGCAATGACGTTAGGCCCGTTCTCCCTGGGACCTACCGGTTATTTGCGGCTTCTTTACGCCTCTCTACCCCGATTTTTACGCTTTATTTACAGCCGCCTTTACCCCGCCTACTTAGGGTCAACGAGCGCGTTCGTGATGCGTGCCGTGCACAGCCTCCTCCCCTCCTCATCTGTAATGACGATCTCGTGAGAGCACAGCGTCTTACCCAACTTGATGGCGGTGGCCGTCGCCGTCACCAGACCCGAGCGCCCGGAAGCGTGGTGCGTCGCGTTGATATCCACGCCGACGGCGACCTTGCCCAGCGTCGAGGCGTGAATCACCGCCGCCCAGCTGCCGACGGCCTCCGCTAGGCACGCCATGGCCCCACCGTGGAGCAGCCCGAAGGATTGGGTATTGCCCTCGACCGGCATGGTGGCAACCACGCGCTGGGCCGACTCTTCGAGGATTTCGACCCCCATCTTCTTGTCCAGCTCACCCAACTGAATCTTCCATACCTCTGCGGCCATGCAGTTCTCCTTACGTGCTCCTAGAAATGTGACGCAGACTATACTAGCCTGTATTTACTGACCAACCGTTCGGAAACTATTGGAAAGGCCATTCTCTTCGCTATGACTGCAGCCCTCGTTCCCAGCTACCTCTCCGGCCAGTGGCTCACCCCGGACAACCCCTCGCGTGTTACCGACGTGCACGATGCCTCAACCGGGGACGTTGTCGCCCTAGTAAGCGCCGAAGGCCTCGACATCGCCGGCGCCATCGACTACGCCCGTAGCATCGGGCGCGAGGGACTACAGAAGCTCACTTTCCATGAGCGCGCCCTCAAGCTCAAAGAACTCGCGATCTACCTCCAAGATCACCGCGAGGAACTCTACGAACTGGCCAACCAGGCCGGCGCCAACAAGCGCGATAATTTCGTCGATATCGACGGCGGTATCTCCACCATGTTCACCTTCTCCTCGAAGGGCCGCCGCGAGATGCCTAACTCCACCGTCATGCCGGATGGTGAGGCAGAGGTCTTTTCCAAGGACGGCTCCTTCATTGGCCGCCACATCTACACCTCTATTCCTGGCGTAGCAGTACAGATCAACGCTTTCAACTTCCCCGTCTGGGGCATGCTGGAGAAGTTTGCCCCAGCCTTCATCGCGGGCGTGCCTTCCATTGTTAAGCCAGCGACACCGACCGGCTACATCACCGCGGCCTGCGTGCGTCTCATGATTGATTCCGGGATCCTGCCGGAGGGCAGCCTGCAGCTGATTTCCGGTTCCGCCCGAGACCTGCTGGATCACCTGGATTACCGCGACCACGTGGCGTTTACTGGCTCTGCCGATACTGCGAATACTCTGCGCGCACACCGCAACGTTATCGACGGCGGTATCCAGTTCAGCGCGGAGGCCGACTCCCTCAATGCCGCCATCTTGGGTACCGATGTCACCGCGGATTCCCCGGAGTTCGATGCTTTCGTCAAGGCAGTCTTCGGCGAGATGACCTCGAAGGCCGGCCAGAAGTGTACGGCCATCCGCCGCGCCATCGTCCCGCATGCGCTTGTCGACGCCACCATTGAAGCCCTCAGCGCACGCCTTGGCGACAAGGTCGTGGTGGGCGATCCGCGCGATGCCTCCGCCACCATGGGCCCATTGGTCTCTGCGGATCAGAAGGCAGACGTCGCGGAAGCCGTCGAGAAGCTCAAGGCAGGCGGCGGCGAGGTTGTCTACGGCGGCGAGGAGGCCGAAGGAGCTTTCTTTAACCCCACCATCCTGCGCTTTGCCGATAACCGCGCTCCAGCCGTGCACGACACCGAGGCTTTCGGTCCCGTCGTCTCCTTCCTGAGCTATGACTCCCCCGCTGAGGCCGTCGAGCTCGCCGCCCTAGGCTCTGGTTCGCTGGTCGCCTCCGTGATTACCCACGATCCGCAGCTAGCCCGCGAGTACGCTCTGGGCATCGCCGCCCACCACGGCCGCCTGCATTTCCTTGACCGTGATGACGCGAAGACCTCCACCGGCCACGGCTCTCCCCTCCCGCACCTCGTCCACGGCGGCCCAGGTCGTGCCGGTGGCGGCGAAGAGCTGGGTGGCGTGCGCGGCATCCTGCACTACATGCAACGCACCGCCATCCAGGGAACCCCGGACCACCTCACCGCAATCACGGGCCAGTGGCACCGCGGCGCCGCTGTGCAGCGCGTGACCCGCGCCGACGTGGAGAATGGCCAGGGCATCCACCCCTTCCGCAAGGATCTGGCCACGCTGCAGATTGGTGACCAGTTCGCCTCCGACCTGCGCCACGTCTCCCTCGAGGAAATCCTCGAGTTCGCGGAGAAGACCGGCGATACCTTTTACGCCCACACTGACGAGGAGGCCGCAACGGCCAATCCCTTCTTCCCGCGCCGCGTCGCACACGGTTACCTGCTGGTCTCCTGGGCAGCGGGACTCTTCGTGGAGCCGGCACCGGGCCCAGTCCTGGCCAACTACGGCCTGGAAAACCTGCGCTTCATCACGCCGGTGACCTACGACGATTCCATTCGCGTGGAGCTGACCGCCAAGCGCATCACCCCGCGCGTTACTGATGACTACGGTGAGGTGTGCTGGGACGCCGTTCTCTACAACCAGGAGGATGAAATTGTGGCGACCTACGACGTTCTGACACTCGTGGAGAAGGTCAATACCACCTACGCCTAGGACTCGGCCTTGACCTTTTGGTAGTTATTTGCGAGATAAGTCACAAAATCGGGATAAGTTTCTTTTATCATTACTGTCATGAAAGAAACTACCCCAGTCACTAACTCCATCATCATCGTGGGCACCGGCCTCGCCGGCATGGTCGCCGGCTACGAGGCCCTCAAAGGTGGCAAGCACGTCATCTTCCTTGAACAAGAAAACCGCAATAACCTCGGCGGCCAGGCCTTTTGGTCGCTGGGCGGCCTGTTTTATGTCAATTCCCCTGAACAATCCATGATGCGGGTCAAGGACTCCGAAGAGTTGGCGTGGCGGGACTGGGCCAACTCCGCTGATTATGACCCAGTGACCGAGGAGGACCGTCACGACTACTGGGGCAAGAAATGGGGACGCGAGTATGTGCGCTTCGCCGCCAATGAAAAGCGCAGCTACCTCAAAGGCCTAGGCCTCAACGTCTTGCCCACCATCGGCTGGGCCGAGCGTGGCTCTGGTGACGCCTCCGGCCACGGCAATTCCGTTCCGCGCTTTCACCTCACGTGGGGCACGGGCCCCGAGGTTGTTCGAGTCTTTCGCGAGCCACTCCTACGTGCGGAAGAGAAAGGCCAGGTAGAGTTCCATTTCCGCCACCGCGTGGATGAGCTCGTCGTGGAGAACGACGAGACCGGTCGTCCGCGTGTTGTGGGCGTGCGCGGCAGCGTCCTCTCCCCCACCAATCAGGTACGTGGCGAGGCCAGCCCGAGGGACGTCGTCAAGCACTTTGAACTGCGCGGCTCCGCCGTGGTCATCGCCACCGGCGGCATCGGCGGCAACCTGGAGAAGGTCCGCAAGATGTGGCCCACCGAGCGCTGGGGTACGTGCCCGAAGGAGCTGGTCACGGGTGTGCCGGCGCATGTCGACGGCCGCGGTATCGACATCGCCCAGAACGCTGGGGCCTCCGTGGTCAATACCGACCGCATGTGGGCATATACCGAAGGCATGACCAACTGGGATCCCATCTGGCCTGGTCACGGCATTCGCATCATTCCGGGGCCCTCGGCACTGTGGCTCGACGCCGAAGGTAATCGCCTGCCCACCAACCTCTTCCCCGGCACCGATAATCTGGCCGCGCTCGCCCACATTGGTCAGACCGGCCACGGCTATTCCTGGTTCGTGCTCAACAAAGCCATCGTGGACAAAGAGTTCATCTTCTCCGGCTCCGAGCAAAACCCGGACCTCACTGACAAAGAGTTCAAGAAGCTCGCCGGCAAGTTGGGCCCGGGTACGCACGTGGCGGTCAAGGCTTTCATGGATAACGGCATCGATTGGGTCGTTGAGGATGACCTCGCCGACCTCGTCGCCGGCATGAACCGACTTGTACCGGAGGGTTCCCCCACCATTGAGGAGGCCCACCTGAAGAAAATCCTGGAAGACCGCGATTCCCAACTGGATAATCCTTTCAGCAAAGACGCCCAAGTCAACTACATCCGCGTTGCACGCGGCTTCTTGGGCGACAAGCTCATTCGCGTCGCTCCCCCTCACCGCATCCTCGATGAATCCAAGGGCCCGCTCATTGCGGTGCGCCTGACGTTCCTCACCCGCAAGACTCTGGGCGGACTGGAAACCAACCTCGATGGCCAATGCCTCAACGCGGACGGCACGGTACTTCCTGGTTTATACGGCTGCGGCGAGGCCTCCGGCTTTGGTGGCGGTGGAATGCACGGAAAGAACGCACTGGAAGGAACCTTCCTCGGTGGCTGTATCCATTCCGGCAAGCGTGTAGGCGAAGCCCTGGCACAGAGCTAGCTAAGAGCCAACCAAGAGTTCACCCAGCGTCATTGCCCATACTGCCCTACCGTAGAGACCATGAACCTCGCTAGAAACGTCCGCATCGTCGTGGAGAATCCTTATTTCACGGTCACTCGCTTCGTCGCCACGCCCGCTGAACTCACCGTGGGCGAGATGATCATCATCGTGCACGCAGCTCTCGGCCTCGAACCGTCGAGTCCCGGCCAGCTCATGGTGCGCGAGGATGAAGAGCCCATCGATATCTTCCCCATCATCGACTCGGACTTCTACGATTCCTTCGGCGATGACGTCCACTACCACCCCTCTGAGGGTGATTGGTGCATCACCATCAGCATCGCGGACACCTCCCGAGTCGTCATGGGCCTGCCCGCGCTCATCTCCGGCGAAGGCCCGGACTTGGTCACTGAGTTAGGTTCCCCGCAGGCGATGTTCAGCGTCATGCTCGATGTTCAAGCTTCCATGGCTTACATGGGCGTCCCGCCACAGGACATGGAGCGCATCTTCAGGCTCTTTCCCAATTACACCCTTGACCAGATCAATCAGCGACTGACAACGTGCTATCACCCGGCAATCGCGCAGCGCTTGGCGACGATGGGCACGGAAGCCGCCAACCTTGAAGGAGGAACCCAATCCTCACTCAGCTCCGAGCTCCCCTTTGATCCGTTCAGCCCGCATCCGTGGGATGACTTCTCAGATGACGTTGATGACTTAGGCTTCCCCACTGAGCTCCTCGAGCAATGGCGCGAGGAAATTTATGAGGCCTACCCAGAGCTGAGCCCGGATTTTGCGCTTCCGGAGCTGTCCGAGGACACCGTCCAGATGGTTGGTCAGCGTGTGCGCGAATACTTGGATGTCATCCGCGACTTTCCACGTCTCACCGGCGCTGGATTCCTCAAGCAAGCTGCAGTTCAGCGCTTGAAGGACTGGCTGCCGAAGCCTAACACCCATGAAACCGTCAAGCGTGAGGACTACCACCAGACGCTGTTGAATCTGCGGGAGTTCTTCCTCGGCCTAGATTGGATTACGTGCACCACCTCGACCATCCGCGTCACTGAGCGCGGTGAAAGGGCTGCCCGCGATCCGGACTTGGCAACGCAGCTCATTCTTGGATCCATTCCCTATTCCTACTCCCCTCCGAGTGGTGCTCCGCAGCTGGGCTTAGACCTCGTGCATCTGCTGCGCGGCGACATACCGACACAACTGGACTGGGACCCTATCCTCATCATCTCGCGTGACCTGTTCTTTGCGCTGGGCATTCTTACCCATGACACCCACCTGGCCACTATCAAGCCAGGTCACGAAGGTTTTGTGGCCGCTGTACTCGCGTCTTTGCGCGACGACCTCAACCAAGAACTCGACTAGCGCCACCACGCGCTGTGGAGCGCGTGGCTAGGCCTGCGGCCCCGCACCAGGGCCCTGATTCTGGCTGTGACCTTGGGGTGTAGCGCGTTCTTCCTGTGGCTTCGCAGGAGTTGAGCGCACGCGCCGCACCGCAATCACCAGCAAGACAAGACCGCTGAGCAAGAACGCCAGGGCCCGGAAAATACCGGACAAGGCAGCCAAGTCGAAGAAAGTCAGCTTCAGCGTTGCCACGATGGCAAGGAGAATCCCCAGGCCAGTAAACCCTTCGTGGTGCTTGATGAGCAAACGCGCGGCGATGAGCATCCAGGCAACGGACACCACCACGTGGCTGGCAAACCACGGGGAGGAACCCCAGGCATCACCTGTAATGAGTCCGCCCAGGCCGGTGATTGTTCCAACCACTGCAACCATGCTGAGGCCCAGCGCAAATACTGTCGCACACGCAGCGTACACGCGATTGTTAGCGAGCCCATGGATCTGGGACCTGCGCAACCACGTTGCAATCAATGCCAGACCCAGCAGCACTGCGGAAGCAAACATTGTCGGTTCTTCACGGAACGCCTGCGGGACAGCAATGCTCGCGATGAATAGGGGATGGACAAAGATCACCACGCCTACTACCCACGCTGCTTGCAGAGCACCATGCTTTAAGTAGGGCAGCAGAAGCACCAGCGCGATGTAGAACACCGCTGTGAGGACAACCGCAACCCACAAGCGCACATCGGACATGCCACCGTTTGCCCCATGTTCACTATCGGAAAAGTTGGCGAGCTGGGTGGCTTTATAAGCTAGCGCAAAGGCAACAGGGAACACTCCCAGCGCAATGCGTCCTTGTAGTTGGCCCCACGCTACCGCGGCGATGGCGGCAAGAGTTGCAACCAGAATCCACGCGGGAATCTCATAGTTCACTTGCACAAGGCAGAGCCCCAACAACAGTGCTGGCACAAGCAAGCCAGCTGTGTAGTCACCGAAAGCCCTACGGCTCGTGGGGAAGTGGACTGCAAGGCCTACGAGTAGTACAGCGGATGCACCCAATACCGCGTTGGCCACGATATGCATATCGGAAGCCTTACCCATGATCAGGTTGGCCACGACCAGCAGCAGTGCAATAGCGCCGGTACCACGCAAAGTATCGTTCCTGCGCCACGCTGAGTAACCCAACACCATCAGCGGCATGAGCAGCACGGGTAAAGCACCAACACCGGTATTGGCAATCAGAATGCTGGCCACTATGGCCATACCGATGGCAAACCACATTATGGTCAGCTTATGGAAGCCCTTGGGCTTGTAGTGGACGGAGGCCATGTACGCGGCAAAAAGCATGGTCATGATAATTGCGCCGAGCCACGCTGGCCACCATCCCAGCCAGGTCACCACCAGCAAGGAAGTAACGAGTGCTGAATACAGCGATGTCGCCAGCAGAGCAGTGGTTCCTGCTTCTGGCGCCTTGCCACGGAACTTCCATGCTGCGCCGGCCAGCGCTAGGGAGACCACATAGGCAAGGATCACTCGCCCAAGCGGACCAAGCAGCCCTGCCTGAATGGCCATGCCCACGAGGAAGGCGACACCAATCAGGGTGATGACCGTTCCGGCGATTGCCACAACCCCGATGAGTGTCTTTTCTTGGTCTTCTGGATTACGTGGCTTTTTAGGAACCCAGGCCTGCGCTGGTGGTTGCTGCGGACCACCGTGCGGGGGCGGGGCACCGTTGGGTCCATGCTGCGGCGGGAACTGCGGAATAGGTTGTCCTTGCGGTCCTCGCGGTGGCTGTGCTCCTTGGTGTGGCCGTGGCATTGCTTGTTGAGGAACGCCTTGGGCCTGTTGCGGCCGCTGCTGCGGAGGCTGTTGCGGTTGCTGCTGCGGACGCTGCATCTGCTGCGCACTCGGGCTTGCCTGCTGACGGGGCATAGGCCGCTGAGGGCCAGACTCCGGAGGACGCGGCTGACCGCGATCGGGCGACTGCGGCTGGTGCTGCTGTTGCGGATGCAGCTGCAGCGGGTGCTGCTGCGGTGCGCTGGGGATTCGTGCAGGCGGAGGCTGCAGTGGCGCCTGCGCTGCCGCAGCCTGAGCCCGGGCCTGTTCTTGCTGGGCCAGCCACCGGCGGGATTCACGAAGCCCGCGCTCTAGTGCGTCCAGTCGGCGGCGAAACTCTTCAAATGCTGGATCCTGCTCCATGCCTATTGCTTACCTTTGTTTTCAGTAAGCAGCCACGCAACTGACAGCTTTGTTACCTAGTTGAAACCAAATATTGCCCCTGCCGACACACATACCCCAGACCTGAAGCCTGTGACCTGCCGGTCGGTGCCGCCTGGCGGAACGTGGATGCTGGCTTTACTTCACCACGAGGTTGACCATGCGGCCTGGGACGTAAATCTCCTTGACCACGTTCTTGCCTGCGGTGAGCTCGGCGATGCGCTCATCTGCCTTGGCGACGCCCACGACGGTGTCTTGGTCGGCGTCGGCAGGCACCATGACGCGAGCCTTGACCTTGCCGTTGATCTGCACCGGAACCTCGACCTCATCGTCGACGAGGTACTTCTCATCGAACTCTGGGAAGGCTTGGTAGGTGATGGTCTCCTCGTGGCCGAAGCGCTTCCACAGCTCCTCCGCAATGTGCGGAGCAACAGGGGAGACCAGCTGGGCCAAGGGCTCCACCGCGGCGCGCGGAGCGCCCTTCGGGTAGGCCTTGGTCAGGTAGTTCACGTACTCGATGAGTTTGGCCACCACGGTGTTCAGGCGCAGGTTCTCGTAATCGTCACGCACACCAGCGATGGTGCGGTTGAGCTGCTTCAGGTCATCGTCGGAAAGCTCCGCATCCGTCGTGCACAGCTCGCCGGAGTTCTCGTCGATAGCCAGGCGCCACAGACGCTGCAGGAAACGCTGCGCACCGACGACGTCCTTGGTTGCCCACGGGCGCGAGGTATCCAGCGGGCCCATCGACATCTCATAAACACGCAGTGTATCGGCACCATAGTCGCGGCAAATATCATCCGGGGCCACGGAGTTCTTCAGGGACTTGCCCATCTTGCCGTACTCCTGGTTGACCTTTTCATCCCCGTAGTAGAACTCGCCATCGCGTTCTTCTACCTCGGCGGCCGGGACGTAGACGCCGCGGGAATCCGTGTAGGCATAAGCCTGGATGTAGCCCTGGTTGTACAGGCGGCGGTAGGGCTCCTTGGAGCTCACGTAGCCCAAGTCGAAGAGGACCTTGTGCCAGAAACGGGCGTAAAGCAGGTGCAACACGGCGTGCTCAACACCACCGACGTAGAGGTCAACGCCGCCCGGGTCGTTGGCACCGTGCTCATCTGGGCGGGGGCCCGTCCAGTAACGCTCGTTCTCTATATCGCAGAAGATTTCATCATTCGTCGGATCGATGTAGCGCAGCTGGTACCAGGATGAACCTGCCCACTGCGGCATGACGTTGGTGTCGCGGTAATACGTCTTGGGGCCATCCCCAAGACCCAGGTCCAGCTCCACCTCCACCCACTCGCGGGCCTTGGCCAGCGGCGGCTGCGGGGAGGATTCGGCATCATCCGGATCAAAGGACACCGGCTTGTAATCTTCTACCTCCGGCAGCTCGATGGGCAGCATCGACTCCGGTAGCGGGTAGGCCTGGCCGGCCTCATCGTAGACGATAGGGAAGGGCTCGCCCCAGTAGCGCTGACGGGCAAACAGCCAGTCACGCAGCTTGTACTGGATCTTCTCGCGGCCTACTCCCTGCTCCTCCAGCCACGGGATGATCGCGGCGATGGCCTCATCCTTGGACATGCCGTTGATGTCCAGGGAATCGTTGGCGGAGTTCACCGCCTTGCCGGACTCCGTGTACGCCGCTTCGACGATGTCGCCACCAGAAACGACCTCCGTAATGGGCAGGCCGAAGACGGTAGCGAACTCGTAGTCACGCGTATCGTGCGCCGGAACCGCCATGATGGCACCGGTGCCGTAGCCGGTCAGGACGTAATCCGCGATAAAGATCGGAACCTGCTTGCCGTTGACCGGGTTGGTGGCATAGGTGCCCAGGAAAACACCGGTCTTTTCCTTGTTCTCCTGGCGCTCCAGGTCGGACTTCGCGGCAATAGAAGCGCGGTAGGCCTCTACGGCCTCCTTCGGATCATCGTGTCCGAAGGTCCAGCGCTCATCCACATCATCCTCGTAAGGGATGGGGGAGAGGAGGGCGTCGACAAGCTCGTGCTCCGGGGCCAACACCACGTACTCCGCGCCGAAGAGGGTATCCGGGCGAGTGGTGAAAACGTCGATGTTATAGCCCTCGGCGTGGAAGCTGACCTCCGCACCGCGGGAGCGTCCAATCCAGTTGCGCTGCATGGACTTGACCTTCTCCGGCCAATCCAGAAGCTCCAGGTCATCAAGCAGACGGTCGGAGTAGGCGGTAATACGCATCATCCACTGCGACAGGTTCTTGCGGAAGACCGGGAAGTTGCCGCGCTCGGACTTACCTTCCGCGGTCACCTCCTCGTTGGCCAGCACGGTGCCTAGGCCCGGGCACCAGTTCACGGTGGAGTTGGACAGGTAAACCAGACGGAACTCATCGAGTGCCTTGCGCTGTTCTTCCTTCGTCAGATCCGCGTAGTAGCGGCCGTCCTTCGTCGTGCGCTTGCCCACCTCGAGCTCCTTGATGAGCTCAGACATTGGGCGCGCCTTCTGCTGCTCCTCATCGAACCAGGAGTTGTAAATCTGCAGGAAGATCCACTGTGTCCACTTGTAGAACTCCGGGTCAGTCGAGGCCACCGAGCGGCGTGGATCGTGGCCCAGACCCAGCAAACCCAGCTGGCGGCGCATATTCTCGATATTCGCCTCCGTCGTAGTGCGCGGGTGCGTACCCGTCTGGATAGCGTACTGCTCTGCCGGCAGGCCGAAGGCGTCGTAGCCCAGCGTGTGCAGGACGTTCTTGCCCAGCATGCGGTTATAACGGGCAAAGGTATCAGTAGCGATGTAGCCCAGCGGGTGGCCCACGTGCAGACCCGCACCAGACGGGTAGGGGAACATATCCTGGACGTTCAGTTTCTCCGCGGGAAGTTCCTTACCGTCCTCCGCGAGCGGCCCAACTGGGTTCGGCGCGTTGAACGTACCGTTATCCTTCCAGTACTGCTGCCAGGCACTTTCAATATGCGCGGCGAGCTCTGGCGTGTAGCGGTGGGTGGTGTTATCGCTCGGGTTAGTCATGGTTAGACAGTGTAGTCACCCCACGGACATCTCCCCAGTTAGACCCAGCCATGCCGCATTCTGCTCCGCTGCGCGGCGGCGCCACTGTCGACGCCCCCTTGTTCTCCCTAGGCATCGCCACTAAAATCACCATTGTTCTACTGTTCTACATTTGGCTATCCAAGGAATCACTAGCCAATAAGCAAGGACGCAGAGCACCGGTCTACCGGACGTTCAGGCAAGGCGGTTGAAGCGATGACCAGCATTTCGTTGCACAAACTCAATCAACGTTCTTGCCGCATAGTGCAAGCGGTGGCTGCCGGAATCTTGAGCCACAACCCGGAGCCGTTCTCACCGCCAACCGCCACAGCCCCACAACTAGGTAACACAGACTATCTACCTTCTGGGACCGACGTTGTTTCGTTACTGGACCGAGAAGACCGCTTGTGACGATTTATGCGGCTACTTCGGCACAAGCATGCACGCATCCAAAAGCGCCGAGGATTTAGCCACGCCGCGCCTTCTCTGTCACTTCCTTACGGGCGTCCTTGAGGATCTGAGCAATGTCAGCCGCACCAACAGTATCCGCGCCATATGCACCAGCACTTTGCGCCTCCGAGACTAGCTCTCGCAGCGCTTTACGGCGTTCAGTCCGCTGCTCCTCTCGGTAGTGCAATAAGTCAACAAGCTTGACTCTCCTATGCCTGCCACCTGTGGTGCGCTCGAACGGTATCGCTCCATCCTCGAGCTTCTTCACCAAAGTTGGCCTACTAATACTCAGGAAGTCTGCTGCTTCCTGCGTTGTGAGCAACTGGTCCACCGGTGCCACAGTAATAGCCTTTCCTTGACGCATCGCACTAACAACCTTCGAAAGGGTGCCCCCGGAAGGGCGCTTTAGACCTTCTTCACCACAGCAGGCTTCAGCTTCATCGCGCCAAAGCCGTCAATCCGGCAATCGATGTTGTGGTCTTCCTGGCCTGTGCCGGCATCAAAATTAAGGCGAATACCGCGCACCTTGGTGCCGGACTTCAGTGGCTGCTGCGCGCCTTTGACCTTGAGGGTTTTGGTGATGGTGACGGTGTCGCCGTCGGCAAGCGCATTGCCCACTGAATCCACGATGGTGAGGGCGGCTGCCTCCGCGGGCGAGGCTTCGACAGCGTCGGCGGAGAACTCGTGCGCGCACTCCGGGCAGACGATGAGCGGCGGCATTTCGTAGGTGTATTCGGAGGAACATTCGGGGCAAGGTGGCAAAGTTGTGCCTGCAGCGTCAGTCATAAGGAACAGTCTATCCCGCGTGGCGCAAAAAGATGATCCTTCTCTCATTCCTTTGATTGATACCCGGGTGGGGTATAGGATTATGGCACACCCAATCGGATTCATTCGAAAGAACTATGAAACGTCTTATTTCTCTCACTGCCGCATGTGCCGCAGCTATCACCCTGTCCGCCTGCTCCACCGAGAGCCCCGTTCAGAGCGAAGCCTCCAAGAGCGACGCTGCCACCACCGAGGTCCAGCAGGTCTCCGCCGAGGAGATCCAGGCCGAGTTCGACCTTGAAGGATTGGACGGCCCGGAGATCATCGACAAGCTGGATCGCATGCCCAAGGAGGAGCGCAATCGCGATCTTCACGCTTCCGTGCGCCCGAACGAGTTGATCCTCACCGCCGAGCAGGGCCAGGCCTCCCTACCCCTGCCGGAGGACAAGTTCTACGTCTCCATCGCACCGTATGTCTCTGCTACCCACGATTGTTTCAACCACTCCCTGACCACCTGCACCGGTGAGCTCGGCAAGGAAGACATCCACGTCACCATCACCGATGACGAAGGAAACGAGCTGGTCAACGAAGACACCACGACCTTTGACAACGGCTTCATTGGTTACTGGCTGCCCGCCGACAAGAAGGGCACCATCACCATCAAGCAGGACGGCAAGACCGGTGAGGTTCCCCTGGATACCTCTGACGAAGGCGGTACCTGCGTGACCACGCTGCAGATGGCATAATCTGCCCATTCACTCACCACGGTGAATCCCACCTCCTGGGGTTCACCGTTTGTCGTTGTTAAGGTAGCTTCGCCGTGCTTGCCGACGCCGCCCGGAAAGAGCGCTTTCACACCCACGCTTAAATTTCCCTGGCGTTTACCCGTCCGTAGCCTTGCCGACATCCGCACTCACTACGGTTCTTCAGTGGATTCAGGCCATGCACACAAAAGATGGCCCTACAAAGAAAACTCTGCCAAGCAGTCGTACAAGAAGTCCATCAATGTCGTGGCATCATCCGAACGGAACAACTCATCAAGGGCAAGGTTGAACTCCAATCTTCTCGCCTTAGGGATATTCAATGCCGTATAACCGCAACTCATCAACTGACCAAATGCGAGGAAAAGCGATGTCTTGAGACATCGATCCTCTGCGACTTTTCCGCACCGAAGTGACGGCTGCTGAAAATAAGCCCGCATACGGGGCACAATCTCGGCCCGCACAGCTCCCTGTCCCGCGAAGTATCCGTGACGTTGCGGCTACCCGATTTTCGGGCACCAGCCCACAGCCCTGGATCTCACACACCTGTCACTGTCGTTCACGGTGAATAAGGGCGAAAAATTTCAAATTTCTGGCCCTTATCTACCGTGAATGTAGCCTCAAGCCTGAATGCCGGTTCCGAAAACGAAAAGTCTCGAGACTTCACACGCTCCCACCAGCCACATGGCAACCGCACCCCGCTGTGTCCTATGATGAGGAAAATGAGCGCGGAGATTTATTCACTTCCAACTACGCCACTGGTAACCAGCGAGTACATCGAGCAGGGCCCCCGGCTGTCCCTGCGTCGCGGCAGCAATATTCTCACGCTTCAGCTGCCCGCCACCTTCCCGGAAGCAGAACTCACCGATCCCCGCTGGGTCGTCCAATCGCATTTCATTGATCGCCCACACACGCTGCGTGAATTCGCCACCGAAGAGCCGCTGGAAGTCGGCATCCCGGGGCCTTTTACCCGCATCGAGGTCACCCTGCGCGATGGCGATGAGAACCTCATCGAGACCGTCACCTTTACCGGCATCACCGATGAGGCGCCGTTTATCGTCTATGACCGCACCACGCTCATCGCGCCGCAGGGCACGCTCGAGGCCGCTGAGCCGCTCGGCATCTGGGCCGGCTGGGAAGTGGGCCCGCTGCCGGATCAGGTCAGGGTGCCGCAGAGGGAACCGGTGGACGTCGCCAAGCACGGCGATTTTGAGTGGGACTTTGGCGTAGCCATCCTGCCCAACGCCCGCGGCCTCGATAACGAGCCTATTTTTACTCAATCCCCACGCGTGCACCTCATCGCGGAAGGGGAGTGGCGCCTCGACCTCACCTACGCACCCCTCGGCGGTGAGCAGGAGGAGATTTCGGAGCAGACCTTTGAGCCAGGAATCGCCGAACCTTTCCCCAGTGATCTCTACGAAGACCCCTGGGTAGGGCGCTACAAGGTCTCCCTGTACCGCGACGACGAACTCGTTGATGTCCGCTTCATCTCCCTCGCCGAGGGCCTCCACATGCGCGCGAGCAACGAGGGCCCGCGCGGCATGGATTTCCGCATCATCGATGCCCTGGGCGCACACTCAGCCTTCAGCTACACGTTGGCCTCCCCACCAAAGAAGCCCATCGCACTGGAGAAGGGCCTGCGCACCTTTGAGGAGACCGAGGTCTCGCGCCGCGAGGTCGTGGCCAGTGATGCCGGGTACGAGCTCGAGTTCGACGTCTGGCCCGAAGCCCTGTTTAGCCGCGTCAAGCGCATTGGCTTAGAGCCCACGGAGCACTCCGACAAACCGGTTATTTTTGCAGGCCAGCTCGATCAGGACGATATGTTTACCGTCCATTCGCCGCGCCCGTTGCCGCTGGCGAAGTTCGTCACCATTGACGGTCGCCAGAAGATCAAGGAGCTGGCGCGCACCTCGAAGACCACGCAGGCGGTCACGAACCTCGCCGTTCCGAATGCTGCCTTGGCCAATGCCGTGCGCAAGCAGCCTTCTGCGGAGCTTTTCCTCATGTGGTCCACGCTGTCCTACGAGGACTACCTGGATTCCCTGCCGGAAGAGGAGCGCGCCGCCCACGAGGCCCGCAGCTTGGAGCGCCGCATTGTGGAATACGAAGCTTCGGCTTCGACCAGCCTCATCTATGCTGCCTTGGCCACGGTGCGCAAGACCCCATTGGTCAGCCGTGGTCTGCTCGGTGATGGGGAAGTGATCATCGAGCAGAACGTGGATCCCCAGGTAGATTTGGTGGGCTGGGCATGGCCTTTGGCCAACCCCACTGTTTCCCCAACCCAGCTCACTCCGACAGAGAATGGTTTCGAGCTGCCTGCCAACCTCCTCGAGCAAGGCTCGCTGCTTGTCGACGTCCGCGAGCTCAACCCCACCTCGAACCTCACCGCCCCCGCCCGACCATCGAGTGCATCCATCGTCGTGACCCCGGAGGGCGCCGAACCGGCCCGCGCTTCCAAAGACTGGACACCGGAGGAGCTGTGGGGCGCCTTCCGCGCGCTGCACGTGCTGTCTCAGCGCAGCCCGAACCCGAAGCTGCAGGCGATGTTCGACGACATCATCGACCGCCTGCGCGCCAACCCGGAGGCAGCGCTCCACGCCCTCGCGCGCACCGGCGTCAGCGTGAACCAGCAGGCTCGCGCCATAGCGCGTACCCGACTCTTCCACTCGCCACTCGAGTCCGACATGGAGCAAAGCGCTGACCACTACCTGGATCTTCTCCTCGATCCTTCCGCCAGCGAGAATCCCAAGCTCACGGCTGTGCGCGACAGCGGCGCGGACGGCCTGACCCGCCCAATGCTCCTCAATGCAGCAACGGTTCACAGCCCAACCCCGAATGTTGATGACCTCATGGGGGAGGCCGCCCGCGTCGCCGCCCTCCGCGAGTGTTTCGCCAACAACGGCGCCCTCGATGCGCTGGGCACCATCGAGCATCTGCGCAAGGACGCCACAGCACTCGCGTCGGTGGTGCAGAATGCCGGCGTGGACATGTCGATTAGCCATACCCTCGTGGCCTTGGGCGCCTTTGCCAGCGGAAATACCGCAGACGAGCTCAATGCCGCTGCTTGGATGCCCTATATCTCCTATGCCTTCGCCCTGGCTTCCCGCGCCGCGGCGAACGACATCATCATGGAAAGCCCCCTGCTCAAGGAAGATATGCCCATGCTTGCCGACGTCCTCCCCCTCGCCCCTCGCCTCTTCTTCTACGACCTCGTGACCGCGGAGGCCCTCTTTCATAATCGCGACGTATAACCGCGTGGGGTGTGCCACAATGGGTGGGCATGAAGGTTATCTCCACGAACGTCGCTGTCCGCCGCCCGGAGCCGCACGGGCGGCACGAGTACACGGGCATCGATAAGCAGCCACGCCCTTTCCTTGACCTGGAGATACCCGGTCCCAACTACGGTGACGGCTCCGGCGTGGTGGGGGATTCGATTGGTGACCACGCCCACCACGGCGGTGCCGAGAAGGCCGTCTACGCTTATGCCCGTGAGGAGCTCGATCACTGGGAGGGTGCGCTCAACCGTGTACTGCGTGATGGCTACTTCGGGGAGAACCTCACCACTGAGGGCATCTCCTGGCCGAATATGTTCATCAACCAGCGGATTCAGGTGGGGGAGTGCGTGCTCGAGGTTTCCATCCCGCGCACGCCCTGCGCCACCTTCTCCGGCTGGATGGACGAGCCGGGCTGGCTGAAGTCCTTCACGGAGCGCGGCGATTGCGGCTCCTACCTGCGCATCATCGAGCCCGGCCGAATCAACCCTGGCGATGAGATTACGCTTATCGGCCGCCCCGACCATGACATCACCATGGGCATGGCCTTCGCGGCCAAGATGGGGGACAAGGAGCTGGCCCGGCGCGTCGTGGACGCTGGCTGCCTCGCTGCCGTCCATCATGACCAGCTGGTTAAGAGCCTGCAATCCCGCGGTTAGCTAGCCATTCATAGGTTGTCGCTTGTGAGCCGCGCGTACCATCCATACGCACGAATCGTGCCTTCACCAGTGACTTCAGCGCATATCGGACCTGCGCTCGAGTGAGGTTTGTGGCTGTTTCTATTTCACCAATGGACAGGGGTTGTGCCGCCGCACTCAGCGCCTCCGCTACGCGCGGGGCGTTGACTCCTAGGCCATCCACGTTCGCTGGTGCGTCCACTCGTCGTTGCGATTCGATGCGGGATTCCTCCTTGCGTAGTGGCTCCCAGGTACGGGCTTCTCCACGCGTGTCCGGCCGCCACATCTTCACCGTAAATTGCACACCGGAATCTATCAGGTCAGGCTCCGGCAGTCCTTGCTCTCGCGCGGCATCCAACATGAGCTGCACGCCGCCGCCTTCGCCCTCAATGACAAAAGAGCCATCGTCTGCTTTGAGATATCGGCACAGTCTATAGAGCCGCTGGTTAATCTCCTGGCGCGCCAGATCTCTCGACTTCAGCTGCTCTACCGTCAGATCACGCAGGCCACCTGGGCTGAAGATGACCATCTTGTCCGGTAGTAAGCGGACATCAATCGATTTACCCGCACCCAACGTGTTTGGCCCAAGATCACGGTGCACCAGTGCATTCGCCACGGCCTCTCGAATGGCCGAAAGGGGAAGTTCAGGAACTTCCACCATTGATCCATCCTCTCGATATCGCCGTACGGCGGCTAAACGTTGCCTTACCCAATCCATTACCGAGTTCAACAGCACCGGGACGGGCCCCTCAAAGGTCTCCAACCCCAACACTCGCCCGTGCTTCGAACCATTCGGTAGCCTTACCGCCACTGTTACTGCTAAGGAGGGAAAATGTCCTTGAGGATAGAAACCCAGCGCATACAGGCCAGCAAGCGTCAGCTCTCCAGTCGCGGTCGTCACCGCTAGTGCCCGTAAGACGTCCTCATCTTGAGTAAGTCCCGATAGTCGCCGATTCTTTCTCCGCGCCTGAACCAAGAAATCTTCCACCACGGCGCGGTCCAAGTCCGCGATACTCGTGCCTTCCACAATCGTCGTGTCATAGGACACTGCCTCTTCGGCATGCAGCTTCGCTACGTCCATCATGCGTAGCTCGGAGGCACTCATACGATAATCCCCATCAGCCATTCGAAGATACGCTTCTCCCCTGTAGATAGCAGGCTTATAAATGATCGGAAGACCCGTAACCTCCGCAATCACAACATGCGTGCCATCTATTGCCACACTGTCGGTATGCACTGTGACTGGAGGGGTGATGGCATGACGCGCCTGAGAGGCCAGAGCAGCCTCCATCTCCGAAGGATTCTCAATGCCAGTGACAATGAAGCCTTCTTTCTCATTGACACCGAGAATGATAAGACCGCCACTCGGCATGTTTGCGAACGCGCACAATGTCTGCGGTAGAGAGTCCGGAATGCCCCCTTGAGCGGTTTTGACCTCGACTGTTGTTGAATCACCGCCGCGCAATTCAAGCTCAGCCAATAGCTCTCTCAGCTGATTCTCGGACCAATTGTTCACGATGAATACCCGTCCTCAATATTAACAATGACGGTTCAATGCTAACGTCATCCCCCTTCAATGACAAGATTTCTCATTGATCTTCTCATTGAGGTGTCATTGACGTTCTCGTTGAGGCTGAATTATGACCCTGAAACCCCGCATGTTTAAGAGTTATCTAGCACCTAAACCCCAATGAGTGGTTGGATAAGAGTTATCCAACCACTCATTTACTGTTTGACGAATGGACAACCTCTAGCAGACGACATCCTCAACCTACTCGACCTCGCAGACCGTCAGCTCGCCAGCAGCCGCTTCGACACGAGGCTCTCACCGCCTACTGGGCGCGCAGTTCCACGGGCACAGCCTTAAAGTTTGCGGATACGCTCTGCATCAGCCACGAGATTCTGCGTGAGCTTCTCCGCTTCAAGGCCGCTCAAGTCGCAGCTGTCGAAGCGGGCCAGCCAATCAGCGCGAATGGCGGGGGAGTCGAACCAGGTTGCGCGCTCAGCTTCAATATCTTCGATGCCGCTTAAAGTACGCCCGTCGCGGGTGCGGATCTCGAGGTCGTCGACAAGCGGCGCAATAGCCTGAAGCCCTGGAACGATGGCCTTATAACCCGACGTGTGGGAAACCTCATTTGTCCAGCGCGGATAGCGGCTCACGCGCTGTGCCTCCAGATAGCGCTGGACCACGCCTAGCCTGGAGACCTCCTGCGCCACCGCTAGCCCCACAACCTTCACGCGGAAACCCGCGGAGCGAAACTTGGCTAACTCACCCGCGATGAATTCCGGGTTGGACAACGTGTTCTCAATGATGAGGGAGTGCCCATGCTGACGGCCATATTCGATGAGCGAGGACATCCAGTAGGGCACCGGGCCATTAGTGAGCACATCCATGCGTAAGGGATCGCGCTCCATGATCTCGTCGAGGGCCGGATGATATTTTCGTAGTTCATCCGAATCTAGAACGACGTGATCATCCGCGATCATCTCAATCACCGAAGACTTTCCCGATGCTGGTTGTCCTGCTACGTAGATGACCTCTGGTTCAGCGGACGGCTGGCGAAAAAGATAAGCGATACGCCGCTCAAGGACACGGCGTTTAAAAGCGTCGTTTACCGGAAAATCCGCAGCCTTCAGCACGGTCACGCCACCTTTGCGCGGGTCTCAAGCTCATCGAGTAGCCGTGCAAAGAATTCCGCCGCGGCACGAATCTCTTCAAGGTTGGTGTTGTCGACACTGCTTACAGTGCGCTGCACAAAATCCTCTTGTGCAGTCCAATACTCAATTTCCAGCGCACTGTCGGTCGCAAGCTGCTGGCGGAAATAGGCAGCTTTCAGCGAGGACGCAACCTCCTTCATGGCGTCGAAGGCTGCGTACTCGATCTCCGGGACTTTGGCGGTGCTCATGGCGCTAAGAATAGCAGCGCCAGGCCGGTTTTAGCCGTTGATGATCTGCGGGTAAGCCAGGCCCTTGAGGCCCTCGGTACCGAACTCCACGCCGTAGCCAGAAGACTTGATACCGCCGAAAGGCACGCGCGGATCCACAGCACCGTGGCTGTTGATCCAGGTGGTGCCAGCCTCCAGCTGCGCGGCGACGTCCAGAGCACGCTCGCGGTTGGAGGACCACACGGAGGAGCCCAGACCCACATCGAGCTTATTGGCCTGCTCAATGGCCCAGTCGAGGTCCGTGTACTTCACAATCGGCAGTGCGGGACCGAACTGCTCCTCCACCACCAGCGGGTTGTCCGGGTCAATGTCCGCCACCAGGGTGGTGGGGTAGAAGTAGCCCGGCGCGTCGTAGTCCGGGTCGCCGCCCAGCAGCACGCGGGCGCCGGAGTCCTTGGCGGCATTGACGAGCTTGTCGACAATGTCGAACTGCTGCTTGTTCTGCAGCGGGCCGAGCACGTTTTCTTCCTCCAGGCCCACGCCCATCGGGGAGGCCTTGGCTACCTCGATGAGGGCTTCACAGACGGCGTCGTACAGCGACTCCGGCACGTACACGCGCTTCATCGCCGCACAGGTCTGGCCGGTGTTGATGAACGCGCCCCAGAAAAGATCGCCGGCGATCTCCTTCGGGTCGGCGTCATCGAGCACGATGCCCGCGTCATTACCGCCGAGCTCCAGCGTGAGACGGGTGAGGTTATCGGCGCTGGCCTCCACGATCTTCTTGCCGGTGGCGGTAGAACCGGTGAACATAATCTTGTCGACGCCCTCGTGGGTGGTCAGCGCCGCGCCAACCTCACCGGCACCAGTGACGACCTGCAAGATACCCTCCGGCAGAACGGAGTTGATGACCTCGATCAGCCCCAGTACGGACAACGGGGTGTACTCCGAGGGCTTGACGACGACCGCGTTGCCCATACGCAGCGCCGGTGCAATCTGCCAGACGGTAATCATCATCGGCCAGTTCCACGGACCAATAGCACCGACAACGCCGAGCGGGCGGTAGTTGACGGTGGCGGTGATGTCATCATCGACGGCGGTGTAGTTCGGGTGCTCAAAGGAAGCAGTAGCATTCAGCCAACCGGAACAGGCACCGACCTCGAAGCGGGCGTTCGGGCCGTTGAGCGGCTTGCCCTGTTCACGGGAGAGCAGCTCAACCAGCGCTTCAGCGTTGGCTTCCACAGCCGCGGCTGCCTTGGTGAGAAGCTCGCAACGCTCAGCGTCACTAAGCTTGGCAAAGTCCTTCTGCGCTGCACGTGCAGTCTCCACCGCAGCGTTGAGGTCCTCCACCGAACCTTCCGGCACGCGGCCGACAACCTCACCGGTTGCCGGGTTGAGGATTTCGCGTCCGTTCTCGTCCGTAATGGCGTTGAGCAGGTCAGCATAGGTAGCGAACTGAGTCATGAGATCTCCTTCTAAGGGGGGTCAACAGCTTAGAACCCAAAGAAACTAAGCCAAGAGAAACTTCTTTTTGGCTATGTTACCTGCGACACACTAAACCAGTTGACTATGCGCGCACACAAATTGTCCAAAAATGTGCCAGCTCTCACGATATGATTCCACTTATGTCTGCTTCAGCTGTTGAGCATTTCGATATCGCGTCATGGCGCACCGCGTCATCCGGGTCTTTTGGCCAACTCGACGTGGACACCGAAGACCCTGCCACTTTTCACGCCACGCTGCGTTCAACGAAGGTAGGGGATATTTCCCTCTTCGACATGTGCACTTCCCCGCACACCGTGAATCGCTACAAAATAGCCGCCAACGAGGCCCCCTTTTGTAAGCTCAGCTTGCAAATCACCGGTTCCTCAACCATGAGTCAGGACGGGCGGACGTGTGAACTGCACCCAGGGAACCTAGCTCTATACGTGACCCAGCGGCCCTACACGCTGCGCTATCCGGAAGACCAGAACACACTCATTGTGCACTTCCCGCAGAGCTTTCTCGACATTTCACCAGCGCAGATCCAACGCCTTACCGCGAACCCAATCTCCCGCTCACACGGCCTGGGCGCGGTGGCCGTCCCTCTCTTTGAGCAGCTGGCCAAGAACCTCGATCTACTCAAGGGACCCCACGCCACGGCCTTGGTCCGCTCTGCGCTCACCATGTTGGTGTCGGTTTTAGCCTCCGATGTGGCCGATGAGCCCTCAGCCGGCACGCTACTGTTCAACCAGGCCACCGCCTACATCGAACAGCACTTGAGCGACCCGGACTTAGGCCCCAACACCATCGCCCAAGCACTGTTCGTATCGGTACGCCATCTCCACGCCAAGTTCTCCGAACAGGGCCTTTCCGTAGGCAGCTACATCAGAACGAGGCGCCTAGAACACATCCGCAGAGAGCTCGTGGACCCGCGGCACTCCGAGGAATCAATCAGCCACATCAGCGCCCGCTATGGCCTGCACGATCCCTCGCATCTCTCACGCATCTTCAAAGCGGAGTACCACAAGTCACCGAGTGCGTACCGAGCAGCGGCTAGCTGTACTGACCGGAGACGTTGATCGAGGCGATCTGGCATCAGTCGACCATGTGCAGGGCGATTGATTCCTTGACCTGTTCGATGAACGCTCGAGCGGCGGGGCTCGGATTGAAAGATCCCCACGCGATGTACTCGGTCCGGCAAGGGCCATCGACCACGGGAATGGCTCGCAGCGCTGGGTTGGCTGGCACACAGTCGACGGGCAGCAGGCAGACGCCCAACCCGCGTTCGACGAGGGCGAGCATGAACTCGGTCGACATCGCCTCGAAGCCCACGCGGCGTTGAAGGCCTGCGGCAGCGAATGCCCGATCGCCTTGGAGCCTGCCCGGTGACCCGGCCGGGAAGTCAACGAACGTCTCGTCGGCCAGGTCGGCCAGGGCTAAGGTGCCCCTGTGTGCTAGCCGATGCTGTGACGCCATAACAGCGACGAGACGCCCTCGGGCGATCTCGTGCGCGGTGAGTCCGGACGCTGGGGTGACGTCGGCGTCCACGCCGAGGAATGCTACGTCCAGTCTCCCGCTGCTGAGATCGCGCATGAACTCATTGCTTCCCCCGCTCCGCACGGTGAGATCCACGTGGGGATGGCTGGCGTGGAAGGCTGCGACGATGTCGGGCACGCTGACGGCTGTGACCGTCGGGATCACACCTACCGACAAGCTTCCGCGGACCTGGTCCACGGCCTCGGCGGCGACCGCCACGGCGCGGTCAGCGGCTGCGAGGCTGATCCGTGCTTCCGTGAGGAAGGCTTCGCCGGCGGGGGTCAGCTCGACCCGGCGGGATGAGCGCACGAACAGTGCCGTGCCGAGTTCCTTTTCGAGGGCCTTGATCTGGTGGCTCAGGGCTGACTGCACGACGAAGCAGCTTTCTGCTGCTCGCGTGAAGTTGCGTTTCTCGGCGATCGCCACGACGTACCTGAGCTGTTGGAGTTCCATCCAATCATGATAGCAGCTCATTGTTTGGGTGAGAACAATGTGTTGGACTCACTACTGGTGAGCGACTGATGATGGATGCATGAACACTTCTTCTCATGGGCGCCGCGGTTCGTTGCTTTGGACCTGTTTGACGGCGCTGGCCCCCGCTACGTGGGGGACGACATACATCGTGACCACCCACCTCCTCCCAGCCGGGCATCCATTGTTTGCTGCGTTCATGAGGACGCTGCCGGCAGGGATCATCGCCTTGTGCCTGTCGAGGCAGCTGCCGCGCGGTTCGTGGAGGTGGAAGAGCTTCGTGTTGGGCGGTCTGAACATGGCCGCGTTCTTCCCCCTGCTGTTCTTGTCGGCGCAGCGTCTTCCGGGCGGGGTAGCGGCCACGCTGAATGCGGTACAGCCCATCATCGTTGCCCTGCTGGCCGTGACTGTCCTCCACGAGCAACTCTCCGGATGGCGTCTGGGATGGGGTGTCGTGGGTGTCGTGGGCGTGGCCCTCGTGGTTCTCGGTCCAAGCGCTGCCCTGGACCCGGTGGGCGTGGTTGAAGGACTCGGCGGCGCAGTGGCCATGGCCACCGGCGTGGTCCTCACCAAGAAGTGGAAGCTCCCGGAAGGTGTCTCGCCCGTCGCACTGGCCGGTTGGCAGCTGACGTCCGCCGGCCTGCTGCTGGCGATCCCGGCGCTGCTGGTGGAGGGACCACCGCCGGTAATTCCTGTCCATGGCTGGCTTGGGTACGCCTGGCTCGGCCTGGTCGGAGCGCTGGTCTCCTACAGCCTCTGGTTTACCGGCATCCGGCGGCTTCCGGTCACGTCCACAGCCCTCCTGGGACTCCTCTCGCCGTTGGTCGCCGCCCTGCTCGGCGCCCTGATCGCGCATGAACACCTCGGAGCCGAGCAGTACCTCGGCTTCGCGATCGCCCTGGCTGCCATGGTCTGTGGCCAGCTCCCCGCCCCCACCAATTATCGAAAGGACAATTCATGAACATCACGATTCTCGGAGCCACCGGCATGGCCGGTACCGCGATCGCGCAGGAGGCCACACGCCGCGGCCACCACGTCACTTCCGTATCGCGCAACCCACCGGAGACCAACGACCCGCATACTACCGTCGCTCGTCTCGATCTGACAGATCTCGAGGCACCCCTGCAGCCCGTCCTGAACGACGCAGACGCCGTCGTGCTCGCCGTGCGCATGGCCCCCGGCGATGAGAGCAGTGTGGCTCCGCTGACCAGCCATGTCCTCGACCACGCCGCTGTCGCGGGGGTTCGGGTTCTGGTCGTAGGAGGAGCAGCGCCCTTACGCTCACCTCACGATCGGGAGTTACGCGTCCTGGACGACCCCACCTTCGTGCCGCCCCAGTGGCGTGACGTCGCATCGGCCAGCCTCGACCAGTTCAACGCGTGTACAGAACATCCGAACCAGAACTGGACCTACCTGAGTCCGTCGGCAGTCTTCGAGCCCGGACAGGGAACCGGCGCTTATCGCCGAGGCGGTGACACGCTTCTGATCAACCACGACGGTACGTCGCGGATCACCCCTGCGGACCTGGCCCTGGCCGTACTCGATGAGCTGGAACAGCCCAGCACCCAACGTCACTTCACCGCCATCGAGCAAGCAAAGGGTCTGGCCTAAAGTTAGCGGTTCACAGAGGAATCCTCGCTAACAACCGTGAGGGGGTCGAGTTATCGGCCCCCTCCGTCTATTCCAAGGGGACGCTCTTGCTCCACGCCAACGCAACACTGGCCTCACACGGCTTGCGGGAACCAGCCGCCCTTCTCACGATTGACCAACGTCTCCGGTCAGTACAGCTAGCGATTAGCCGCGCAGCTTGTTGATGACCTCGCGAGCAGTGGAGATTCCGGTTTCAATGGCTCCATCAACGACCACTCCACGCCAACCGGAAGCCCAATCAGCTCCCGCGAAATGCAGCGAAGAGGTAGAGGTGCGGAAGTGGTGCCACCCCTCAGTGAACTGTCCACGCCGCAACGTAGCCCAGGCCTGACCAGAGTACTCATCAGCAACCCAGTCATGGCCGGTGACGCCAACAACTTCGAGATCTGGACGCCACTGGTCAACGACCTTCTGAGCATCCTCAATGCTTTCCAGATCAATCTTCTGGTGATCGGAGCCAAAGGCCACACAGATGGTCGTGCCATCATCTTCGAAGTACTCAGAGCGCAGCACGGACACAACAGCCGGTTGGGGCGCGTAGCCGAAGATATTGTGGTGGCCCTTGATCTTGATCCAAGCTTTGAAACCAGTCGAGTTCCATTTCTGCTCAATAGTCTTCTGCGAACCCTCGGGCAGACCTGGCGTAAACGTAATGTTCCCCAATGCGCCGACCGGAACCGTGACAATCACCGCGTCCGCGGTTTCGGAAGTGCCGTCCGCATAGGTAACCGTTGCGGAATCATCATCGTGTTCGATTGCGGTCACAGCAATGTTCAAACGAATCTCACCGGTCAAGTCCTTCGCAATGTTGCCGTAGATGCCTCGCATGCCGTTGACCAGTTTGTATCGAAGCGTTTGCTCATCCACCAACGAAAGGCGATGGTCACACAGAGCGGCCCACTGCTTAGCCATCAAGGACGAACCTTGCTCGGGATACCCAATGTATCCAGCTGACCAGTACGCGTTGCACAGGTCCTTTTCTTCCTGTGTGAAATCCCCGTCTTCCAAGGCGTCGAGAACTCCTGCCTGATCTGCAGCCAGGAAAGCATCCTTCAATTCTTGGGACGCTCCGAATTTTTCATCAAGCACAAGCAGTGGCTTGTGCGGCTCTGGGAAAAACTCTCGGGACTTCTCAAAGATTTTCTCCATTGGCCGCGCCAGTTTGGCATCCATTTCTGCTTCGGTACCGGACTTCAGCTCGCCACCGGCATACCAATATGCGGTATCTACAACGGGCGAAGCGATAATATCCTGGCCATAACGAGTGATTTCGGACCAGACATGCGGTTGATGCCAGTGCACCCAGGTAGCACCAATCTCTAGAGGACGTCCGAGCCTGTCATCCGTCCAAGCACGACCACCAATACGATCGCGTGCCTCCACAATGTGATAGTCGATTCCCGCAGTCTGCAGTTCACGAGCCGCCGTAAGGCCAGCGAACCCAGCGCCAACGACAATAACGTGCTTCTTTTCCATGTTTAGCTTCCTTAGGATTTAGATTCGATCAAGATTGTCTTGAAGACTTGCGTAAATATGTGGCTTCCTGTGCTTCAAATACTCGCCCCAAGCAAGTCCCACGAGCCCAGAGGCGATGATGATGCCAGGCATCACCCACACGAGGGCATCTGGGCCGGTGTCACCGATCATGAGCGGGAAATTCATCAGCACCAGTACGAAGACAGCCACGAGTCCGCAGGCTGACACAAGCGGTGCGATGACCCGAGTAAAGAGGTTGTAGCCTTTCTCTTGCTTGTTAAGCCAGACCATAATGGAGACACTCACCACGGCCAGAAGAAAGACCAATCCAAACGCCGCCGCGTTGGTCAACCAGGTAAAAAGCGTGAGGACTGGAAACAGTTCACCCATTTCACTGCCATTTCCAGCCACTGCAAAGCCGGCAATTACAACGACGGCAATGAGAGTCTGTGTAAGGGACCCAGCAATAGGAGCACCTTTAGCGGATGATGCCGCGAACCTCTTAGGCAGAACGCGCGAGCGCCCTAAGGAGAAGAAGTACCGCGCGGCAGCATTGTGAAACGCAACGAGTGCAGCAATAAGTGAGGTCACAAACAACAAATTCGCTACGTTGGCGGCAAACGGCGAATAGTCACCCAACCACACGAAAACTAGGTCTGGGCCAAGCTCAATCGCTTTATCAATGATCTCGGACGGCCCCACCCCTTGGGCGAAGGCCCACGCTGAAAAGGCGTAGAAGAGTGCGATGGTTCCGACGGCAATATAAGTGGCTTTTGGTACGGTCCGCTCTGGGTCACGCGCTTCTTCCGAATAGATTGCCCCAGACTCAAAACCCATAAAGGCAGCAATCCCGAAGGCAAAGAGAACGCCAATGCCGTCGGTGAAGAACTGGCTCGGACGCATCGTCTCTACAGTGATTCCTTCGGGAGCCACGCCAAGCGACAAAAGCGATACTCCAGCTACGACGATGAATTCAAGGGCTACCAGAACTCCTAGGACCTTGGCTGAGAAGTCAACGTTACCGACACCCATGACAGCTACCAAGAGCCAGCCAGCCAAAGCTGCCACCCACCACGAAATGGTTGTTCCAAACCAGCCGTTGATCAGATTGGCAAGAGAGAACCCGAAGATCCCGTAGAGCCCAACCTGCATCATGTTGTAAGAAACCAGCGCTAGTATCGCCGCCGCGATTCCTTGTCGGTTACCCAGCCCCTCAGACACGTAGGCATAGAACGCTCCCGAGTTCTGGATCTGCGAACTCATGGTTCCGTAACCTACGGCGAAGAACACGAGAATGATTCCAAGGGCTAGGTAACCCCAGGGGACACCCAGCAAGCCGGATACCCCGAAATTGGTAGGTACTCCTCCTGCGAGCACAGTAAGAGGGGCTGACGCCGCAATAATCATGAAGACTAGCGACGTCGTCCCAAGACGCCCGGCGCCCAGGCCGCCCTTCGGTTCGGTGGGAGCCCGGTGCCCGGGCTGTACATTTCGAGTGGGTAGCACAGCTGACTGCGTCGATGTATCCACGCCAACTCCTCCTTACTAGCTATGTCGGCCCGACAACCCACCGGTTCAGGCCCCGGTGCGTATCGGTGTGTAGCTAACAATTGTGTCCCATTGCACACATGATTTGTTGTTTGTCCGTGATCACGATTTGTCTATGAGTGCTATCACACACAAGGGGAGGAATATTATGCATAAAACGGCAATGCTGGCACCTCCAAAAGGAGATGCCAGCATTCTGAGCGGCGAAAGTAGCGCGCTATTTAAGCATTGGCGTACGGGTCACGCACACCGATGTACTGCAACGACGTGTACTCGTCGATGCCCTCGGCGCCACCCTCACGGCCCATGCCGGACTGCTTCACGCCACCGAATGGAGCAGCGGCGTTGGAAATGACGCCGGCGTTGAAGCCCATGAGGCCGAACTCGAGGCCGTCACCGACGCGCCACATGCGGTCGGAATCCTCGGTGAAGACGTAGGACGCTAGGCCATACTCCGTGTCGTTAGCAATCTCAATTGCTTCCTTCTCATCGGAGAAGGTCAGGATCGGAGCGATCGGGCCGAAAATCTCCTCCTGTGCCACGCGGGCATCGCGGGAGACGTTTGTCAGCACGGTCGGGGAGTAGAAATAACCCTTGCCCTCACCCGGCTTGCCGCCGATGAGGACCTTGGCGCCTTTGTCCACGGCGTCGTCGACAAGCGCGGTGATGTTATCCAATGCCTTCTGCTCCACGAGCGGGCCACAGGTAACGCCCTCATCGAGGCCGTTGCCCACCTTGAGCTCACCGATGCGCTTGGCAAACTTCTCCGCGAACTCTTCCGCGATGGATTCGTGCACGATGAAGCGGTTAGCGGCGGTGCAAGCCTCACCGATGTTGCGCATCTTGGCACCCATCGCGCCTTCGACGGCCTGGTCAATGTCGGCGTCCTCAAAAACGATGAACGGAGCGTTGCCGCCCAGCTCCATCGAGGTACGCAGGACGTTGTCGGCAGCTGCCTTGAGCAGGGTCTTGCCCACCGGGGTAGAGCCGGTGAAGGAAACCTTGCGCAGGCGGGAATCCGCCATGATTGGCTCAGAAATAGCAGAGGCGGACTTGCCGGACACCACGTTGACCACGCCCGCCGGAACGCCGGCATCAATCATGGTCTGCGCGAAGTACTGGGTGGTGAGCGGTGTGAGCTTGGCGGGCTTGACTACCATGGTGCAACCAGCAGCGATGGCCGGGGCAATCTTGCGGGTCGCCATAGCCAACGGGAAGTTCCACGGGGTAATCAACAGGCAGGGGCCGACCGGCTTGCGGCGGGTCACCATACGCAGGGTGCCCTCCGGCGCCGGAAGGGTACGGCCGTAATCGCGGACGGCTTCCTCGCTAAACCAGCGCAGGTACTCAGAACCATAGGTGACCTCACCATAAGACTCCGCCAGCGGCTTACCCATCTCCAAGGTCATCAGCGCAGCGAACTCGTCCTTACGCTCCTGCACTAGGTCAAAGGCACGGCGCAGCAGGTTGGAACGCTCACGGGTGGACGTGCGTGCCCACTCATCCTGCACGGAACAGGCGGCGTCCATAGCCTTCTTCGCATCCTCAGAGGTAGCGGACGCCAGGGTAGCGATAACCTCACCAGTTGCCGGGTTTTCTACATCGAAGGTGTCGCCGCCAGAAGCGTCTACCCATTCGCCGTTAATGAGCAGGCCGGTCGGAACCTTGGCCAGCAGCTCGTCAATATTGACCTTGTTGTTTTCACTCATGATTCTTTTCTACCCTCCTAAAGTGAATTTGTCTGCGAGTTGGCGTGCCGCACCAGAAAGAAGTTGAACATCAGCACCAACCAGCGCAAATGATGCCCCAGAATCAAGATACTTCTGCGCCTGTTCGAGGTTAAAAGCGTTAACGCCTACCTTCTTTCCAGAAGCGCGCACGACCTCAAATGTGTGGTTCACGGCTTCGAGTACCTCCGGATGGGTCTGCTGACCCAACAACCCCATGGAGGCTGCCAAATCAGACGGGCCCACAAAAATCTGATCAACACCATCGATGGCCACAATGTCTTCGACATTGTCCACGGCCTTTGCGGATTCAATCTGGACCGTCAAGCTGACCGTCTCGGAAGCATTGGGGAGATAGTCCTCCACACCATTCCACCGTGAGGACCGCGCCAAGGCAGAACCTACCCCGCGCGCTCCACGTGGTGGATAGTGCATAGCCTGCACAGCCGCTTCAGCTTCCTCGGGCGTATCAATCATTGGCACCATCAGATTTTGCGCGCCGAGATCCAGGTACTGTTTAATAAGCGCGGTGTTATTGACGGGGATGCGCACAACGCGCGTGATGCCATAAGCATCGGTCGCGCGCAGCAGGGACAGAACTGTCTCTAGGCCATAGGGGGCATGCTCGCCGTCGATAAGCGCCCAGCTAAACCCTGCCGATGCAATGATCTCCGCCGCAGCCTCTGACCCAGAACAGATCCAGGCACCCACGAGCGGCTGCTCTGCCTTCGCAAGAGCGTCCGCAAACGTTGGCGGCAGCTTTAGTGGAATCGGCATGTGATGGACCCCAACTTTCCATAGTCAGCGTGGACGGTATCGCCCGGTTCAACCCACATGGGCTTGGTGAAGGAACCGGCCAGAATGATGTCGCCGGCGGCGAGGCTATCGCCATGCGCGTGGAGCTTGTTAGCAAGCCAGGCCACTCCCATTGCCGGATGGTTGAGCACGGCCGCGGCCACACCGGTATCTTCGATGGACTCGTTGCGGTAGAGCAGTGCGGACACCCAGCGCAGGTCGATGTCTGCGGGATCTACCGGGTTTCCGCCGTAGATCATGGCGCCGAGGGCTGCGTTATCCGAAATGGTGTCAACAATGGTGCGGCCTTCCATCTCGATGCGGGAGGAAAGGATCTCCAGAGCAGGTACGACGTACTCCGTCGCGCGCAGCACGTCGAAGATGCTGCAATTCGGACCCTTCAGTTCCTCCTTGAGCACGAAGGCCAGCTCAACCTCGATGCGGACGTTAGAGAACTGCGCGTGCTCGATAGTGGACCCGTTCTCATAGACTTGGTCTTCAAAGATTGCGCCGTAGTCCGGCTCGGTAATTCCCGTGGCCTCCTGCATAACCTTGGAGGTTAGGCCAATCTTACGGCCGACGAGACGGCGCCCGTCTTCGATGCCGCGGCGCACCCACTCGCGCTGCACCGCGTAAGAATCCTCAATGCTCATCTCCGGGAAACGGGCGGTCAGCAGCGGAACCATTGACCGGTCCTTTTCGGCCTGCGCCAGTTCATCCGCAATAGCGATGTGCTGCTTTTCATCCAGCATGTACTTCGCTCCTTACTATGTTGTGGGACATGACTGTGGTGTTGTAGACGGTTGTTGAACGATGTGGTTTCACGTGAAACGACAACGCGGCCCCGCGTTATGAGCGCATTATCGACGCCGCGGGACCACGTTCATCAACCTGAGTGCTGTGGACTTCTAGAGCTGGTTACCCAGCTTGTACTCGCCCTGCTTCCACTCCGGCATCTCTTCCGAGTCTTCCTTACGGGTGTAGGAGAAGCCGTCCGCACCAATGGTGGCCTCCAGCTCGGACTCGTCTTCGCGAGCGACCAGCGGCACCGGCTTGCCATCTAGGTCGAGGACGGTGGAGCCATCGCGGTACCAGGAAGGAACAACTGGGGTTCCCCACCAGTCGCGGCGCTGGTTATCGTGAACGTCCCAGGTCACGACCGGGTTATCCGGGTCGCCGGTGTAGTAGTCCTGGGTGTAGATCTCCACGCGGTGACCATCCGGATCGCGTAGGTACAGGTAGTACGCGTTGGAGACTCCGTGGCGGCCCGGGCCGCGCTCGATGCGGTCGGATTCGCGCAGGGCACCCAACTTGTCACAAATCGCGATGATGTTGTGCTTCTCGTGGGTAGCGAAGGCGATGTGGTGCATACGCGGGCCATCACCACCGGTCATAGCGGTGTCATGGACGGTCGGCTTACGACGCATCCATGCAGCATAGACGGTTCCTTCTTCATCACGGATGTCCTCGGTGGTGCGGAAGCCGAGGTCTTCCATGTACGCCACTGCCTTCGGCACATCTGGGGTGATCTGGTTGAAGTGGTCGAGGCGAACGAGTGCACCAGGGATGTGGGCGTCGTATGACCAGGCCAGACGCTCACGGTGCTCAACCTCGCAGAAGAACTCGTACGGGAATCCCAGTGGGTCCTGAACGCGCACGGAGTCACCAATGCCCTTGACGAAGCCATCCTTGTTACGGCGGACCTCGCAGCCACGCGCCTTGTAGAACTCCTCGGCGAGGTCCAGGTCCTCCGGCGAACGAACGCGGAAGGAGAATGCAGCGACGGCAGCGACGGGGCCCTGTCGCAGCACGAGGTTGTGGTGGATGAACTCCTCGTAGGTGCGCAGGTAGATTTCGTTCTCGTTTTCCTCAGTCACGACGAGGCCGAGGGTGTCAACGTAGAACTTACGGGATGCAGCGAGATCGGTAACGATGATCTCCATGTAGGCGCAACGCAGGATGTCGGGGGCCTGAATGTCAGCCATGGTGGCTCCTTAGTGTGAATTAGTAATGGGGGAGTGGAGAGGGCGCGCAGACGTTACTGGTCCTGCTTGCCAAAGACCGGGTTGTGCACCTTGTCCAGGTTGATGTGGACGGCCTGCTGATCGGTGTAGAAATCGATGGAGCGGTAGCCGCCCTCGTGGCCGAGGCCGGATGCCTTGACGCCGCCGAACGGAGTGCGCAGGTCGCGGACGTTGTTGGAGTTGAGCCACACCATGCCGGCCTCAACGTTCTGGGCAAAGTTGTGGGCACGCTTGAGGTCCGAGGTCCATACATAAGCAGCAAGACCGTACTTGGTGTTGTTCGCCAGCTCGAGTGCTTCTTCGTCGGTATCGAACGGGGTGATAGCAACGACGGGGCCGAAGATCTCTTCCTGAAAGATTCGCGCGTCCGGCTTGACGTCAACGAAGACGGTCGGCTGAACAAAGTTGCCGTCCTCGAAGCCCTCTGGGCGCTCGCCGCCGGCAGCCAGGGTGGCCTCCTGCTTGCCAATCTCGATGTAGGAGGTGACCTTCTCGTAGTGTTCCGGGTGGACGAGTGCGCCAACCTCGGTGGTCGGATCGGAAGGCAGGCCGACCTTCACGCGCTTAGCCTGCGCGGCGTAGCGCTCAACGAACTCATCGTAGATATCGCGCTGAACCAGAATGCGGGAACCTGCGGTGCAACGCTCACCATTGAGGGAGAAGACACCGAAGATGCAGGCGTCGATAGCCGTCTCTAGGTCAGCGTCATTAAACACGATGGCCGGGGACTTACCGCCCAGCTCCATGGACAGGCCCTTGAGGTGCGGGGCTGCGTTGCCGAAAATGATCTGGCCGGTGCGGGATTCGCCAGTGAAGGAGATCAGCGGGACGTCCGGGTGCTTGACCAGCGGATCGCCGGCGTAGCCTTCCTCGCCGAAGCCGTTGACCAGGTTGAAGACACCCTTAGGTAGGCCGGCTTCTTCAAAGATTCCCGCCCATAGCTGAGCAGACAGCGGAGTGAACTCAGCCGGCTTGAGGACGACGGAGTTACCGGTAGCAATAGCCGGGGCCAGCTTCCAGGACTCCAGCATGAACGGGGTGTTCCATGGAGTAATCAGGCCAGCAACACCAATCGGCTTGCGGTTGACGTAGTTGATCTGGCGGCCCGGAACCTTGTAGGCGTCATCGGCCTGGGCAACAATCAAATCGGCGAAGAAGCGGAAGTTTTCTGCGGCACGCTTAGCCTGGCCGTTTGCCTGGGTAATTGGCAGACCGGAGTCGAAGGACTCCCATGCGGCGAGCTTTTCTGCGCGGGTTTCCACAATATCCGCGATTTTGTTCAGGACACGTGCACGTTCACGCGGCAGAGCCTTGGCCCACGGGCCGTTCTCGAAGGCATCCTTGGCAGCCGCAACAGCCTTATCGATATCAGATGGCTTGCCTGAAGCTGCCTTGATGTAAGGCTGGTTCGTCACTGGATCGAGGACATCAAATTCCTCGCCGTCGATAGACGGAACAAATTCACCATTGATGTAGTGCAGGATCTTCTCTGGAAGATCGGTGGGCTTAGCAGCATCGTTGTTGATAGCCATGTTTAATCCTTCTCCTTAGGTATTCTTTTCGCGGTAACTGCGTAGTGTGGTTAGTCGGTGTTCGCGGGCCACCTTTTCTATGTAGGCAGGCTCTGCGCCTGCCTCAATCAAGTTGACCAGTCGTTCGTGTTCACGGACGGATTCTTGGGCTCTTTCTGGCACGTACCGAAATGTCGACACGCGGTGGTATTCCAACTGTTTCCATTGGTCCACCACCAAGTTCTTCAATCTCTCATTAGGGCACTTGGCAAAAAGAACGCTGTGAAATTCTTTGTTGAGCTGGGTGAATTCATCGGGGTCATGGTGGATGTCGAGTTCACTCATACGACGATTAATCTCCCGCGCTCGGGCTAGGTCTTCGGGCTCAAGCAGGGGCGCGGATTGAGCTGTGGCATTCGCCTCGACGGTGGCCACGATGTCCATGGACTCGTAGTAAGCCTCGCGGTTGTAGGTGGTAACACTTGCTCCTACATTGCGCTCATACGTGACCATCCCCTCCGCCTCCAGCTGGCGTATCGCTTCCCTGACGGGGACCACGCTGATATCCAGCGCTTCGGCGATGGTGGCCAGTACTAGGCGGTAGCCGGGCTCGTACTCACGGGTACGAATCTTTTCACTAATCCAGTTATAGGCTTTTTGGGATTTGCTTTCCCCAGAAGGTGTGGAAGGTGATGTCATTGATCACCTTCCTTGCTCTCATTGGCAGCCCCGTCACGGAAGGCAAGGTAGGCCTCTTTGTTCTTCCCCGTTGGTGGGAAAAGGCCATCGAGACTAGCTCCGGTTTCTACCTGGGTAGCAACCCACTCGTCTTCGTGCTCCTTGGCCAGAGCACCTTCGGCCACCTCCTGTGCCAGTGCCCGGGGGATGACGATGACGCCGTCATCATCGCCAACAATGATGTCTCCTGGGAGTACGGTGGCGTTTCCGCAGGAAACAGCAATATCGCTATCCCACGGCACGTGCTTTCGGCCAAGCACGCAGGGGTGTGCCCCCTGGGTAAAGACAGGAAGACCGATCTCTCGCACGGCATCGAAGTCACGGACACCACCATCGGTCACGACTCCGGCAGCACCGCGCACCTTCGCACGCAGAGCGAGGATGTCACCGAGGGTTCCGGAACCCGACTCTCCGCGAGCCTCGATGACGATTACCTCTCCCTCCTTGACGGTGTCAAAGACCTTTTTCTGCTCGTTCAGTCCGCCACCGTGGGACTTGAAGAGGTCTTCGCGGCCGGCAACAAAGCGCAAGGTGCGTGCCACGCCCACCATCTTGGTTCCCTTGGTTTGCGGATAAACACCTTCGATGACGGACTGGTTAATGCCTCTATTGCGCAACTGTGCCGAAAGTCCCGCCGTTGGCGCCTGTTCAAGTGCCGCCTTCAACTCTGGGTCAAGCCCACCGTTATCCAGTGGTTCAAGTCCAGCACTTTCGCGGTCACCGTAAGCGTCTTCACGTTGCTTGTCATCCACATAGGGCAGGCTTCCAAGCTTCGCGTCGAAGTCCGCTGCTACTTCTTCAACGGTGGTCTTCAACCGGCCAGAGGTCACGCCACCTGGGATGTCTACCTCCACCTCAACGACGTCACCAGGCTCGATGACAGAAGATCCTGCCGGGGTGCCGGTGAGGATGATATCTCCCTCTTCAAGCGTCATGTGCTGCGAGAGGTCCGCAACAAACTGGGCGAGTGGGAAGATCAGATCCTCATCGGATGACGTCCCTTCCTGAACGATCTCACCGTTAACCCACGTACGCAGGCGCAAAGACTTGGGGTCGATGTCCTGAGCCGGGATGAGCTCTGGACCGATAGGGGTGTAGCCATCGCGCGATTTGGAGCGGGTGTTGGATCCCTTGTCCTGGACCTTGTAGTCATACAGGCCAATGTCATTCGAGGCGGTGACATACGCGACGTGCTTCCATGCCTCCTCCAGGGAGACATGCCGTGCAGGCGTGCCGATGATAAGAGCAATTTCGCCCTCAAATGCCAACAGCTCGGTACCGGCGGGGCGTTGAACTACTTGTCCGGTTCCAGCCAGTGTGCTCGTGGCTTTGAGGAAGTAGCTCGGTGCCTTGGGCCAACGGCCTCGCTGCGCTGCGCGCGACTCGAAAGCCACGTGGACGGCGATCATCTTGCCCGGCTTGACCGGCAGAAATTCAGGTACAGCCATGAAGAATCCTTAATTGTGAACAAATCCTTGCCCGAATCGTATATTATCCCTAGCATCGCCGCAAGTGGTTAAACTCACACGACGACTTAGATATATGTCGCACCACATGTCGAAAGGAATCAACATGTCTCGAACCACCGTCACGCCGACGATCTCCACGGCCGAGCGCCGTCGAGTAGTCGCCGCGACAACTATCGGTACCGCCATCGAGTGGTATGACTATTTCCTCTACGCTGCCGTCGCCGGTTTGGTGTTCAACCACCTCATGTTTGGCCCGCTCGAGGGCGGTTTAGCCACCATCATTTCCTTTCTGACGGTCGGCCTATCCTTCCTCTTCCGCCCTGTGGGCGCCTTCCTCGCGGGTCACTTCGCTGACCGTCTCGGCCGCCGCGTGGTTCTCATGGTGACTCTTTTTGCCATGGGTGGTGCTACCACTCTCATCGGTCTCCTTCCCACCTACGAGACCGCCGGCGTGTGGGCACCAGTCCTGCTCATTCTCCTGCGCATTGTCCAGGGCATTTCGGCTGGTGGCGAATGGGGCTCGGCGGTGCTCATGGCCGTTGAGCACGCCCCTGATAACAAGCGCGGCCTGTACGGTGCGGGCCCACAGGTTGGTGTTCCGGCGGGCCTGCTGCTTTCCTCCGGCGTCCTTTCCATCATGAACACGATTGCGCCTGGCGACGCCTTCATGACCTGGGGTTGGCGCGTTCCTTTCCTCATTTCCATCATCCTTGTCCTCGTGGGCTACCTCATCCGTATGGGTGTAGACGAGTCCCCCGTTTTCGAAGAGATTGCCCAGCGTGAGGAGGAAGAAGCCACCAATCCCATCGGCACGCTGTTCAAGAAGTTCACTCCGCTGGTCTTCGTGGCCGCTCTCGTCTTCGCTGGTAACGGCACGGTGGGATACATGACACCCGGCGGCTACATCCAGCGCTATGCCACCGACCCTGAAGGCCCCGTAGCACTGGCACGTGGCGACGTACTCAATGCCGTCACCATCTCCGCGGCAGCTTGGGCGCTGACGACGCTTTTCGCTGGCTTCATCTCTGATCTCATTGGCCGCCGGAACACCTACCTCATTGGTTTCGTGCTCCAGGCCATTGGTGCAGCAGCCCTCTTCCCGCTGGTCAACACCGGCAGCTTGGGCATGCTGTACGCCGCCCTTATCTTCCTCACCATTGGCCTTGGCCTGACTTATGGTGCCCAATCCGCGATGTATGCCGAGCTATTCCCCGCCTCCATCCGCGCCACGGGCGTATCCGTTACCTACGCCATTGGTTCGGTGCTAGGCGGTGCTTTCGCGCCCATGATTGCGGCTTCCTTGGTGGAAGCAACCGGTACCACCTTCGCTGTATCGGGCTACCTGGTTACCGCCTCCCTCATTGGCCTTGTGTGCACGTTCCTACTACGCGAGCGAAAGGGAATCGCTCTAGGCCCAGAGCACGAGGCAGAACAGTCCCGTGGCCACTTCATCTTCTCGCCGAAGGTGTAGAACAACCTCACCCGAGCCATTGTGCTGCAGCCGGTCATCATATATGATTCCGGAACTAAGACGCAGCTCACACATCGATGGTCTATTGAACTGAATCACCATCCATGTGCAATCTCTACCATCGCTTTACTAAGGAGTTCATAGTGCAGTTCCATCACAACGGCTACGTGTCCGAAGATCCGCGCGTTCATGAGGCCACCGGTTACGGCGTCGACCGCGCAGTAGAACTTCCCGATGAAATGGATGTACTCATCGTCGGCTCCGGTCCTGCGGGAATGATTGCAGCGGCCCAATTGGCCATGTTCCCGAGTGTCAATACCCGCATCATTGAGCGCCGCCCACAGCGACTTGAACTCGGGCAGGCTGATGGTATTCAGTCCCGTTCGGTTGAAACCTTCCAGGCCTTTGGATTCGCCAAGGAAATCACGGAAGAAGCCTACGAAATTACGGAGATGTCCTTCTGGAACCCAGATCCTGAGGACCGCTCGAAGATTGTCCGCGGCGCTCGCCCCATCGATGATGAGCATGGCATCTCGGAGTTTCCACACCTCATTGTGAACCAAGCACGCGTTCTGGATTATTTTGCCCGCTATGCCCACCGCGCACCGGGGCGCATCACGCCAGATTATGGCTGGACTTTCACTTCTCTCGAGGTAGGGGAGGGCGAGTACCCAGTCACCGTCCACCTTGAGGACGCAGACGGCAATCCACGCGACGTCCGCGCGAAGTACGTCGTGGGTTGCGATGGCGCACGCTCCCGGGTGCGTAAGTCCATTGGTCGTTCGTTGAAGGGCGACCAGGCTAACCACGCTTGGGGCGTGATGGACGTTGTGGTTGATACCGACTTCCCGGATTGGCGTACCAAGTGCGCAATTCACTCGAAGGCCGGCTCCATCCTGCACATCCCTCGCGAAGGCGGCTACCTCTGCCGTGTCTACGTTGACCTCGGAGTGGTTCCTGAGGATGACAACCACAAGGTTCGCGATACGCCCATTGAAAAGATCATTGAGAAGGCCAATGAGATTTACTCGCCTTATTTCATTGACGTCAAGATGGTGGCGTGGCACTCCGTCTACGAAGTGGGGCACCGCCTGGTTGATGCCTTCGATGACAACAACGATGACCCGCGCGTCTTCCTCACGGGAGATGCGTGCCATACCCACTCTGCCAAGGCGGGACAGGGCATGAACGTCTCGATGCAGGATGGCTTCAATATTGGCTGGAAGCTCGGGCATGTCCTCGACGGTCGCGCGCCCAAGGAGCTCCTGTCCACTTATCACGGTGAGCGCCAGCCGGCTGCACAGAATCTCATCAATTTTGACCGCGAGTGGTCCACCCTGATGGCTACCCCGACCGAGGAGCTCGATGACCCTCAGGCAGTGGAAAAGTACTACGTCGCTGCGGAAGAGTTCGCCGCTGGCATGATGACGCAGTATGACGAGAACCTGATTGTAGGCGATACCAAGCACCAAGCCCTGGCGGTAGGTTTCCCAGTTGGCAGGCGTTTTAAGTCCCTCGAAGTTCTGCGCCGCTGCGATGCCTTTGTGCAGCACCTAGGCCATCAACACACTGCCGACGGCCGCTACCGCATCTACGTCTTTGCTGATTCACCTAAGGCAGGGGAGAGCTCCGCGCTCAGCGCATGGGCAGAAAAGATTCCGGCAATTCTCGCTAAGTTCAATCCAGAGGGAGCCGATGAAAACACCTATTTCGATGTCAAGGTGATTTATCAGCAGACGAATCATCATGACTACGAGATCCTCGATGCGCCAGCCCTCTTCCGCCCGCGTAATGGCAAGTTCAACGTGCCCAATTGGGAGAACGTCTTCAACGCACTTCCAGACAAGGACATCTTCACCATGCGCGGCGTCTCCCGCGACGGCGCCGTAGTTATTGTCCGCCCGGACCAGTACGTGGGCGCGGTACTGCCGCTTGATGACGCCACTGCGGTGGAAGAGTATTTCGCCTCCGCACTCATCAAGCGAAGCTAAACCACGTTTCACGTGAAACGACTGTGGGCTCGGCTAATTGCCGGGCCCACCTTCACGTTATTAATCCTCATGCTGCCACAATGACGAGATCGGCAGCACGCGCACTGGAAAGCCATCCTGTTCCACCGTAACCGCACGTGACCCGTGATAGAGCACCACGCCCGCGCTACAACGCTCTTGGTGCTCCATACCGAATCTCAGAACGTTCTTCCACGCACGGGCATCAACGCTCAAAGCACTTTTAACCTCAACAGGCACTACACGCCCATCTGCTAGCTCGATGACGATATCAATCTCGATATCGCGTTTACGGTAGTGAGCAATCTTAAAACGCTCACGGGACCACGTTGCTTGTTTGAGCAACTCACCGCAAACAAATGCCTCAACGAGTGCGCCGTAATGTTCAAAGCCTCCAGCAACGCGTGATTTCTCGACGCTAAAGCCGGTAAGGAATGCAGCTAACCCTGTATCAGCGATACTGACCTTTGGCCGCTTGAGCGCCCTGCTGCTATAGCCCACACCCCACCCAGGCGTAATGTCGATGAGATACATCATCTCAGCCAACGTGAGATATTCGCCCAGCGAACTCTCGGCGATTCCAAGGCTTCGCGCTACTTTTGACTTCACCAACTCTGTTTGAGGCTGATTGGCTATGACCCGCAATAAGGTCTCAAGATATTGCGAAAAGCGGCTGCCGTTTCCAAGCTCTCGTGAATCATGCGTGGCAAGGCGCTCAACATAGGAGCCATACCATCGTTCCTGCCTTCGACGGTCGGACCTCTTTAATGGTTCTGGGTAGCCACCTGCAATGATTGCAGAACGCAGTTCATCCGGAGCTCCTCCAGCCTCAGTCCAGCGCTCTAGCCCTTGGTAGCCGTCAACAGCCCAGGCAACCCAATCCTCCGGTTGCTTTCGCTCGGCGATTTCCCCTTGGCTGAGGCCATAAACACGGAGGGACTCTGCCCGTCCAGCCAAGGAGTCCGACATTCCGGGCAGGCGAAGCAAATCGGAGGAACCTGTGATCGCAAACCGGCCAGGGCGACGATCACGGTCAATCGACGCTTTTAAGGCCAATGCTAATTCAGGAGCGCGTTGCGCTTCATCAATCACCAATGTGCGGGAGCCGGCTTGCTCGACAAATCCCGCCGGATCGTGCCGAGCGTAGTCTAAAGCTAACGCGTCATCGAGCGTAACGAAATGCGCTTCTTCCTCATTCAGTGCCTGGCGGAGAAGTGTGGATTTACCAACTTGCCGCGCACCTTGCACCACAAGAAGCGGGGAGTCCTCAAGGATTTCCCGCGCAATCGAAACCCCATGTCGTGGCACCTCATGTGTAAGCGTCATGTTTCGCATTTTAGCAGGTTAAAAGGCTACTCGAAGATTTACCGAAGTTTGCTCGAAGATTTACCAGCTCCTGCTCGAAGATTTTGCCAGCCAGTGTTTCACGTGAAACGCTAGCCTTATTGCAGCAGCGTCCTGTCGGACGTTGCTGCCTTAATCTTTGCGAACTCCGCCATGAGGTCTTCCACCGTCAGCTTGGCCTTCTGCTCCGCATCTGCTGAGTAGATAATCTGACCTTCATGCATCATGATGAGCCGATTGCCCACCTGGAGCGCCTGGGCCATATTGTGCGTCACCATGAGCGTGGTCAACTTGCCTTGCTCCACAATGCGCTTGGTCAAGTCAGTAACCAGCTCCGCACGTTGCGGGTCAAGGGCGGCCGTGTGTTCGTCGAGGAGCATCACGTCGGGGTGAGTAAACCCTGCCATAAGCAGTGACAGTGCTTGGCGCTGGCCACCAGACAGGAGGCCCACCTTGGTCCCTAGGCGCTTCTCCAAGCCCAACTCGAGGGTTTCCAATTGCTCGACAAAGATCTTTCGGCGCGAGGCGTTAAGGCCCAAACCAAGGCCGCGCTTCTTGCCGCGCAGGTAGGCGAGCGACAGGTTTTCCTCAATGGTGAGGTTGGGCGCGGTGCCGGCCATGGGATCTTGGAACACGCGGCCGACCTTCTGTGCACGTTTGTGCTCCGGCTGCGTCGTGACATTCTTTCCATGGATGGTAATCGTGCCGGAGTCCGGGATAAGGCGGCCCGAAATGGAATTCAGCAACGTGGATTTGCCCGCACCGTTGGAGCCGATCACGGTGACGAAATCACCGGGGGCGAGTTCCAGGGAGACGTCGCGAAGCGCACGGCGTTCATTAGCGGTGCCCGGGAAGAAGGTCTTCGACATGTTTTCGACGTTAAGCATGGGCCTTGGCCTTCCTTCCACCACGCACGCGCGTCAGGCGCGGAACCAACAGAGCAACGATGACCAATAGCGCGGTGATGAGCTTCATGTCATTCGGGTTGAGGCCCACCTGCAGGGCCGCAAAGATGATGAGGCGGTAAATCACGGAGCCGAGCGCCACAGCAACAACTGCCAACCAGAGGCGGGATTGGGGGAGTACCGCCTGGCCCAGAATGACAGAGGCAAGACCCACCAGGATGAGGCCGATGCCCATCGAGATATCCGCGAAGCCCTGGTACTGAGCAATGAGTGCACCGCACAGGCCCACCAGCCCATTGGACAGGGCCAGGGTCAGGATCTTGGTGAAGTCCGTGGACACACCAAAGGAGGTGATCATCTGCTGATTATCACCCGTGGCGCGCAGGGACATGCCCAAATCTGTGGAGAGGAACCACACAATGAGCAGGCACAGCGCCACCGCGCCCACAGCCAGCAAACCGACGCCCGCCCACGTGCCCATCACGGCATCGAGCGGGGTAAAAACTGAATCCTGGGTGAGCAGTGGCACGTTGGCGCTGCCCATGATGCGCAGGTTGATTGACCACAGGCCAATCATGGTGAGAATTCCCGCCAAGAGGCCATCGATGCGGCCCTTGGTGTGCAGCACACCTGTAATGCATCCGGCAATGAAACCAGCACAAAAACCTGCCAGCGACGCCAGGAAAGGGTTAACCCCCATTCGTAATAAGCACGCCGGCCGTCGCAGCCCCAGTGGTAAAGGAGCCGTCGACGGTCAGGTCGGGGAAGTCAAGGACGCGGAACGTCAGGTAGACGCCCACCGCCATGACTGCGTAAATCAGGCCTAGCTCAAGCGCACCGATCACAGCGTCTCAGCCTTTTCAAGGATCTCCTTCGGCACCTCAATGCCCTGTGCCATTACTGCTTCCTCGTTGATGACGTAGGTGTACTCGGAGGCAGTCTCCACCGGGGTCTCAGCTGGGTCGGCACCGTCCTGGAGGATGCGCAAAGCCATCTCGCCGGTCTGGCGACCCAGCTCCTTGTAGTCGATGCCGATGGTGGCAGCGGCACCGCCTTCAACGGCGCCAGAATCTGCAGCGATGACCGGGATGGTCTTATCATTGGCAACCTTGATGAGGGAGGAAATGCCGGAAACCACCATGTTGTCGGTAGGAATGTAGATGGCATCCACGTCACCCAGCGCCTCCACTGCCTGCGGAATCTCGGTCACGGAGGTGACAGTCTGAGACTTCACCTCGATTCCCTTGGGCTTGGCAGCCTCAGTGAGCTGTTCCACCTGGACCTTGGAGTTGACCTCGGCCGAAGAGTAGACCACGCCAACGCTCTTGGCTTCCGGGACGAGCTGGGTGATGAGCTCAACTTGCTCTTCAATAGGGGCAGCGTCGGAGGTACCAGTGACATTCTTTCCAGGCTTATCTACCGACTCCACAAGTTCTGCTTCGACGGGGTCCGTGACCGCGGTGAAAAGCAGCGGCTTGTCCTTAATGGACTTGCTCATGGCCTGGCCCGCTGGGGTAGCAATGGCTAGGTAGAGGTCGTGCTGCGCACTGGCCATTTGCTGCGAGATAGACACAGCGGTGGCTTGCTCACCATTGGCATTCTGGATGTCGAAATTCACGTCCACGCCAGCGTCCTCGAAGGCCGCCTGGAAACCTTCTGCCGCAGCATCCAGGGAGGGGTGCTGAACCAGTTGGTTGATACCGATGGAGTAGGAATCCCCACCTCCCGAATCGCCGCCGGCGCTATCCGACGATGACGAGCAGCCCACCAGGGCGGCAGCGCTCAGGGCGATGGCTGAGAGAGCAGCGGCAGTTTTAGAGAACATATCGGTCCTTTTCTACTCAAGAGTGACAGTAGTGACCGTTATTAAATCCTTTCTCTACCTTTCTAACCAGCGGTTTTATGAACATTTTTCTCAGGCGGGGGTGTTCTTAGACCTCCAAAAGCTATAGCGCTACAGTTTTAGAGTCACACATCACACCCGCTAGCTGCATGTTTCCTACCTCACTGTCCACTCCTTAGGTGCGCACTGCCGTGAGACCACGGGGGTACCCCGATTTCCGTTTACCTGTACGGCGGAAGGTATTGGTGTTAAAGTCAGTGCTGTGAAGAACACATCTAACCTTTGGTGGTGGCGCGCGTAACCCGCGGGCCTCGTTGTTCTCCCATCTTTTAGAAGCCCGCAGCTGCGGGCTTTTCGGCGTTTTTCTCTCCTCAGAGCTCGCGGCAGCACACAAAGCGTTAACGAAAGACACACATTATGCCGTTGAAACATAAGCCGCACAGTGCACAGCGCACACTGGCCTACACCCCTGATGCCGCTGCGCTCTTTGATGCCCTCGCCACGCCACAGGATTCCCTGCTCTTAGAATCCGCGGACATTGAGACCAAGAAGAACCTCACCTGCATCGCCATCACCCAGGCAGCTCTGAAGGTAGTGTGCCGCGGCCAAGAGGTCACCGCCACCGCACTGACGCCCTCCGGACGCATTCTTATCGACGACCTCCGCGAGGACTTCCACTCACGCATCACGAAGGATGCCGACGACAGCATCACCTTCCGCTTTGAGCTCTCCACCGAGCACGATGAGCGCGCCCGCTTGCGTGCCACCTCCACCGCTGATGTACTGCGGACGCTGCAGTTTAGCCGCCTCTACTCGGGGGAGATGCTGCCTTTCCTGGGCGGTGGTTTCGCCTTCGATTATGTCGACACCTTCGAGGAGCTCCCACCGGTTCCGGATGGCCCGAACGAGTACCCGGATTATGAGTTTCTCGTCGCCGAGCACGTCCTCACCGTGGATCATTTAACCCAGACGGCGAAGATTGAGGGGTGGGGCGTCGATAAGCACGTGCTCGAAGAAGAACTCGACCGCGCTGCACGTACCGCACCCCTCACCCCAGCCTCACCCGCACCGCTGGGCACCGTCGCCGCGCGCGCCAACATCGATGACGCTGCTTTCCGACGCCACGTGGAACACCTCCAAGGCAACGTCCATGCTGGCGATATTTACCAGGTCGTGCCTTCCCGCGCGTTCAGTATTGCGTGCCCCGATGCTTTCGCTGCCTACCGCACGCTGCGCGAGACCAACCCCTCGCCGTACATGTTCTACATTCGCGGTACCGACCACGAACTTTTTGGCGCCTCCCCGGAATCCAACCTCAAGTACACGGCCTCCGACCGGCAGGTGCAGCTCTATCCCGTCGCCGGCACCCGGCCGCGCGGAGCCACGCATGAGCTAGACATCCGCAACGAACTGGAGATGCGCACAGACTCGAAGGAGGTGGCCGAACACATCATGCTCGTGGACCTCGCGCGCAACGACCTCGCCCGCGTCGCGGTTCCCGGCACCCGCCACGTCGCCGAGCTGCTCCACGTGGACCGCTATTCCCGCGTCATGCACCTGGTCTCCCGCGTCGTGGCCACGCTGCACGAGGACTTCGACGCCCTCGATGCCTACCGCGCCTGCATGAACATGGGAACTCTTACGGGCGCACCGAAGCTGCGCGCAATGGAACTTATCCGCGAGACTGAAGGGACTCGCCGCGGCTCCTTCGGCGGCGCCATCGGCTACCTGCGCGGTGATGGCTCCATGGATAACTGCATTGTCATCCGTTCCGCCTACGTCAAAGATGGCACGGCCGTCGTCCAGGCGGGCGCCGGTGTCGTCCGCGATTCCGTCCCCCAGTCCGAGGCCGATGAGACGGTCCATAAGGCCTACGCGGTCCTCAGCGCCATCGCCCAGGCACACCACGCATCCTTGGAGGTCATCCGATGAAACCCCACGTAGTCCTCATTGATAACCACGATTCCTTCGTCTACAACCTCGTCGATGCACTCGCCGGCTATGACACCACCGTCTTCCGTAACTCGGTCCCGGTGGAGGAGGTCCTCGCCGCTTCGCCCGACATCATTGTTCTTTCCCCCGGTCCCGGTCATCCCCGTGATGCCGGAACGATGATGCAGCTTATCGAGTCCTCCCTCGGCCGCATCCCCATCCTCGGCATTTGCCTGGGTTTCCAAGCCTTGCTGGATCACTTCGGCGGTACCGTCGAGCCGTGCGGCCCCGTCCACGGATCCTCCGTGCCTATGACCTTGACCAATGCTGGTGCGCGCCACCCAGTCTTTCAGGGCCTAGCCATCGACTCCGAACCGGATAACCCCAACTACGTGGGCCGCCTCGTCCCCGTGGCGCGCTATCACTCCTTGGGCTGTGCCAACATCCCCGGCCAGATGCGAAGCCTGGCCGAAACCGACACCGACATCGGTCCGGTCACCATGGCGGCGGAGACTCTCGACGGTAGCGCCATTGGCCTCCAGTTCCATCCCGAGTCGCTCCTCACGCCCACCGGACCAATCATGATTGAACGCTGTATCGAACAACTTTCATCCCGCCCCACAATGGAGGAGGTCAACTAATGCCACATCATACGTCCCTAGAGACGCTTAAAGCCTATCTTGATATCTCCGAGCCCACCCTCGATGAAGCCATCGAGGTCTTCACTCCGCTGACGATGGGGGAGTATGACGATATCCATATCGCTGCTCTGCTGACTCACATCCGTACCCGCGGCGAAACTTTCGCCGACGTTGCCGGCGCCGCCCGTGCCTTCCTCCATGCCGGGCGCCCCTTCCCGGTCACCGGAAAGGGCCTCATGGATACCGCGGGAACTGGCGGTGATGGTGCCAACACCATCAACGTCACCACCGGTGCCTCCCTCGTAGCCTCCGCCGGGGGAGTGAGGATGGTTAAGCACGGGAACCGCTCCGTCTCCTCCAAGTCCGGCTCCGCCGATGTCCTCGAAGCACTGGGCATCCCGCTCGACCTCGACCCCGACCGTGCCGTCCGCCAACTGGAGGCGTCGAACTTCACGTTCCTCTTTGCCCCGGCCTACAACCCGGCCGTTGCCCACGTGCAACCAGTGCGCAAAGGCTTGGGCATTTCCACCATCTTCAATACCCTTGGGCCGTTGCTGAGCCCCGGCCGACCTGAAACTCAGATCATGGGCATTGCCAACCCCGCCCAAGGCCAGCTCATCGCGGAAGTGTTGAAGGAGCTCGGCCGCAGCCGCGCACTCGTATTCCACGGTGCTGGTACCGATGAAATCGCCGTACACGGAACCACCCAGGTGTGGGAGCTTCGCGACGGTACCATCAGCCACTACGAGCTCACGCCGGAAGCCCTCGGCATTTCCCGCCACGGACTCTCCGATCTCGCGGGCGGCAATGGAGAGGAGAATGCCCAAGCGCTCCGCGATATCTTCGCCGGCACCGGAAAACCTGCCCATCACGACGCCATCGCTGCTGCCGCGGGAGCCATGTTCTACCTCAATGGCACTAGCGACTCGATTTCCGAAGGTGTTTCCCACGCCAGCCAGCTCATCAAGGACGGCACCGTTGCCGCTTGGCTCACGAAGCACGAGGAGGCGAACTATGGCTCTGCCGACCGTGCTTGAGGGGATCGTCGCCAAGCGCCGCACCCATCTCCCCGCCATCCGTGAGCGCCTTGCCCACGTGGATCTCGACGCCCTCCCGCGTTCCGAGCGCTCCTTCTATGATGCTCTCAACGGCACCAACCGCTTTATCATGGAGTGCAAGTCCGCCTCTCCTTCGCTGGGCCTTATCCGCTCCCACTACGAGCCGGGCACCATTGCGCGGATCTACTCACGCTATGCTTCCGCGATCTCCGTACTCTGTGAACCCGAGCGTTTCGGCGGCGACTACGACCACCTCCAAACCGTAGCCCTCTCAACCCACCTGCCGGTGCTGTGCAAGGACTTCATCATCGACCCCATCCAGGTCTATGCTGCGCGGTACTACGGCGCGGATGCCATCCTTCTCATGATGTCCATCGTCGATGACGAGACGTACGGTGAACTCAAGCAGCTTGCCGACGCCCTCGGGCTCGACGTCCTCACCGAAGCCCTCACCGAGGAGGAAGTAGCCCGTGCAGTGGCCTTCGGCGTGGACGTCATCGGCATCAACAACCGAAACCTGCATGACCTCACGATTGACGTGGGCCGCACCGCACAACTGGCGCCCCTGGTTCCGGAAGGCAAGGTTGTTGTGTCCGAGTCCGGAATTCGCAACAACCACACCGTCCGCCAGCACGGCGCCCACGCCAACGCTTTCCTTGTCGGTTCGCACCTCACCGGGACACCCGACATCGACCGCGCCGCCCGCGAACTCGTCTTTGGCAGCAACAAAGTCTGCGGCCTCACCACCTGGTCCGCTGCGCAAACCGCTCGCGCGGCCGGCACGGTGTACGGCGGGCTTATCTTCGAGGATGCCTCCCCGCGCAATGTTTCACGTGAAACCGCGCTTGACATTATCGCTCATGAACCCGACCTCACCTATGTCGCGGTCTCCCGCCGAACCACCGGTTGGGAAGAGCTCGCCCTTGACGGCATTGACTGCTTCCAAATCCACGCGCCGTACCAAGGAAGCACAGACGCCGAGCGTGAACTCATCAACTCCGTCCGCGCGGTAGCGGGGGAGAGGCAGGTGTGGCGCGCCATCGACATGACCGCCCCACACGGCCCCAGTCTCGCCGCCGCGCTTGCCGACGCCGCCGATATCCTCATCCTCGATTCCGGCTCCGGAGGCACCGGAACCTCCTTCGACTGGTCGACCATCCCTGACACCGTAAAGGAGAAATCACTGCTCGCCGGCGGACTCAACCCATCCAACCTCACCGAGGCACTCCGTGTCGGGACCGTCGGCCTCGACCTCAATTCGGGACTCGAGATCAACGGCCGCAAGGACGCTGGCCTCATCGCCCAAGCCTTCAACCTTATTCGTCACTTTATGTATTAACCCCCGACCCAAAGGACCATCATGACCACTCCACACGAATCCCGGGAGACACTTCTTCCCGCCTACTTTGGTGAGTTCGGCGGACAGTTTGTCCCCGAGTCGCTCATCCCTGCCCTCGACCAACTCGAGCAAGCCTTCGTCGATGCACAGAATGACCCCTCCTTCCGTGAGGAACTTTCTGGCTACCTCCGTGACTACCTCGGCCGCCCCACCCCTCTTACTGAGGCCACCAAACTTGGCGGCAAGGCACGCATCTTCCTTAAGCGCGAAGACCTGGTTCACGGCGGCGCCCACAAGACCAACCAAGTCATCGGCCAAGCCCTCCTGGCAAAGCGCATGGGCAAGACCCGCATCATTGCCGAAACCGGCGCTGGCCAACACGGAACCGCCACAGCCCTCGCCTGTGCGCTCCTCGATCTCGAGTGCGTCGTGTACATGGGCGCCAAGGACGTCGCCAGGCAGCAGCCCAATGTCTACCGCATGGAACTGATGGGCGCGAAGGTTATCCCCGTCGACTCCGGCTCGGGCACACTCAAGGACGCGGTGAACGAGGCCCTCCGTGATTGGACTGCCACCTTCCACGAGTCCCACTACCTCCTCGGTACCGCTGCGGGACCGCATCCATTCCCGACGATCGTGCGCGAGTTCCACAAAGTGATCTCCGAAGAAGCCAAGGCCCAAATGATTGAACGCACGGGCGGGCTTCCCGACGTCGTCGTGGCCTGCGTCGGCGGCGGTTCCAATGCCATCGGCATGTTCGCGGATTTCATCGATGAGGAATCCGTTGAGCTCGTAGGCGCAGAGCCTGGGGGAGAGGGACTCGATTCCGGCTGCCACGGCGCCACGATTAACAATGGCACCATCGGCATCCTCCACGGCGCACGTTCCTACCTCATGCGGAACTCTGAGGGCCAAGTGGAAGAATCCTATTCCATCTCTGCCGGCCTCGACTATCCGGGCGTCGGCCCGCAGCACGCCCACCTTTCTCAGACGGGCCGCGCGACGTACGTCGGTATCACCGACGCCGAAGCCCTTGAAGCCTTCCAGCTCCTCAGTCGTCGCGAAGGAATCATCCCTGCTCTCGAGTCCTCCCATGCCCTGGCCTACGCCCTCAAGCGCAAGGATGAAGACATCACCATCCTCGTCTCCCTGTCCGGCCGTGGCGACAAAGACATCGACCACGTCCGACGCACCCTCGACGAACAACCCGAACTCAAGCTCCCGGAGGATCACTAATGAGCCGCTACGAGAAACTCTTTTCCACACTAGCCTCGCGCAATGAAGGCGCATTTGTCCCCTTCATTATGCTTAGCGACCCCGACCCAGACACCGCCCTGACCATCGTCCGGGCAGCCGTCGCCGGTGGGGCCGACGCTCTGGAGCTCGGAGTACCATTCTCCGACCCGGTAGCCGACGGCCCCACCATTCAGGCCTCACACATTCGCGCCCTCGCGGGAGGTGCCACTGTCGATTCCGCGCTTAGCCAAATCCGCGAGATTCGCGCTGAGTTTCCGGATCTTCCCATCGGCATGCTCATTTACGGCAACGTGCCCTTCACCCGCGGCCTCGATACCTTTTACTCCGAGTTCCAAGAGGCAGGCGCCGACAGCATTTTGATTCCCGACATCCCCGTCCGCGAAGGCGCCCCCTTCGTCGCTGCTGCTGACAAGGCCGGTATTGACCCGATCTTCATCGCACCCGCACAAGCCTCCGAGCAGACCCTCGCCGGCGTAGCCAAATTTTCAAAGGGCTATATCTACGCCATCTCGCGCGATGGTGTCACCGGTACCGAGAAGGAGTCTGAGACCCAGGGGCTCGATGAGGTCGTCGCAAACGTCACTCGCTTTGGCGGTGCTCCCATTCTCTTGGGCTTCGGCATTTCCACGCCACAGCACGTCGCCGACGCGATTGCCGCTGGTGCCGTCGGCGCAATTACCGGTTCCGCCCTGACCAAAATCGTCGACGCACACCTCGACGACAACTGCAAACCAACGCCAGGGCTTTCCGACGCCGTCACCGCTTTCGTTTCCGACATGAAGGCCGCCACCAAACGCGCCGACTAGTACAACATTGCGCCTAAGGCCTCCTCTCCATCCGCTTGGAGCAGGGGGCCGTTTCACGTGAAACACTGCGCAACTGGTACATGGACATCTGCATCTGCCACTCGCTTGAGCAATCCTTTCTCCTACCGTCGTCCCAGACGACGGTTCTCCGTTAAGCCACATCGGTGAATCAGCGTGCCGCCTGCGTCGTCAGCGACGACGATCCGCATTTTCCTCTCCCCATATGGCGCCGCCACCTTTTCGTCGTCTATGGCGACGAAGAAGCTTTGTCCTAGGGCAGACAATCGTCCCGCCGGCGTCGTCGTTTCTAACGACGATAGGAAAAGCACCAACCCCAAGCCTCTGCATTCCGCCGGGATCCTAGCCACTCATCATCGTCGTCTAGTTCGACGAACAAGCCAGCCTCATCTTCGCACTAACCCTCTAGAAGGGAATATCGTCACCGGTGGTGTTGTCGCGGTCTGCCGGGTCGGTCATATCAAAGACTTCCACGATCTCACCGTTATCCAACTCCACCTTTAATGCTTTGGCATCCTCATGCATCTTCGCTCGATGCGCCATAACATCCTCAGCAATAGTGCGAGCCCACCTACGCATCGATGGTGCAAGCGGGCCTGTGGCTTGTGTGGTCACCCAACTGCCATCAGCCAACAGCCACACCACATCACCGGTAACGGGATCCAAAATATAAAAGGCCCTGCCCTCGGTCTTCATATTGTGATGACGCTGGCACAAACACACCAAATTATCTGGATGTGTTGGCCCACCCTCGGCATAATCAATCCGATGATCTAGCTGACACATCCACGCTGGGACATCACAGTTGCCAGCCCGACACGTCCCATCACGCCCCTCAACGTACTTACGCACAAAATCAGACGGACGATAAGAATCAGACGCTTCTGGCACCCGGCTTAAATCCCGCTCCACAACCTTGGCCGCTGGTATATCCTCACCACGCCACCCATGGCCCTGAACAAAGACCGGTGCCCCCTCCACATCAGACGCCTTATAAGTATGCACCACCACTTTGCCAACCTCCGGCTCCACCGCACCTGTCAACAACAACACCATGGCATCCGCCATCGACACCTCATGGTTTCTGGCGGTTTCTTTAATAATCTCGTCAATGACCACACCCACAGTGGAATCAACCTCTAACTCAAGAAAAGCCCGCTGGCCTCGAGTAAGGATGGAATACCGGTTCTTTTTACGCGTATCACGAAATGCTACTGAATCATCTAAGACTTTGGCGATATCACGCACCCGGCGCCGAATCTGACTCGCTGTCGGAAACACCTGATTAGGCCGCTTCGGTACAAACCAGCGCGAAAGCTTCTCATCAATTTCTGCCACCACCGCCCTAGTCGGATGCCCCAGCTTTGACATCACCTCATCAATCGCTACCAGCGACGCCATATCCAACAACGCTTTAGAATCCTGCAGCGCCTTGACCTTCGGTAATTCTTCAAGCCGCAGAACCCCCATCACATTCTTAGCGACTTGCCTGGCCGTCTTGGCAGTCTTGACCGAAAGCTTCATCACTTCACTATCAGAATCAGCCTCCAAAGCCGGAAGATTATGTAACCAAAACTCGTACTCCGCGCGCCGCAGAAACATCCCCGCAACACATACCGGATCATCAGGATTCGAATGAGAAAAATACGCCAAAGGAACAGAAGTAGTTGTTGTTGTGGTTGCCACCATAAGTGACCCACCCCTTAAAGACTAGAACATACGAACATGATTTCTAGTCACAACACTACCCATCCGCCCCGACACCACACCAGACCCCACAACACGCCACCAAACCTAGACCAAAACAACACACCCATTCGAACACACTCTTGCCAACACCACATATAGACGGCGAATTATCAAACACCCCACACCACACTGTGACAAACGCCACACAATAGAAACCAGAAATGGAGTTGGGGGAGGCGTCGCTAAGCACTGTGTTGACTACACCATCGAACAAACCCAAAGCGATCGACAGAGCTTCACGGTTAAGCCGGAAAACGACTGAACCCCCAACCCGTCGGGGAAGGGGGCGGGAGTTTCACGTGAAACTTAAGCCGTAGCGACCTCTCCGTCGACGGCCTCGGCCTCCGGTTCAGAATCGATGCCGTCGATCTTGTCGCGAGCGAAACGATCAACAATCATGGCGATAGCGCCGTCGCCGGTGACGTTAGCCGCGGTACCCACGGAGTCGATGGCAATGTATGCAGCAATCATCAGCGCCACCATGGAATCGTCAAAGCCCATATTGGACTGCAAGAGACCCACAGCCACCATGACAGCGCCGCCGGGGACGCCCGGTGCCGCAATCATCATAATGCCCAGTAGAAGGATGAAGCTCAATGCCTTTCCTAGATCCCCTTCCATGTCAGGTGCCATAAAGACGATAGCGAAGGCATACAGCGTCAGTTTCATCATCGAACCGGACAAGTGAATGGTGGCGCAGAGTGGAATGACGAAGCCGGCAACCGGCTTGGAAATGCCGTTCTTCAGAGCGGAATCAAGGGAGACCGGAATGGTCGCGGCGGAAGACGAGGTACCCAACGCTGTGAAGTAAGCGGGCGCCATATTCTTCATTGCCGTGAACGGATTCTTCCCTGCAATGGCACCGGCTACTAGGTACTGGAATACCAAGTACACCAGCGTCATCACCACTGAGAGCAAGAGCACCTTGGCAAAGGCAACGATGACCGTGCCGATGTTGCCGTTCATACCCAGGGTCAGGAAGATACCGAAAATGTAGATCGGTAGCAATGGAATGACGAAACCCCAGATAACCTTGATAACGACTCCTTCGAACTCTTTCGAGAGGGTGTAGAGGTTATCGGACTTCACCGTTGTCATCGCCACACCAACACAGAAGGAGAGAAGCAGCGCCGTCATCACCTCGAACGGTGCCGGCATCAAAACCTCGAAGTATGGCTCGAGGGCCCCTTCATCAATATCAGCAACATCGGTATTGAGCGTTTGGCCCTTGAGCATCACGGGATAAAGTACCTGGGTCAGCCCATAGGCCACCAGGCCCGAAACGATGGTGGAACCGTAGGAAATACCTGCAGTAATGCCAAGCCACTTACCTGCGCCGCGACCAAGACCAGCAATAGCGGGTGCCACGAGGGCAAAAATCAAAACTGGGATAAAGAAGCCCAAGAAATTAGAGAACAGCCCGTTGAAGGTGGCGAAGGTTCTACCGAACCATTCGGGTGCAAACTGGCTAGCAATGATGCCCAAGATAATCGCCACGATGATCTTGAACAACAGAGAGTTGAGAACACTCTTGAATGACATGATTGATTCTTTTCTATGGTTGGAACCACGTGGATTTCCATCGCTAGGTAATGAGCGCTTTATTATCTACCGAGCGACACGAAATGTATATTACAGGAGCGCCCTCATAATTTGAACCGGCTTCTCGCTTGGCAGCGGGAGAGATAGACTAGTGCACATGCTCGTAGTCGGAATCCTCTTCTTCATCCTCGCCGCAGTTCTTGTGATCGTGGGCGGTCTCGCATCGCTGCGCAAGCTTCCAGGCAATAGTGTCGTCGGCCTGCGCCTAGCGGAAATTCGCAAAAGTAAGGAAGCGTGGGATAATGCACACGCCGTTGCAGGACCTTTTTGGGCACTCGGCGGGGTAGCGCTCATCTTCGGAGGCTTCGTAGCACTGAGGGCCGAAGGCTGGATGTGGCTTATCCCCGCCGCGACGTTCATCGTTGCGGTATTACTGCTTTCCGTCGGCTCCAACATGGGTGCCCGCGCAGCCTACTTGTGGGATCAAGCGCACAAAGATGATGAGGGCTGCGGGGATTCCTGCACTTGCGGCGACGATGGTTGTGGGGATGATGCACCGCCGGCAGTCGATGTCTCCGCGGTCCGCGCGGCTGCCAAACACTCCGATGAGCAAAAGAATGTTTAAGGCACAGTGACGTAACGCCATTAGGTTCTGGATGGACGCGTTTACGTCACAACGAAATTATAGTTGGACTTTTCTGATGGTAGGCCCGCGCGATCATCGGGAAGGTCCTTTTTGTGTATCTGGTCACGAGCTGTCAAGATGACCAGAGGTAAGTGGGAGACTTGAGCTTGCGCGTGACAATGATGGGGGTTGCAGAGGACGATGGTCTTTATGACTAACAGACAGCGAACCAAGACTCTTCAGATTGTCGCCGCAGCGGCGTTGAGCCTCACGGTCCTGGGCACCGGCGCCTCCTACGCTATGGCCGTCGATCCACGTGGTGCGAAATCGGTAGCACAGGCTGGAACGATCTACAGCGACGTAGGAACCTCATATGGCTCCTACGATTTTAGCGGCAGCACCGAACGTGAGGTTCCCGTGTGGAAGGGAGAGATCGGATAAGGTAGGGCCCATGACTACGTGTTCTCGCCGCCTGTTCCTCCTCGGCTCCGCCACCACCTTCGCAGGCGCATACCTCGCCGCCTGCGGAAAGCAGCCCTCAGCTGAAATCGCCGCCACCGAGATTCCGGTTGGGTCTGCCATCATCGTGGACAAGGTGATTTTTGCCCAACCGACCGAAGGCGAGTTCAAGGCCTATTCCCAAACCTGTCCGCACCAGCAATCCCTCATTACCAAGATTGAAGGGATGACGGCGACGTGCACGAGCCACTATTCGAGCTTCGACCTGTCTACAGGTGAAGTCACGGGCGGCCCAAGCCCGAAGCCACTCACGGAGTACGGCGTTGAAAACGACGGCGGAACGGTAAGGAACGTCAGCAGCTAACGCCGCGGCAGCGTTTCACGTGAAACATATGAGGGGCGTCTACACTCTGATATATGCTTGAGCGTCTTAAAAACCTCGACCCCCTCATTCTCCTCATCCTGTGCGCCGTCGCGATTGCGATTGCGTTCCCCGCCCGTGGCGAATTCGCGGATACCTTCGATGTCCTCACCAATATCGGCATCGCGCTCCTTTTCTTTCTATACGGAGCACGACTCTCTACGCGTGAGGCGATTAATGGCATCAAGCACTGGAAACTGCATCTCACCATCCTCGCGTTTACCTTTGCTGTATATCCCCTTATCGGTCTTGCCCTGAGACCCCTCACAGCCTTCATGCCCAACGACCTCTATTTGGGCATCTTGTACCTCACGCTTGTGCCATCGACCGTGCAGTCCTCTGTCGCATTCACGTCCGTCGCGAAGGGTAATGTCGCCGGCGCGATCGTGTCTGCATCGGCGTCAAACTTGGCAGGCGTCATCCTCACCCCACTTCTCGTTATGGCACTCATGGGTGCAGGAGACGGTATCCACATCGACAGCTCAGTCTTCCTCGAAATCTCAATGCTCTTGCTCCTGCCCTTCGCGCTGGGCCAGCTCACACGGAGATGGGTCGGCAAGATTGCAGCGAGTAAGGCCACAAAAGTGGTGGACCGAGGTTCCATCGCCATGGTCGTCTACGCAGCCTTTTCAAAAGGAATGGTGGACGGCATGTGGTCGCAGATTAGTGTCTGGCAAATCCTTTTCCAAATACTCTTCTCCACGGTCTTCGTGTTGTTCATGCTGTGGCTCACCAAGGTTGTCAGCCAGAAACTCGGTTTCAACCGTGAAGATACGATTGCTATCCAATTCTGCGGCTCGAAGAAGTCACTAGCCACGGGCCTGCCGATGGCCTCGGTCATTTTTGCTTCCGGTAGCACGTCTCTAGGACTGCTCATCCTCCCGCTCATGATTTACCACCAAGTGCAGCTCATGATCTGCGCGTCTGTGGCATCGCGCTATGCGCGGGTAGAGTGAGGCACCATGAAAACCCTCTATGTTCGAACAACCCTGACCGTCCCAGGGGCCGGTACTGCTATCCACATTGCAGAGATGCAGGAAATTAGTGACACCGCCTGTTCCATGCAGCGCATCATAGCGCTCGCGCCCGATGACTCCATCGCGGGTGCAGCGACCCCCCATGCGTCGGTAGGCAATGCAGATATCCCACAGCAGGTGGTCCCGCACCCCAATACCTACGATGAATTCCCGGATATTGAGGCAGAGTTTGTCAGCGCCCTCCAGTTTCACTCCCTGTGGACCGAAGCTACCGCCCTCTACGGCGAGGTTTAGAAGACCACGTTCGCAAGGAGCATGTAGAACGCGGTTCCACCGAAAATGGAAAGGCCGGAGTTTCGACGCCACAGGTGAAGACCCGCGGTAAAAGCAGCTCCGGCCAGGGGCGCGATGGGGCTTCCCATGTCACGGGATGCACCAAATAAGGTATAGACCACCAAAACGGTCATAACTCCTACCGGCATCGTGAAGCCCAACATTGAAATGAACTGGCTGCCCTTAAGGGCTTTGACAAAGGCAAAAGGCAACCAACGCAGCAGCACCGTCACGATGCCAACGGGAATAAGAACCGCCAGAATCGCGGAAAGGGTCACTCCGGCTGGCACGATGCCTCCTTACGCAGGACCATCGCGGAATCCAGGCGCGGGGAGAGGTAGCGTGCGACGAGCATGAGGAAGTACGCAGTCAGCGCCACCATGAGGAGCTGACCGGGGAAGAGGAATCCGGCAAGGATGCCCAGAGCCGCCGACAACGGAAGCGAGTAGTCCTTGTTGTTCTGGAAGGAATCAATAGCCAGGACAACGAACAAAGCGACAAGGGCGAAATCGAGGCCCTTCACCGAGGGCGGAAGGGCTTGACCCGCCAACGCACCGATGATTCCGGAACCCACCCACAGGACTTGGCAGAACAACTGCACCGAGAACACAAAGGTGCCACGTGGCCGCGAGTTTCGGGGGAGGGCGGAGATGACGGCGTAGGATTCGTCGGTAAGCGCATAGGTGGAGTAGGCACGGCCGAGTGGACTGCGGATCGCATCCCGCGGAAAGGTAAGGCCATAAAAGAGGTGCCGGAAGTTCACCATGAAACCGGTAAGTGCCGCGACCCCCGGGGTAAATCCGCTGGTGACCATAGATATTGCCAGAAATTCCATGGAACCGGCGTAAATAACGATGGAGAAGACTGGGGTCCACCACCAGTCGAACCCGGTTTGAACCATGAGCACACCGAAGGCCAGGCCGAGCGGAACCACGCCCACCGCGATGGCCATGCAGGTCTTCACTGCCGCAGCTATCTCCGAACGCATGGAGAAAATGTTAGTTCACGGTGCGTTGCGAGGGCCTAATTATCTTCGTCGATGTAGCGCGGGAAGGTAGAAAAGAGCGGCAACGGCATGGCCTGGCGCTTCATGACGTCCGACCATGTGTCGGTCGAGCCAGAAGACACCACGTCTTGGGGAAGGGCGGGGGCAACGTACCACTCGCCGCGATCGATTTCCTCATCGAGCTCGCCGGGGCCCCACTCGAAACGACCGACGAAGAGCCGCATGCCGTCAACCAGTTCGATCACGGCATCGGGGCCCACGCGCAAATCAACAAGCGCCACACGCGGAGCGAGACGGCTCAGCGAAGGCTGCTTCTCAATGTCCACGCCTTGGCGCGTCATGGCCACACCAATGGCTGCCTGCTGATTATGCGGGCCACCGATGTAGAGGGCCTGAGGTTTGGCCACCACAGGTAACCACTCCGGCATGACGTTAAAGACGGCCATCTCGGAGCGCTTGGTCAGGTCCACACCATACGTGCGACCAGCATGTTGCTCCGTGATGAGGACAACGGAGCGGTTGTAGTGCGGCACGAGGATATCGGGAGCAGCAACAAGCAGCTGGCCAGGGGCTGGGTCGTTGCGCTCGAGGGCGTTGAAGAGTCTATCTGCGTACATCCCTATCTAGAATTCCACCACTCGCGCAGCTTCGCAATAGCAACGTCGCGCTCCAGAGGACCTTCTTCGAGGCGAAGCTCCTTGAGGTAGGACCACGCCTGGCCCACTTCCGGGCCGGGCTGGAGACCGAGGATCTCCATGATCTCGTTGCCATCAAGGTCAGGGCGCACGCGGGCGAGATCTTCCTTCGCCGCGATATCCGCGATGCGTTCCTCCAGCTCATCATAGGTACGCTGAAGGCGGCGGGCCTTACGTGCGTTGCGGGTGGTGCAGTCGGCGCGCACCAGCTTGTGCAGGCGCGGAAGCAAATCCCCGGCATCGGTGACATAGCGGCGCACAGCGGAGTCAGTCCACTGGCCATCACCGAAACCATGGAAACGCATGTGCAGGTACACCAGCTGGCCGATGTCCTCCGTTACGGCCTTGGGGAACTTCAGCTTGCGCAGGCGCTTGCGGGTAAGCTTCGCGCCCACGACCTCGTGGTGGTGGAAGCTCACCTTGCCGTCGGTAGTGTCTCGGGTATCGGGCTTGCCAATGTCGTGCAGCAGGGCGGCCCACCGAAGAATGAGATCGGGACCGTCTTCCTCCTGCTCCATGGCCTGGCGCAGCACGGTGAGCGAGTGGGCATACACGTCCTTGTGCTGTGCATGCTCGTCGGGAGCCATGCGCAGGGCCGGAATCTCCGGGAAGATGTAATCCGCAATGCCAGTCTCCACGAGCAGGTCAATGCCCTTCCACGGCGCGGTGCCACAGATAAGTTTGTTGAGCTCGACCTGCACGCGCTCCACGGTAATGCGCTGGATTTCGCCAGCCATGTCGGTCATGGCGTCGCGCACGCGCTTGGCGACGTCAAACTCGACCTGCGCCGCGAATCGTGCCGCGCGGAGCATGCGGAGGGGATCGTCGTGGAAAGAAATCTCAGGCGCGTCCGGGGTATCGAGGATGCGGTCCGCCAGGTGCTTGAGGCCTCCCATCGGGTCGTGGAACTCACGGGTACCGTCGGGTCGCAGCTCAATAGCCATGGCATTGACCGTGAAATCGCGTCGCACGAGATCGCCTTCGAGGGTATCGCCGTACACGACCTCGGGGTTGCGGGAATCACCGTCGTAGCTGTCGGAGCGGAAAGTGGTGATCTCGATCTGCTGGCCCTTATACGCAGCGGAGACGGTCCCGTAGTCGATGCCGGTGTCCCAGACGGTCTCTGCCCATTCCTCGAGGATGGAGTAGACCACGTCCGGGCGAGCCGGGGTAGTGAAGTCGAGGTCGTTGCCCAGGCGGCCTAGGAGTGCGTCGCGGACGGAGCCGCCGACGAGGTAGAGGGGGGCGTCGTGAAGCGCAAAGCGATCCACCAGCCCCTGGAGGAGGCCACTGAGCTGGTTGAGGGAGGCGTCTGCGCGGGCGAGAACGCCGATTAGCTGAGTGTCCTGAAAATTCACGGATCGAAGTCTACTACGATTAGCAGGGATGACTAAGAACACGCCAGGACCCAAGCGCCGTCGCCGACGGGGCTCGGGTAACCGGAACCGCCGCTCGGGACGCCCGCAGCGCACGTCCACCAACCGCATGACCACGCGGGATGAGACGTCTGCGGGCGGTCTTGTCGTGTCTGGATTGGCCGAGGCCGTGGGTGAGGACGGCAACGTGGACCTCTCCCAGATTTATGTCGCGCTCATTGGCCGGCTGGATCGTCGCGGCCGCCTGCTGTGGTCCATGCCGAAGGGCCACGTGGAAAATGACGAGCCCAAGGAGCTCACCGCCGAACGCGAGGTGTGGGAAGAGACCGGAATCCACGGCAAGGTCTTCGCCGACCTGGGCATGATTGATTATTGGTTCGTCTCCGATGGCGTCCGTATTCACAAAACCGTGCACCATCATCTGCTGCGCTTTGAGGACGGCATCATGAATGATGAGGACCCGGAGGTCACCGAGGTCTCCTGGATTCCCGTCTCTGAGCTCATCGAGCACCTTGCCTATGCGGACGAGCGCAAACTCGCGCGCATTGCCCATGACCTCCTGCCGGATCTCGCGCGAAAGGAAGCCGCCGCAGGAAAGGCGACCCCACGGTGAGCCGGCAAGGGTGGCGCATAGCGCTGGCTGCGGCGCTAGCGCTCGGGGGCCTCGCACCGGTGGCACAGGCAGAAACCCCCGACGACAGCCTGGCGGATTCGCAGTATTGGCTGGGCTCCCGAGGCCCTGATGAGCTGGAGCTCAGCCTGCTCAGCGCCACCGAGACGCGCGTAGGGGAGACCGGTGAGGTCACGCTGCGTATCCATAACCCAACCGACAGCGCAGTGGACAACCTGCAGGTGACAACCCGACGCAGCGATGCGGTGGGCTCGACCACGCAGGCCCGCCAAGAGCTGGCTGCGGGTTCCTTTCCTTATTATGGCCCCTCCATCACGGCCGGCGAGCTCAAGCCAGGGGAGAGTCGCGACGTCACCGTTGCCGTACCTACGGCATTGGGGGAGGATTCCACGCTCGCCATTACGGAACCCGGCGCGTACCCGCTGCTCTTTACCCTGACCGGCACTCGTGATGGCCAGGCGGCGAGCTTTGCGGAGGAGCGGACGATCCTGGATTTTCAGGGAGACCGGGAAGCCCCAGAGAAACCTCGCGCCTTTTCCCTTATTTATCCACTCACCGCACAGGTTGACGTGGTGCCGGGTGATACGGGCGGCCAGGATCTCATTCTGGAAAGCGAGCATCTGCCGCAGCAGATGGCACCGGGTGGGCGTTTGGACCAGTTGCTCGACGCCTACCTGGAGCACGATCTGCACGGTTCCGGGTGTGTGGCGGTGGACCCGGCGCTTGTCGACGCCGCCGACCGCATCGCCTCCGGCTACACCGTCCACGAGACCCGGCCTTCCATCGCGCAGCGCCCGAAGCGCTTACGTGATTCTTGGTTCTCCGGTTCTGATTCGGATCGCGGTGAACCGGGAACCGGCTCCGAAGACGCTGCCGCTTGGCTGGAAAAGCTCAAGAGTGTGGATTGCCGCATGCTTCTTCCGTGGGCCAATGCCAATACGGATGCCGTGGCTCGCGTGGGCAATGAGTGGCTCACGCATGAGGCCGTGGAGAAGGGCCAGGAGACCGTCGAGCGGGTGCTGGGAGCTCCTCTCAACACGACGCTCACCGCACCAGCCGCGGGCACGAGTGAGCATAAATTCACCGTGCCGTTTCTTCTTGCGGATAACTCCGCGTGGGCTGGGGAAGCAGTGACGTTCGACGCCTCCCTGGGCGCCCTGCTTGCCCAAACCGGGGCGTACCCGCAGACGACGGGCTATTCCAACCCGGAACTGCGCTATGACTTTGCAGAGGACTCGGAGCAGGCAAGGGCGCTGACGGCGGGGGCGTCGATAAGCGTGGCGGCACACGAAGCGGAGCAGGCCAGTGAAGGTGAGCGCGACGGTGTGGTGGCCAAGCTGCCGAACTACCAGGATCCCGCCGCCGCACGCGCCGTGGTGGAAGCCGCGCAGCGTTTGCTGGACTCAGGGCACATGACGCCGCGGCCCGTCACCTCACTGCCGATGGAGACCAGCGAGGGCGAGCCTGGTAGCCCGTATACCAACCCTGCGGCCTTCCACGACGCGGAAATCACGCAGGTCAGGCAACAATCACGCTACACGGATGAGCTCATGTCCATCATGGTCAACGACCCCGGCATCGCCATGACGCGCTACCAATTCACGGTGCCGCTGCGCCGAGACCTCCTCGCCGTGCTGAGTGATACCGGCCGCACCAGCCTGCGCGGCTTCCGCCCGGCGGTGGAGGGCAGCCGCACACGCTTGGAGAAGAACGCAGATACGCTGCGTGAGCTGCGCGCCTCGGTCTCACTGATCCCGCCAGGCAATGTCTACACGCGTGTCTCGGAGTCCTCACCGCTACTCATCGTGGCGGAGAATGGGCTGCCGCTGCCTGTCGACGCCCACCTGGCCTACGACGCCCCTGACGGTTCTACACTCAACACACCAGACTCGGTTCACATCCCGGCCAAGGGATCCATTACCGTGTCCATGACCGCTGACCTGCCCAGCGACGCCGACCGTACGTCCCTGCGACTGTGGCTGGCAACGCCCAGTGTGCCCACCGATCCCGATGGGCACCTGATTTCGGATCCTATCGATATCACCGTGCAGACGCGGGCCGGTATCGTTAGCGTCTATGGAGCCGGCATCGCCGCCGCGCTCGTTCTCGTCCTAGCCGCACTGTTCCGGCTGGGTAAGCGGAAGAAAAAGAACACTCACGGATAGTTTTCTCTATGACACATGAACCTTTGTCTGGTGCCCGTCGACGCATTGTCACGCCCTCGCCGCCGGCACCGGTCCCGGAAAAACGTGCGCCACGTGGCGTTGTCGCTGTCGACGACGAGCAAGAGGACCGCTCGGGACTGAAAGGAGAGGCGCAGGCCAACGCCAGCGAGGCCTCTGGGGAGGCTAACTCCGACGGCGCCGTCGTGCGTGCCACGGGCTCTATGGCCATTGCGACGATGATTTCCCGTATTACGGGTTTCATCCGCATGGTGCTCATCGGCTCTACTCTGGGCCCCGCCATTTCTTCTGCCTTCGGCACGGCGAACCAGCTGCCGAACCTCATCACGGAAATCGTGTTGGGCGCGGTGTTGACCTCGCTCGTGGTGCCCGTGCTGGTACGCGCTGAGAAGGAAGACGCCGACCGCGGCGAGGACTTTGTCCGGCGCCTCTTCACGCTGGCCTTCTCACTGTTGGCCACGATTACGGTGCTGTCGTGTATCTTTGCACCGCAGATCACGCGCATGATGCTGCCGGAGGACGGCGAGGTCAACGCCATCCAGGCCACTTCTTTTGCCTATCTTTTGCTGCCGCAGATCTTCTTCTACGGGCTCTTCGCGCTCTTCCAAGCAGTGCTCAATACCAAGAACATCTTTGGACCGGGCGCGTGGGCGCCGGTGGTCAACAACCTCATTTCCATCTCGGTGCTCGTGGCTTATCAGCTGGTACCGGGCAGTTTGCATCCCGACGCGCCTTCTCCGATTACCGATGGCCACGTGCTCCTTCTATCCCTCGGCACAACCGCCGGCGTGGTGGTGCAATGCCTCATTTTGTTCCCGTATCTCAAGAAGGCGGGCATCAACCTCAAGCCGCTCTGGGGCCTGGATGACAGGCTCAAACAGTTCGGTGGCATGGCGTTAGCCATTGTGGCCTACGTGGCCATTTCCCAATTGGGGTATGTGATTACGTCCCGCGTGGCCGCACATGCAGACGACGGTGCCCCGTTTATCTACCAGCAGGCATGGCTTCTCCTGCAGGTGCCCTATGGCGTCATCGGCGTTACCCTGCTCACCGCGATCATGCCGCGGCTCTCCCGCAACGCTGCCGACGGCGACGTCAAAGCCGTGGTCCGTGACCTCACGCTGGGCACGAAGCTGACGTTCATCGCTCTGATCCCCATCGTCATCTTCATGACGGGATTCGGCATCCCGATCGCCCGCGGCCTCTTCCAATACGGTGCCTTCAACGCCAAGGCGGCCGAGGTACTCGGCCTCACGCTGAGCTTCTCTGCCTTTACCCTCATCCCATACGCCCTCGTGCTGCTACACCTGCGCGTGTTCTATGCCCGCGAGGAAGCCTGGACGCCGACGTTTATCATCGCTGGCATCACGTTGACCAAGGTCGTGCTCTCCCTACTGGCCCCGCAGGTGGCGGACTCCCCGGAGCGCGTCGTCATCCTGCTGGGTACGGCGAACGGCTTCGGCTTTGTGGCCGGTGCTGTCATTGGTGGCTTCCTGCTCAAGCGCAAGCTCGGCAGCTTGGGTGGCCGCGCTGTCATTGCCACCACCATCTGGTCGGTGCTCTCCTCAGTCGTAGGCCTCATCGTGGTCTACGCCCTCAACTGGGCGCTGAACCTTGTGCTGCCGGCCTCGCTGCCTGCCGTGGTGAACCTGATTCGCTTGATTGTGGTCGGCATCGTCTTCGTCATCGTGACCGGCATCGTGCTCTCGCGTTCCGGCCTGCCGGAGGTCATCAACTTGGGCCGCCAACTGCAGCGCATCCCCGGCATGTCTCGCTTCATCAAGATCGAGAACGCCGAGGCCATCGAGGTCGAGGAACCGGAGCAGCTGGAGTTCCAGCCCATCTTCAGTGTGGACGCCTTCAACTCCTCTCCTGTTCCGCCGCCCATGTCCGCCGGTATCGTACGCGGCCCGCGCTTGGTGCCAGGCGCACCGGTGTCGGATGGCCGCTTCCGCCTCCTCAAGGACTACGGCTCTGCCCCAGGCACCCGCTTCTGGAAGGCCCGCGAGCAGGCTACCGGCCGCGTTGTATCCCTCACTTTCGTCGACACGACAGGCGAAGCACCCATGGCGCCGGCCACCCCGGCCGTGGCAGCTCGCCGCTCGGCAGAGGTCTCCCGCGCTACCCGCCGCCTAGCGGAAATGGAACTCGACGCCGTAGCCACCAACATCGACATCCTGTCCTACCGCCAGGGCTGCCTTGTCGTCGCGGACTGGGTCAAGGGCACCTCGCTCAAGACGGTCTCCGAAGACGAGGACCTTGATCCCCGCGCCGTGGCCCATGCCTTGGCACCGCTGGTTCGTACAACCGCCGCGGCGCATGCCGCGGGCCAGGTACTGGGCATTGAGAACCGCAACCGTATCCGCATCTCCACCGAGGGCGTGGCCACCTTGGCCTTCCCGGCGGTTCTGCAGAGCAACGATGAAGAGACCGACCGTTCCGCACTGGCCTCTGCCATCTCCCTGCTGGTGGAGTCCACCACGCCCACCCCAGAAGTACTCCAGGACATCGCCAGCGATGCTGAGGCGGGGGAGGATGCCGACTTGGAGGACATCGCCCACCGCCTATCGGCCTTCGCCGGCGATGGCGACGACGGCGAGGAAACCCTGCAGGTCCCCGTGGAAGAATCCCCACGCAAGGAGGATCCGACCCCGGCCCCGGGCTTCGGTGGCCGCGGCTACTCAGGCTCAGGCACCATCGTCCTGGGCGTGCTGGCAACCGTCTTCGTTGTGGCCATGGCCGCGCTGAGCGTATGGATTCTCTCTCAGGTCGCCGATGAACAAACCTCTCCGGTAGTCACCAAGAGCGAAGCCTCTGATGAAACCACATTCCCCAACGTGCCAGCTGTGCTCTTCAAGGACGTAAAGAGCACCTCGGTTCCGGAGGGCAAGAATGTGGACGGTTCCTGGACCACCAAGGACACCGATGCTGGCCTATTGCTTAGCATTGATAAGCCCACGCAGCTGCACGTCCTGCCGCTGGAACAGAAGGATTCCATCGGCGCGAAGTACGTGGTCTATGGCGTCAAGACTGAGGATTTCGATCCGAAGAATCCCAAGTCCTCGACGCTGACCGAACTCGCACACGGCACCCTGACGAGCGCACGCCAAGACATCGAGCTCAAGGAGAAGCCGGTGGCTTTCGACGGCGCCCTCATCATGTTCACTGACCTGCCCAAGTCCGGTTCCGTCACGCTGAAGGAGGCCACCCTGGTAGGTATCCCGACGAACTAACACTCCGCCTCACGCACTTCCCCAGACCTGGAGCCCGAAACCTGCAGGTCTGGGGTTGTGTAGTTCTTGCGCTCTTTTTCCTTGACAGGTGAGAGAAGGAGCGTAAAATTTTTGCTGTCGCGTCAACAACATAGAGAACTGAGGAACCTATGACTATCACTGCAGGAACGTACGCACTGGACCCGACGCACACCACCATCGGCTTCGTTGCCCGCCACGCCATGATCACCAAGGTGCGCGGCAACTTCACCGCGACCACCTTCGACGTTAACGAGCAGGGCGAGGGCACCGTTACTGGTGACCTCACCATCAAGGACACCACCAAGTCCGTTGACTTCAAGGTAGAAGAGGCCGGCGTGGCCGAGGATCCCTTCGGCAACACCCGCCTGGGCTTCGAGGCCAAGACCTCTATTAACCGCACCGACTTCGGCATTGACTTCAACGCCCCGCTGAAGACCGGCGGCGTACTGGTCTCCGAGGAGATCAAGATTGAGCTCGAGGTTTCTGCCATCAAGCAGTAAGCCATAGAGCGCGGAACTTGCCCGTAGGAAGTAGTTCTAAGTTGTTGCCCATAGTGCCCATTTCGGCACTGCGGGCAACAACTTTTTAACAATTAGAGGCACATCAATGGAGTAATAAACAACTCTGAAACAACTCCCAAACAACTTGTATAACGCTATGGCCTGCATGTTTCGGAGTGATTCTGTGTCAGAAGCCGCCATATTAGCCAATAGTTGTTTATTAGTTGTTGCGGAGTTGTTTGAAACAACTCTGATACACTACGGGGCCATGAGAGAGGACGAACTCGACTTCATCATCCAGGCACTGCGCTCGATTGAAGCCGGCGCAACCGCCGATAGCCTGGAATCCGAAATTCTCGATTTTAAAGAGGATCCCGCCGTCCACCCGCGAAATCGAAACCCAGACGCATCCCTTATTGAATTCCTCATCGATGAAGCCGTGTGCTTTTCCAATGCCGATAACGGGAACGCTTTCATTGTGCTTGGAGTCGCAGACAAGAAGTCTGGACCAGAGGCATTTACAGGCACCCAGCGCGGATTGGACTGGCTCATAAGAAAAATCTTCGAAGGAACACAACCCAACATCCACGTCGAAGCAGATGAGCTGGAGTGGTGTGGAGCCCGGCTGATTGTTTTGCGCGTTCCCCGTGGCATCACGCTGTATCAGCGCCCAAAGGGACAGGCAAGCAAGCGAGTTGGCACTCGCTGCGTACCACTCACCGAGCATCAACGCCGCGCACTCTTTTTTGAACGCGCCAACCCGGATTACACCTCTCACCCCTCCCGGCGAGGACTTGAGGAACTCGATATGACGGCCGTCGATCAGGCCCGACACCTCCTAGCCCAAGCGAGGGCAATGTCCGGTTCCCAAGAACCTGTTCCCGCAACAGCCCGCGAACTCTTAGGGGAACTAGGGTTGCTGGATGGCTCACAAAACCCCACATACGCGGCCGAAATCCTCTTCATGCCTCCGGTATCCCAGCAGGTTACAGTTCGACACCTCCTCCGTCTTGTACCTGGCGGTGAGCCGAGAACAACGGAAATCTCTGCACCCCTCATCACCACATACTTGCGGTTGAAAGAGCTAATTCGAGTCAATGCCCAGCAAGAAGTGGAGCGCATCGCCCTTGCCACGGGTCAAGAAGTATCGATCAAGGCTTTCCCAGACACCGCTGTCGACGAGCTTGTCTCTAATGCCTTAGCCCATCGCGACTGGGACGCGTCGGCTGCAGTAGTCATCGACCAATCTCCCATAGCCTTCTCTGTATGGTCTCCTGGTGGTCTTCCCACAGGTGTACAACGCGATCGAGTTCTCACAACACAATCCATTCCCCGAAATCCCCGCCTTATGACGGCGTTAAGGATGCTGGGGTTAGCAGAGGAATCCTCCCGTGGATTCGACCGCATGTGGGCATCCATGCTGTCGAGTGGTCGCCATATTCCGGAGCTTCGCGCCGAGGAATCCTTCGTCGAAGTTATTTTGTCCTCTGGGCGCGTTGACACCGCGTTTGTTAAGGCCTTGACCGAACTCAAAGGTGCTTTCGGCGCTGAGCCTTTCGACAGCGCCAATGGCCTCATCATTGCCCGTCACCTTAAGGACAACCAGATCCTGCTGTGCCACACTGCTGCCCAACTCATGCAAGTCAGCGAAGATCAGGCTGCGGATACCCTTCGGTGGTATGAGAGCCTCGGTTTCGTAGAACAACTACGGGAAGCGCGAGAGTGGATACTTACCACAAAGGCCCGATCGCTGATGGGGCTTCACATAGAAGGACACATTGCAGCGACCTCCGTTCAGGATTGGATCCTGGCTCAACTCAAAGAAGGAGCTGCACTGACCACGCGCGAAGTCGCCGAAGAACTGGGAGTAGACCGGGCAATTGTCACGGGAATACTGCGCCACCTGCGGACTATAGGCCAAGCGCGCATCGATCCTGATGGCCCACAGCGCGGGCCCAACACGCGGTGGGTTCTTTCCTGACCGCCCTGTGATACGCACCGCAGCGGAGTTTAAGATGTAGCGCATGACTACCGCAAACCTCACCCATGCAGAAGCCACCGCCCGCAGCGCCGCGCTGCGTTTGAGCACCTACGAGCTGCACCTTGACGTCACGAACGCGCCCACCGACGCCGACTCTTACGAGGTCACCTCGCGCATTAGCTTCACCACCACCGAGCCCGAAACCTTCGTGGATTTCCTGGGTAAGGCCGTCCACTCAGTGCGCGTTAACGGCAAAGAGGTGGAGAACACCTTCGACGGCGGCCGGGTTTATCTGAGCAATCTTCCAGTGGGGGAGGAGCTCACCGTGGAGATCACCGGCTCCTCTTATTACTCCCGCACCGGCCAGGGCCTGCACCGCATGCACGACCAGGCCGATGGCACAACCTACCTCTACTCGCACCTGGAGCCATCTGACGCGCGCCGCATCTTTCCCTGCTTTGACCAGCCAGACCTCAAGGCCAGCTACGAGGTACACCTCACCGGTCCGGAAGGCTGGCAGCTCCTCAGCAACCAGCCGGAGGTTGGCCGCGAGAAGACGGATAGCGGGGACGTAGCGCACTTCGCGCCGACCCCGTTGCTGTCGACGTACTTGACGGCGTTTGCGGCGGGGCCGTACGTCGAGAAGCACAGCACGTGGACCGCACCCGATGGATCCCTCAGCGTGGAACTGCGCGCCTTCGCCCGCGCCTCCATGGCCGACTACCTGGATGATGAGATCCTGCAGGTCACCGCACAAGGCATGGACTTCTTCCACAACAACTATGGCTATCCCTACCCGTGGGGCAAGTACGATTCCATCTTCGTGCCGGAGTACAACCTGGGCGCGATGGAGAACCCCGGCCTGGTGACCTTTACGGAGCATTACCTCTTCCGTTCCGCCGCCACCCGCGCGCAGCATGCCGGGCGCACGAATACGATCCTGCACGAGATGTCCCACATGTGGTTCGGTGACCTGGTCACCCCGCAGTGGTGGGATGACCTGTGGCTCAAGGAATCCTTCGCGGAATTCATGGGTGCGGATTCCTCGGTGCATGCCACCGAGTACACCGAGGCGTGGGTCAACTTCGCTGGCCAGCGCAAGAACTGGGCCTACCTTCAGGATCAGTTGCCCACCACACACCCGATCAAAGCCGAGATTCCAGACGTGGACGCCGCGCGCCAGAATTTCGATGGCATCACTTATGCCAAGGGTGCTGCGGTGCTCAAGCAGCTGGTGCACTACGTGGGACGCGAGAACTTCTACGCCGGCGCGCGCGATTACTTCCAGGAGCACGCCTTCGGTGCCGCCACCTTCGACGACCTTCTCAAGGCGTTGAGAAAGCACACCGACCGCGACCTCAACGCCTGGTCTACCGCGTGGCTGCGCACGTGGGGCCCGGATACGCTCACCCCGGAGCTGCACACGGACGGCGATAAGATTCACGAGCTCGCCATCACGGTGGAGGCGGAGGACACCACACGCCCGCACCGCCTCAACGTGACGCTCTTCGATGACTCCCTGAACAAGTACGCCACCCTCGACGTCGATCTGGAAGGCGAGCGCACCATCCTCGACGAGGCTTCTGGGCTTCAGGCACCGGCGTTGCTGCTGCTTAACGACGGCGACCACACCTACGCCAAGGTCCGCTTCGACGAGACCTCCTTGAAGACCATCCGCACGCGCCTGTCTGAAGTTCCGGATGAGCTCTCCCGCGCGGTCATCTGGACTTCTTTGTGGAACCTCACCCGCGATGGCGAGTGGCCGGTGCGCTCCTACCTGGACACCGTGCTCAACCACGCCCCGGCGGAGTCCAACCCGACGCTTCTGACCACGGCCTTTGCCAATGCAGGCTATGCCATCGACCACTTCGTTGGCCAGGAAGTACGCGAGGAGATTCGCGCCGATTATGCCGAGCGGCTGTGGGAGGTGCTGCAGCACGCCCCGGCTGGTTCCGACGCGCAGCTCACTTTCGCCCGCGCCGCCATCCAGGCCCTGGCCGCCACCCTGGAGGAATCCGGCACGCAGCGCCTGCGCGCGCTTCTCGACGGCTCCTTGGACGGCCTCGCCCTCGACCCGGATATCCGCTGGGCCATCCTCCGCGCACTCGCCGCCCGCGACGCCGTCAGCACCGAGGAGCTGGAAGCTGAAAAGGAGCGCGATAACACGCTCACCGGTGCCGCCGCATATTTAGGCGCCTCCCACGCCTTCCCGTCGGCGGAGGTCAAACGGGAGGTTTTCGACCTCGTGCGCACGCCGGGTAAGTACTCCAACGCCGAGGTGGATTCCCTCCTCGCAGCCTTCAACGCCCCGCGCTCAGCCCACCTCACCGAGGCCTTTGCTCAGGAGTATTTCGATTCTCTGGCGAAGCTCTGGGAGGAACACCCCATCGAGATTGCCAACCGCCTGGTGCGCGGGCTCTACCCGGATCTCGCCATGGCCAACGCCGCCACCAGCGAATTCCTGAGCAAAGAACGTCCGCGCGCACTGCGCCGCGTGCTGCTGGAATGCCAGGACGCCCTGCGCCGCGCGGCGCGCGTGCGTACCGCGCAGTAAGCACGGCACATTAGACGCTTCGCGTAGCGGACAGAAGAATCTTCCCGTAGACTCGCAGACACATTAACGGGGGGACAATCACTAACCATCGGCTTTAGCTGGGGACTGTGGTGACCCGTTTGTCATCTGTAGTTTCCGGGGGGATTCTTCTTGTCAGCACAGCCGACCGATCGTGAACTCGTCGACGCCTTTATTGGCGGAGATACCAAGGCCTTTTCGGCAATCGTCGAGAAGCACCGCGCGCGCCTGACCGCCATGGCGCGGCGCTATACCCGCAACGATGATGATGCGCAGGACATCGTGCAGGAGGCGCTGCTCAAGGCCAGCTGCAATATGAAGTCCTACCGGCACGATGCCGCACTGAGCACATGGCTGCACCGCCTGGTGATGAACTCCGGCTATGACTTCCTCAACCACCGCTCCAACCGGGAAAATGCCTCGCTAGATGCAGAAATTATTGACGATGACCGCAATTACGCGCTCGCGCACAATCCCAGCGAGCACCTGGCGGAACGCATCACGGTGGCCCAAGCCATGCAGACCTTACGCGAGGACCAGCGCGAAGCGCTATACCTGACTGATGTCGCCGGCTATCCCATCGATACGGTGGCCAAAGTGCAGGGCGTTGCACCAGGCACGGTGAAGTCGCGCCGAGCCCGGGCTCGGCAAGTGCTGCGTGCGGCGATAGACTGAGGGCGAGTAGAATCTGAGTCTTAAATTAAATTGTCGTCTCAAGGGAGTTTTTAGTGACTATCCACGATGTTGCCATCGTCGGCTCCGGCCCCGCCGGCTACACCGCAGCCCTCTACGCTGCGCGTGCTGAGCTCAACCCCATCGTTTTCGAAGGTTTTGAATACGGCGGCGAGCTCATGAACACCACCGAGGTGGAGAACTATCCGGGCTTCCAGAAGGGCATCATGGGCCCAGAGCTCATGGAGGAAATGCGCGCCCAGGCTATCCGATTCGGTGCAGACCTGCGCATGGAAGTTGTGGACTCCGTCGAGCTCGACGGTGACGTGAAGAAGTTGCACGTGGGCGACGAAGTCTTTGAAGCCCGCTCGGTCATCCTGGCCACCGGTGCCGCCCCGCGCTACCTGGGCATTCCGGGCGAATCCGAGCTGGCTGGCCGCGGTGTCTCCGCATGTGCCACCTGCGATGGTTTCTTCTTCAAGGGCCACAACATTGCCGTCGTCGGTGGTGGTGATTCCGCCATGGAGGAGGCCACCTTCCTCACCAAGTTCGCCGAAACCGTCACTATTATTCACCGCTCGGAGAACTTCCGCGCCTCCAAGATCATGCTGGAGCGCGCCAAGGACAACGAGCAGATTAAGTGGCTGACCAACACCACCGTAGAGCGCGTCCTGGAGAAGGACGGCAAGGTCGGTGGCCTTGAGGTTAAGAATGTACTGACTGGTGAGACCAGCGAGCTCGATGTCACCGCGATGTTCGTGGCCATTGGCCACGAGCCGCGCTCGGGCTTCCTGGAAGGCCAAGTAGAGACCAACGAGGCTGGCTACGTTGTGGTGGAGCAGCCTTCCACCAAGACCTCGCTGCCGGGTGTCTTCGCCTGTGGTGACCTCGTGGATGACCACTACCAGCAGGCCATCACCGCCGCGGGCTCCGGCTGCCGCGCGGCCATCGATGCGGAACATTTCCTCGCCGATAACCGTTAGTAATCACATGAGCAACATTAAGAACGTCACTACTGATTCCTTCCGCGCGGACGTCGTGGAGGCAGGCAAACCCGTCGTCGTTGATTTCTGGGCCGAATGGTGTGGGCCGTGCAAGAAGCTGTCCCCGATCCTCGAAGAAGTCGCCGAAGAGTTGGGCGATGACGTCTCCGTGGTCAAGGTCAACGTGGACGAAGAACGCACCCTGGGTGCCATGTTCCAGATCATGTCCATCCCGTCCGTGCTGATTTTCAACAACGGCGAGAAGGTGGATGAGTTCGTTGGCCTGCGTTCCAAGGCTGACATCGTGGCACAAGTGAAGAAACAGCTCTAACTGGTATTCTTTAACTCGTTGACGGCGCACCAAGGTGCGCCCACCTTGATCACGAAAGGGGTAGGTGTGAACCGCGTTCTACGGGTTGGTGACCAGAGTGTTCGGGTCGCCGAAGCACGCGCAACCCTTGCCCGCCTCGGTCTTATGTCGGACTACCAGGGGACGTTGTCCGACTGGAAGAAGCAGAAGTACTCCGAAGCCGATAAGCACTTCGACGCAGACCTCTCCCAAGTCCTCAAGGCTTTCCAACAGTCACGCGGTATTGTGCCCAGCGGTGATATCGATGAGCTAACGCTGCGCGAACTGCGCCAAGCCTCATATTCCTTGGGTGCCCGCGTTCTGGCCTACGAGCCGGGCAACCTGCAGGTAGGCGATGATGTCTCCCAACTTCAGGAACAACTGCAGGAACTCGGTTTTTACCAGGAACGCATAGATGGCCATTTTGGGCCGGCTACCTACGCCGCTTTGGCGGAGTACCAGCTCAACTGTGGCCTGCGTAGTGACGGTATTTGCGGCCCAGCCACCATTAATGCACTAAGCCTCTTGGGCCGTCGCATCACTGGTGGTTCGGCGCACAACATTCAAGAGCGTGAGCGCGTGCGCAACGCCGGCCCGAAGCTGGCCGGCAAGCGCGTGGTCATCGACCCGAGCCTCGGCGGCTTCAACACCGGCCGCACGGTCAAAGGCCGTTATGGCGACATCACGGAGGAGGAGATCCTCTGGGATCTCGCTGAGCGCGTTGCCGGCCGCATGATTGCCGCCGGCATGGAGACCATCATCTCCCGCCCGCGTACCGACGATCCCTCCGTGCGCGACCGCGCTGGACTGGCTAACGCCTTCGACGCCGACTTTGTCATCTCCCTCGCCTGCGATGAGTACCCTACGGAGAAAGCCAACGGCGTGGCCACCTTCTACTTCGGCTCGGAGTCTGGCAACTCTTCGCTCATTGGCGAGACACTCTCCGGTTTCATCCAGCGTGAGATCGTTGCACGCACTGAGCTGGGAAATTGCCGCAACCACGGTCGCACGTGGGCACTGCTGCGCTTGACGCAAATGCCTGTCGTACAGGTGGTGCTGGGATACCTCACCAGCCCCAAGGACGTGGCTATCCTCACCAACCCGGATTGCCGCGATGACATCGCCGAGGCCATCGTCGTTGCCGTCAAGCGCCTGTATCTCCTCGATGACGACACCGCCGTGACCGGCACGTACCGTTTCGACGAACTCCTGCGCGCAGAGCAATCCTCGTAAGAAGTGGGGCAACGGTACGTGGCTCCACAAAAACAAGAATTCCTGCACAATATAGGTCTCTACTGTTCTGGCTCTCCGCCATTCCAAATATCTAACTCGCCCCACTCAGCGGGGAACCCCATATCTTTCTCAGGACTTATGCCTTCGATGGTTGGAAAGTCCGCCATCAGCAGTGTCAACTTGCGGCGCCAGCTTTCTCCATCTCCGATGGACAACAAAACATATGCGATCAGAGCAAGTGTGGGATAGATTTTATTGAAATTTGCGCTGGATTCACTGGCACGGTCTTTGGCACCTTCTTCTCCTTATACACAGACAACGGCTGTCTAGTTCCCTGGTGGCTGTTTTCTGACCACAGCGATCGTGGCTTGCATCCCGCCATATGGAAGTTGTCTTTGAAGGCTAGGCTACAATTCCAGGGTGGAATCACAGCTAGTCGCCTACATCGATGAGTCCTCCGCCCCTAGACCCCCAGACCGGCAGGAGTACATGGTGTGTGCAGCCATCATCGACACTCAAGACTTGGAAAAATACGCGAGGAGCTGCGTCCACTACGACTTCCTGGCCAGGTCAAACTTCACTGGACCGACGAACGTAATAGCCGACGCCGAAAAATCGTGGACACCCTTTCTGAGATCGACTCCATGCAAGCGATCATCACCCACCGGAGTGAAGTGAGCAAGAAGACGGAGAGGCACCGCAGGAAATGCTTGGAGCAGATGTACTTCGAGCTCTCCGAGATGCACGTCCACAACGTCACTTTGGAAAGCCGGCAAGAAGCACAAAACAGGCGAGACGTCGCCCATATAGTTGCCCTGCAGGGCCAGGGACAAAGTGCTGGCATCCGACTGCGACACGTACGCGGTGGCGATGATCCCCTGCTCTGGATTCCAGATGCCGTTCTGGGAGCACTGAACTCCGTCCATCTAGGGGAAGAGCAGTACTGGGAGAAGCTGCACGAGAAAGTGGTCCTCAAACGTCCCACCCCGGATTCCCTCTAGAGGCAGGCGAAGACCCTGGGTCCAGTCGTCCGGCTGGGGTCCCAGGGTCTTCTTCCGATCCTGTCGTAACAGGTGGCAATAACACTAGGGTAGCACCATTTGGCACCGATAGGCCCCTTCCGTTTCCTTAGCTGGATCGGCGGCCTCATCCTGGTTTCCTGACCAAATCCACATCGACCAAGCCGAACGCAGCGGGCTAAATATCACTCTGCTCAATACCCCTAGACGTTGACACCGACATGCCCCGCCGAGATACAGCAGTGAAGTGCCCCGAGTTTCGTTCCTAGGCATCATAATCCCCCAAATACAACCCCGAAAGAAAACCACACCATCACGATTAAATCCGAGAGCGGGTGTGGTGTGCGTAGTTATACGCATAAGGGGTTTAATAACATCGTGCAACAGTGAGAATGAACTTCCGGGCCTGTTCATTGAATAGGTCTTTGAAGCCTAGGCCCTACGCCAGGGCGCGGGCGAGGAGGTCCTCCACCGCGGCGGCAGTGAGCAGGTCGAAGGCAGGGGGAAGTTCCAGGCGCAGGCGAGGTGTGATGGGGTGATCGCGCACCACCATGAAGCCAGCTGACTCCAGGGTTTCCACTGGAAGAAGGCCAATGCGACCGGGTTTGTCGCGCAACAAGTCCTCGGCCTGGCGGGCATCGCGATAGCCGAATGCTTCCAGCGCGGAGGCATCGCGGGAGGTGAGGTGCATTATTGTGGCGTCAAGAAGCACGGCTTCCAAGCCCTTCGCCGCGCGCTCCGATTTCACAAACAAAGAAGACACCAACACGGCGTCCTCAGCAACCGGGGAGGTGGGTAGCTTTGCCGCACCGGGCGCAAGCTCCGGTGGGCAAAAGAAGACGGTAGCCTCATCGCCCACGGTAAAACCGCACTCACCGTAGCTCAGCAAGGTAGCGCTCAGCCACGCTTCCTTCTCAAAGGCGGGATCAGCGACCGTGGTCTTCATTTCCCAGAAAATGGATCGGGCCGCCAAGGGGTTGATGGCAACACCTTCCTTGACGGCCTCAATAAGCATGATTGGGAGCTAGCTGCTTTCGTTTCCCTCAATGAGAGCCAAGATACGCTCGAAATCTTCTTGGTCACCAAATTCTACGACCATCTTGCCCTTGCGCTTGCCCATGGTGACGGTGACCTTGGTGTCGAAGCGATCGGCAAGGCGCTCGGCGGAGTCGGTGAAAAACTGCGGCTGCGGAGCGGGCTGCTTCTTCGTCGGCTCAGCCGGTTTGCCTTCACGCTTGTACAGAGTGACGGCTTCTTCCGTGGCGCGCACAGACAGGCCTTCGGCCACGATGCGGTTGGCAATGAGCTCCATGGCCTCTGCATCCGGCAGGCCCAGCAACGCACGGGCGTGACCGCCGGATAAGGTGCCGGCAGCAACGCGCTTCTGCACGGTGACCGGCAGCTTGAGCAAGCGGATCATGTTGGTGACCTGGGGGCGGGAGCGGCCGATGCGATCAGCAAGCTCGTTCTGGGTCACATCGAATTCTTCCAACAGCTGCTGGTAAGCGTGGGCCTCTTCCAGCGGGTTGAGCTGCACGCGATGGATGTTCTCCAGCAGGGCGTCACGCAGGAGGTCATCGTCCTTGGTGTCGCGGACGATAGCCGGGATAGTGGCCAGACCTGCCTTGGAGGAAGCACGCCAGCGGCGCTCACCCATAATGAGCTCGAAGCCGCCTTCCTCGGAGGGGCGGACTACGACTGGCTGCAAGAGGCCGAACTCCTTGATGGAGTGCACCAGTTCTGCCAGTTCGTCCTCGTCAAAGACGGTACGCGGCTGCTTCGGGTTGGGAAGGATGTCACCGACGGAAATCTCGCGGTAGGTCGCGCCAATGACAGAAGGTTTAGCCTGGCGCTTCTTTGAGCCGGAAGACTGCTGGATGGTCGGAGCGCCCTGGACCTTCTTCGTGCCGGCGTCCTTTGGTGTGCCGGCGGAGGCACCGAGAATGATGTCCGCGGCGGAATCGCCCAAGTGAGGCTTGCGGGATGGAGCACCCGGGCCGGACGGAATGAGCGCAGCCAAGCCCTTGCCCAGACCACCCTGACGCTGTTCCGGCTTCTGGTCTGCCTTCTTGTTTGCCATCCGTTGCTCCTATCCTTCCAGTTCCGCGAAAATCTCCGGGCTCACGCCAATAGCACCTGTGGTGGGGTGCGGCGTGTAATCACCGCGCTTGTCCAGCTCGCGTGCAGCGGCGGCGTACGCGCGGGCGCCTGTCGACGACGGGTCATAAGCGATAACTGTCTTACCATAGCCCGGCGCCTCTGAAACGCGCACGGAACGCGGGATAACGTTGCCCAGGACCACGGCACCGAACTGTTCGCGGACCTCATCTGCTACCTGCTGGGCCAACTTGGTGCGGGCATCAAACATGGTGAGCAGGACGCCAGAAATGTGGAGATCCTCGTTGAGATGCTCCCGAATCATGGAAATATTGCCCAACAGCTGGCCCACGCCCTCCAGGGCGTAGTACTCGCACTGGATGGGGATAATGACCTCTTCAGCACACGACATTGCGTTGATGGTGAGCAGGCCTAGAGAGGGCGGGCAGTCAATGAAGACGTACTCGAAGCCATGCTCCTCTAGGAAGCCCTTGTGGAGGGCATCGTAGAGGCGGAATTCGCGGCGCACAAGGGACACCATTTCGATCTCCGCGCCAGCCAAATCAATGGTGGCAGGGATGCAGTACAGATTCTCATTGTCGGGGGAGTGCTGCATGGCGTCATTGGCCGTGCAGTCTCCCAAGAGGACCTCGTAGCTGGACTGCGTCCCAGAGGTATGTTCCGCGCCTACGGCGGTGGAGGCGTTGCCCTGCGGGTCCAGGTCGATCACCAGTACCTTCTTGCCGGCGTCAGCGAGCGCGGCGGCAAGGTTCACGGCGGAGGTGGTTTTACCCACGCCACCTTTCTGGTTCGCAATGGTGATAAGACGAGGATGAGTCATGCCGTCTACTTTAGTTCACGCGCGGGACACGGATAATCGTGGTGCCGTGAATGGTCATGACCTCGGCTTTTCCGCCACCGGCACGCTTAATATCCGCGGCATCGCGCTCCAGTTCCTCGTGCACCGAGGAGCCCTTGAGAGCGATCATCTCGCCGCCCTTGCGCACCAGCGGCAGGGACCACTTGGCCAGCTTGCCCAGCGGGGCCACCGCGCGGGAGGTCACGATATCCGCGCCCTTAACGGCTTTCTTCACTGGGCCTTCTTCAGCACGGCCACGGATGACGGTGACGTTATCGAGGCTCAGAAGGTCGACGACCTCGCTGAGGTAGGTCGAGCGCTTCAACAGCGGCTCGATGAGAGTGATCGTCAGGTCGGGGCGTGCAATGGCGAGCGGGATTCCGGGCAAGCCGGCGCCACTGCCGACGTCGATAAGCGTAGCGTTCTGCGGCATCACCTCCGCGACCACAGCGCAGTTGATGAGGTGGCGCTCCCACAGGCGCGGGACCTCGCGGGGGCCAATAAAACCACGAGTGGACCCGTCCGTGGCGAGTGAATCGTGATACTTCTGCGCGAGCGGAAGACGCGATCCAAAGACGTCAGACGGGTCCAGTGGCACAGTGTCGGATACGGTGTCGGTCACTGTGAAAACTCCTGGGTAGTTCTAGTTATTCTTGCGGCGCTGCTTCTTAGAGCGGTTGTCCTTCTTGCGAGCGCCCGGCTTCGGAGCAGAGGTGCGCTTGAGCTCAGCCTTGGCAGCTGCCTCCTCTTCCTCCTCGCGGTCCATCTTGGCGTACACGATACGCGTCTGGAAGAAGGTCCACACGGTGTTAGCCAGCATGTAGAAGAGCAGACCGATGGGCCAAATGAAGCCGGAGAAAATCAGCATGGCCGGCATAAACCACAGCATCATCTTGTTCATCATGGCCATCTGCTGCTGCATCATTTCCGCATTCTGACCCTGCGGCGTAGCCGTCTTACCAGCAGCGCGACGAGCCTCCTGGCGGTTCAGAGTCATACGCGCGTTGAAGTGCGTGAGCACCGCAATGATGGCAATCAGCGGCACGATAATAAGCGCTGCCTGCGTTGTCGTGGTGCTCTTGACAATCTCCAGCCCTGAGTTAAGACGTAGGTTAGCCACGAGCGGAACGCCGAAGATCTTGGCATCCACGAACTCCTTGACCAATTCCGGCTTGAAGATGTAGTTCGCGATGGAGGCGTTCATCTCTTCCGACATGGCACCACCTGCCGGGTGGCCAATGCCACCGGCGACGGCCACGGTTCGGTCGAAGGAGCGCAGCACGTGGAACAGACCAATGAACATCGGAATCTGGGCGAACATAGGCAAGCAGCCCGCTACCGGGCGCACACCAGATTCCTTGTAGATGCGCTGCATCTCCTGCGCTGCCTTGGTCTGATCATTGGCGTATTTGGTGCGCAGTTCTTGGATTTGCGGCTGGATCTCCTGCATCTTGCGTGAGGAGCGCAGCTGCGTGATGGTCGGCTTGACCATGAGCGCTTTCAGCGTCCACGTCAGCAGGACGATGGCGATGATCCACGTTCCGCCCCAACCGGAGTCGAGGACGAAGCTCAGAAGCCAATGCCAGAACCACAGAACGGCTGAGATTGGCCAATAGATGAAATTAAGCACGAGTGTTGTTTACCTTCGATGTTGTTTGGTCGGTACCGGATCGAATCCGCCCGGATGCCAGGGCCCACACTTGCAGAGCCTGGCGACGGCCATGCCCACTCCCTTGAGCGCTCCGTGCACGGAGATGGCCTCGAGGGCATAGGCACTGCATGTCGGTTCAAAACGACAGGTCGAAACCATCTTAAGGGGTGAGACATGCTTTTGGTAGAAGCGCACCCAGTGAACTAGGACTCGCCCGAAGCCGCGGGCAGGGGGAATCTCTTCTCCCTGGGAGTTTAGATATCCCATTTTGCTAGGGCTTTGCGGATATCGCGGGCAAGGCGCTCACTTGTTGCCTCGGCGCTGGCGGGCAGGGCTCGAATGACAATGTCAACATTCGGCGGAAGGGGAGTGCCATGAGCACCGTCCCTCATCACCGCCATGCACACATGACGAAGCCGCCGGGAGGTGCGGTGGCGAACCACGGCATTCCCGACGGCCTTCGAAACGATGAGGCCAAATCGCGGGCCAGTAGCCGCGATGGCGTCCTCACCAGTGTTGATGTGCATATGCACGACAACGGTGCGCGTGCCCGCCCGGCGTCCGCCCTTGATAGTCCGCCGAAATTGCCTCGGGGACGTGAGCTTGTGCTGGGCTGGAAGCATGAATTAAGCGGTGAGCTTAGCGCGACCCTTCTTGCGACGAGCTGCGACGATAGCGCGGCCAGCGCGGGTGCTCATGCGGGTGCGGAAGCCGTGCTTACGAGCACGACGACGGTTGTTCGGCTGGAAGGTACGCTTACCCTTTGCCACGATTAACTCCTTGAAGTTGTACGCAGATAGCTCAAACCCGCCGCGCGGCGCGGCTGGGCCTGAGCATCCACTGATGAATGGTGTTCGCGGGGATGAGGCTTCGCCCGGATAGCGCCATGCGGCGGGGCGAGGCAGTCCCACATGCAACATGTGCGTTATGCACTGCTGCGATAGACCATCACAGGTTACGTGACAGATGGGGCGTAGAACAAATCGACACACTGGGTGTACCCGAAATGACATCGATGTTTTTATCCCCAGCTAGAGCGCCACTTTTGGCCCTCATGCTGCGAGTCAACCCCAGACACATCGCACCTTCACAGGGTTCGAATCAACCAGACCTACTGCATGCATAAAAAGTGCGTTAGACAGCCTCGGGACAACGCGGTAGAACTAAGGAATCAAATTCCACAGCTACCCACAAGGTGTGGATAACTCTCAACTGAACCTTGAGACTTTTGCCGTATATGCAGGTCAGAGCCATTAAGGTACCGTTGGGAAGTTATCCACAGCCATGCGCTAGGCTGTGGATAAACCACCAATTCACACCTGTGGATAACTTTGTGGAAACCGAGGTGACGCACTAAAACATCGTGTGGAATCTTCGGTGGAAACCCGTGGAATTTCTTTTACTCTCTCAACAGTCCATCCGTCCGTCCCCCGATAATTACAAGAATCACTGCGCTACCCGCACAGTGGTCAAGTACGTGGGTCGAGTACCTGCCCCGTGGCCTCTCACCACTGGCAGTGTGAACTCGAACTACATAGAAGGTAGGCGTCTTGTCTGATCCGCAAGTGGCCCTCAGGGCCAGCTGGAAAGCAGTGGTCACTGATCTGCTGGCACAGTCTGAGCAACCCAACTCACATGTGCCGAACTTTACCCACAGCCAGCGGCTCAACTTGCAGCTCGTGGAACCCATCATGATCGGCGACGGATACGCCCTCATCGCCGCCCCACACGAAAACGCCAAGAATGTCATTGAGACCGAGCTAGGGGAGCACATCTCACGTACCTTGTCCCAGCACATGGGCCGCCCCTGTTCCCTGGCCGTGACGATTACCGCCCAGCAGGCAGCGCCCGAGCAACCAGCAGCGTCTGCCCCTGCTGAAGTTGAACCAGACCCCACGCCCGAGCGCCCCATCCAAACTGAGGCACCCCAGTACGGCATGGACCACCAGTCTCAGCCGGCCCAGCCACAGCAACAGCAGCAGGCCACGAGGTGGGATTCCACCTACTCACCGGCCAGCCTGGACGAGCTAGCTCAGCACTACAGTGAACAGCAGGCCACTGCACCAGCCAGCTACCCGGAGGCAGCCGGTGCACGAATCCCCCGTGAGGAACCCGCGCACAACCCGAATCACGAGAAGTCCCTCAACCCGAAGCACACGTTTGAGAACTTCGTCATCGGTTCCTCCAACCGTTTTGCCAACGGCGCGGCCGTAGCCGTAGCGGAGAACCCCGCCCGCGCATATAACCCACTATTTATTTGGGGCGGTTCTGGTTTGGGCAAGACACACCTGCTCCACGCCGCCGGCAACTATGCCCAGGTGCTGCACCCAGGGCTGCGCGTGAAGTATGTGTCCTCGGAAGAGTTCACCAATGACTACATCAATTCGCTGCGTGATGACCGCCAAGAATCCTTCAAGCGCCGCTACCGCAACTTGGACATCCTCATGGTGGATGACATTCAGTTCCTTGAGGGCAAGGAGTCCACGCAGGAGGAGTTCTTCCACACCTTTAATGCGCTTCACCAGGCGAACAAGCAGATTATCTTGTCCTCTGACCGTCCGCCGAAACAGCTGACGACCCTGGAAGACCGCCTACGTACCCGCTTTGAAGGCGGTCTCATCACGGATATCCAGCCGCCAGACTTGGAAACGCGCATTGCCATTCTCATGAAGAAGGCCGCTGCGGACGGCACCGACGTCGACCGCTCAGTCCTGGAGCTCATTGCCTCGCGTTTTGAATCTTCCATCCGTGAGTTGGAAGGCGCACTTATCCGCGTGTCTGCCTACTCCTCCCTGGTCAACGAACCGATCAGCATGGAGATGGCAGAGATTGCGCTACAGGATCTGGCACCGGACTCGGCCGACCGCCAGATCACCGCAGCCGCCATCATGGAGGTCACCGCGGAGTACTTCAACATTGACGTCGAAACCTTGCGCGGTTCTGGTAAGAAGCGCGCTGTGGCCCACGCCCGTCAGCTGGCAATGTATCTGTGCCGCGAGCTCACAGAGCTTTCCTTGCCCAAAATTGGTGATCAATTCGGTGGCAAGGACCACACCACCGTCATCTATGCCGACCGGAAGATCCGCAAAGAGATGACGGAGAACAGAAACACGTACGACGAAATCCAGGCGCTGACCCAACGCGTGAAGAATCACCGCTAACGACGCGCGCTTTCCGACGCCCCTCCCACCTCACCACTCCACGGTGACGGCCTTGGGAGGGGCACTTTTCGTTATCCACAGCGTTATCCACACCTGTGTAATTTCATTGTTGTAATTTGTAGATCCTCGTCACGTTTTCGGATTCCACAGCAGATCAGGACCAGATTTTCTCTTGTGGGCAACCCTGTGATCAGCAGCGATAGATCTGGGGATGGATTGTGGATAACTCTGACCCCGACGGAGTTACTCACATTTTGTGTCATTTGATCACAGGGATCCCACATCCTGGCCCACAGATCGATTCGCCGGAGCAAGCTTGGCTTTTGTAGGGTTCTCCACAGATCCCACAGCGCTTATTACTACTCCTATTTTGTTTTCTCCCTAACTAAGAAGAAAAAGGATGTGTGTGATTCGTCGATGCCCGCCTGGCCACCGGTCTCCAACGAGGAGCAGAGATGGTGAATGACAAAACTCCTGTGGTGTCTCGCCGATCCTGTAAGTTGGAGTGAGCTTCCAAGAATTTATCCGTCAGGAATTTATCCATCAGCAACTAGAGGAGCGTCTCACCACCATGGACCAGTCCGTGTCATTTCGCGTTGCCAAAGATGACCTCGCCAACGCCGTCGCATGGGTCGCGCGCAGTCTGCCGTCAAAGGTCACGCAGCCGGTGCTGCGCGCCATGCTGATCACCGCGGATGACAATGGTTTGGAATTCACCGGCTTTGACTACGAGGTCTCCACGCGCGTGCGCATCGCCGGCATGGTGGATGAGCCGGGTCGCATTGCCGTCGCTGGCAAGCTGCTTTCTGACATCGTTGCGTCCTTGCCCAACAAGGAAGTGGAGATGACGCAGGAAGATTCCAAGGTTTTGCTCACCTGTGGTTCCTCGCGCTTCGAGCTGCCGCTCATCCCCCTTGATGATTACCCGCAGCTGCCGGTCCTGCCGGAGGTCACCGGCACCATTAACCCGCAGCTTTTCGTTGAAGCCATCAGCCAGGTCGTGGCCGCGGCGGGTAAGGATGACACGCTTCCCATGCTCACCGGCGTGCATATTGCGATTAATGGCTCCCACGTGGAGATGACCGCTACTGACCGCTTCCGCTTGGCCATGCGCACTTTCGAGTGGGAACCGGTCGCAGACAATGTTGAGGCCAAGCTTCTCGTTCCAGCCAAGACGCTCCAGGACACTGGCCGTTCCTTGGATACTCACCTCAACATCCCGGTGGAGATCGCCGTGGGTACCGGTGAGAACATTGCGGCTGAGGGCCTGTTTGGTCTGCATGCAGATAACCGTGAGACCACCACCCGCATGCTTGATGCCGACTTCCCCAACGTGGCACCGCTGCTGCCGAAGACCCACACGGCCATGGCCAGCATCGAGGTAGCTCCGCTGCAGGAAGCAATTCGCCGTGTCTCCCTACTGACGGACCGCAATGCCCAAATCCGCATGGAATTCAGCGAAGGCGAAGTCACACTTGCCGCCGGTGCTGATTCTGGCCGCGCGACGGAAACCCTTCCTTGTGCTTTCAACGGCCGCGATAGCTTCGTTATCGCCTTCAACCCGTCTTACCTCAAGGACGGCCTTGGCGTCGTCCACACGGATCGCGTTGTCTTCGGCTTTACTGAACCTTCCCGTCCGGCCATCATGATTCCGGAGCCAGAGGAGCTGCCGGAGGCCAACGAAGACGGCACGTTCCCCACCCCGGAGACGGACTTCACCTACCTGCTGATGCCGGTACGCCTGCCAGGCTAGGCCGTATGTACATCCGCGATCTCGATGTCAGGGACTTCCGCTCCTGGCCCGAGCTCACCCTCGGGCTAAAACCGGGGATTACCCTTTTCGTTGGCCGCAATGGCTTCGGCAAAACCAATATCGTCGAAGCCATCGGCTATACCGCGCACCTGTCCTCGCACCGCGTATCCCACGATGCCCCGCTCGTGCGCCAAGGAGCGAACAACGCCCGCATTTCCGCTACCGCTGTTAACCAGGGCCGCGAGCTTACCGCGCACTTGCTCATCAAACCGCATGCGGCGAACCAGGCGCAGATTAACCGCACACGTCTGAAGTCCCCACGCGAATTGCTCGGCGTGGTGAAAACCGTCTTGTTTTCCCCGGAGGACCTCTCGCTCGTGCGTGGCGAACCTGCAGCACGCCGCCAGTACCTCGATGACATTATTGCCTCGCGCACCCCACGCTTGGCCGGGGTCAAGGCAGATTATGACAAGGTATTAAAGCAACGCAATGCGTTGCTGAAGTCGGCATCAGCGAGTCTGCGCCGCGGTTACAACGACAGTGATGGCGCTTCGGCTCTGGCCACCCTCGACGCATGGGATACCCAGCTGGCCTCGCTCGGCGCGCAGGTGATCCAGGCACGCTTGGCGCTTGTCGACGATCTCCAGGACCTCATCCCTGCTGCCTACTCCGGCCTGGCCCCGGAATCGCGCCCAGCCAGCATCGAGTACAAGTCCACGGTGGATATCTCCGACCGTGAGGTTATCGAGGCCATGATGCTCACCGAGCTAGCAACTAAGCGCCAGCGCGAAATCGAGCGCGGCATCTCGCTCGTGGGCCCTCACCGCGACGACCTCGTGCTGAACTTGGGCACCAGCCCTGCGAAGGGCTTTGCCAGCCATGGTGAAACCTGGTCTTATGCCATTTCCCTGCGACTCGCAGAATTCAATCTGCTGCGACAGGACGGTACCGATCCGATCCTTATCCTCGATGACGTCTTTGCAGAGCTCGATGCCAAGCGCCGCGAGAAGCTCGTGCATCTTGCTGCCGAAGCCGAACAGGTACTCATCACCGCAGCTGTGGACGAGGATTTGCCTGGCAACTTGCAACCCATCGAGCGTTTTACCGTCACCGTGCGCGACACGGACGAGGGCAGAATTTCTGAAATTACACCTCATGCCGCTGCTGCTGATGATGAGGATGGTGATCAGCATGACTGAGCAGGACAGTGATCCAGTTGATCCAGTAAAGGCCCTGTTTGAACGCACTCGAAGTAATTCCAAGAATGCGCCGAAGCTGAACAAGCCCGCGCCCAAGATGAATCTGGCATCCACACCTATAGAGAACCAGCCCAAGCCATATCGCCGTGGACGTCCCAGTGGGCCGGATGGGCGCCGCCGGCGACGCAGCCTAGAGATTCCGAGCCTGGGCGCACAGATCCAGCGTGAAATTGGCAAACGCGGCTGGGAGCACGAACTGGCTCACGGCTGGGTGATGGGTAATTGGGAAAACCTCGTGGGCGAGCGCATTGCTGCTCACACACAACCGATCAACATCAAAGAACAAATCGTCTACGTAGCCTGCGATTCTTCGAGTTGGGCCACGGAGTTGCGCTACCTTCAGCGGCCCATCTTGCAGAAAATCACCGACCGCCTCGGCCCTGATGTTGTGGTGAAGCTACACATTCAAGGCCCCAAGCAGCATCGCAACTATGAAGGGCGCCAATGGGTCAAGCCGCAAGGCTCACAAGACACATATGGTTGATCCGGCTATCTGGACTGATCGCGAAATTCACGCAAATTTGGGCTTCTCACTGGCGTGCAGTGTCCCTGTGTAGGGGGACACAGTGTAGAATGGCTAAAGTCTTAGATTTAGCTCTAGCCAAAAGGAGAACACGAATCCGTGGCTGAACAACACGCATATGATGCGGGGTCAATTACGATTCTGGAAGGCCTCGAGGCCGTCCGCAAGCGCCCCGGCATGTACATCGGTTCCACCGGTACCCGTGGTCTGCACCACCTGATCTGGGAGATCGTTGACAACTCCGTCGATGAGGCCATGGCGGGCTACGCCGACAAGGTCGTTGTTACTCTCCGTGAGGATGGTGGTGTCGAGGTCATCGATAACGGCCGTGGTATCCCAGTGGAGATGCATGCCTCTGGCATTCCTACTGTCCAGGTCGTCATGACTCAGCTGCATGCGGGCGGTAAGTTCGACTCTGAGTCGTACGCCGTTTCCGGTGGTCTCCACGGTGTGGGTATTTCCGTCGTCAACGCTTTGTCCACCCGTGTTGAGGCAGACATTAAGCGCGATGGCAAGCACTGGTACCAGAACTTCACCAACGCCATCCCAGATGAGCTCGTTGAAGGTGAGAAAGCCCGTGGTACCGGTACCACAGTCCGCTTCTGGCCGGACCCAGAGATTTTTGAAACCGTCGAATTTAACTACGACACTATTGCGCGCCGCCTGCAGGAAATGGCCTTCCTGAACAAGGGCCTGACCATTGTTCTTCGTGATGAACGTGCTATCTCGAAGGAGCAAGCAGAGCTTGAAGAAATCGCCGAGGCTGGTGACGCAGCGGTTAGTCTTAGCTCCCTCGATGAGAAGGACGCTTCTGGGGAAGACGGCGAGAAGAAGACTTCCAAGAAAAAGAAGGAAGTCATCTACCACTACCCAAACGGCCTGCAGGACTACGTTGAGTTCCTCAACCGCAACAAGTCTGCCATTCATCCCACCATCGTTGGTTTTGACGTCAAGGGTGAGGACCACGAGGTTGAAATCGCACTGCAGTGGAACCAGGGCTACAAGGAATCCGTCCACACTTTCGCCAACACCATCAATACCCATGAAGGTGGTACGCACGAGGAAGGTTTCCGTGCGGCGCTGACGTCCCTGATGAACCGCTACGCCAAAGAGCACAAGCTCATCAAGGAAAAGGATGGCAACCTCTCTGGCGATGACTGCCGTGAAGGCCTTGCTGCGGTTATTTCCGTCAAGGTGGGCGATCCCCAGTTCGAGGGCCAGACCAAGACCAAACTCGGCAACTCTGAGATCAAGGGATTTGTCCAGCGTGCAGTTAATGAGCACCTCAATGACTGGTTCGATGCCAACCCGGCTGAGGCCAAGGTCATCATCAACAAGGCTGTCGCTTCCGCACACGCTCGTGTAGCGGCACGTAAGGCCCGTGAACTCGTTCGCCGCAAGTCTGCCGGTGACCTTGGTGGTCTGCCAGGCAAGCTAGCGGATTGCCGCTCCAAGGATTCAAAGCTCTCCGAGCTGTACATCGTGGAGGGTGACTCCGCAGGTGGTTCCGCTAAGGGTGGTCGTGACTCGATGTTCCAGGCCATCCTTCCGCTTCGCGGCAAGATCCTCAACGTGGAGAAGGCCCGCATGGATAAGGTGCTCAAGAATGCCGAAGTCCAGGCCATCATTACCGCTTTGGGTACTGGTATCCACGAAGAGTTCGATATTTCCAAGCTGCGCTACGACAAGATTGTGCTTATGGCCGATGCCGACGTTGACGGCCAGCACATCGCCACGCTGCTGTTGACGCTGCTCTTCCGCTTTATGCCGCAGCTGGTGGAGGACGGCCACGTCTACTTGGCTAACCCGCCTCTGTACAAGCTCAAGTGGGCTAAGGGCCAGCCGGGATACGCGTTCTCCGATGCCGAGCGCGACAAGCAGTTGGCTGAGGGCTTGGCTGAGAACCGCAAGATCAACAAGGATGACGGAATTCAGCGCTACAAGGGTCTCGGTGAGATGAATGCCTCCGAGCTGTGGGAGACCACGTTGGATCCGAACACCCGCATTCTGCGCCGTGTGGACCTTGAGGATGCCCAGCGTGCCGACGAACTCTTCTCCATCCTTATGGGCGATGACGTCGCAGCCCGCCGCTCCTTTATTACTCGCCGCGCAAAGGACGTGCGCTTCCTCGACGTTTAAACGGTCTTACACGTCTAAGACCGTTCAGACGTGAAGTAAAGAGCTGCACGTACTTTCCAGCAGTATAAGAAAAGACCAGCCCTCACAACGAGGAGCTGGTCTTTTTGTGTGTCTATGAATCCGAGGTGACGCTTCTTAAACGGTGGCCTAAACGGTACCCATGTGGCGCTGCAGCACACGGCCGATGGTCGGAACGTTTGGCTCCAAGATGGAGGAAGCCTTACCGCGTAGTGACTTGTAGGTACGGGCAATGCCTGGTGCTTTGATGTCCTCAGCGGACTTATCAGCAGTAGCCATAATGGCATCAGTAATTTCAGAGCTGCGACCATCAAGGTATGTGCCAAAGTCTGATTGCTCAGAACCTTCGAATTCCTTCCAGTAGGAATCAAGGCTGTTCAGAAGTTCTGGGAGCATCTGGTTGACTCCCTTGGATACAACTTTGGAATCTGCCTTCTTGGCGGCTGCTAATGCACCTTTGAAGGCCATGCCGGAAATTCCGGACAAAGAAGAAACGGCTTCATCGGCGGCCGTGGACAAGTCCGCCACCACGGCATTGCGGGTAGGGGACTGAAGAAGCTGGGTGAGGTTTGCCATATAGGTGAGCTTACTGTGCTGGGGCGCTAGAGCCTGCCTTGAGTGCGGCGAGCTGGTCAGCAATCTCCGGGAAACCATTAGTGCGGGCAAGACGCTCGAGGTCAAAGTCGAGGCCACCCTGGTTCAGACGGCTGTCCTCAGAAGAACCGGAAGAGCCAGCAAGGCCGACCTGTGCGGCAAACTCATCAACCTGAGCGCGCAGGGCTGGGACGTTGTCGACGACTAGCTTGAGCAGGGCCAAAGCACCGGCAATGGAGCCGCCGATGATAAAAGTCATGTCCAGGGGAGTGGAGCCCGTGAGTGAGGAGCCAGCCTCGCCCTGCTGGAAGTCAGGATTGACTTTGTTCTTCCAGTCGTCATTAGTGGTCTCAGCGCTCGCTGCTGGGGCAACAGCAGTAGCAAGGGTAGTGGCCACGACTCCGGCAGCGAGAAGCTTCTTCATGGACATAGGGAATTCCTTTCTAGAGAGGGAGTGGGACGATGAAGGACGCACCACTACCTAAACGCGCAATGGTTTAAGCATCTTTAACATGTTTAACTTACATAACTTCTGCCACAGAAAGGTAGACCTGCGCGCAAAAGCGCGCGAATTCTTCATTCTCTGCATTCAACGCAGGGAAAGCACGCAACACAGTTTCGAGAGCGGCCGCAGACTCTTGTCGAGTCCCGTGGACGGGAATGCCTTCTACTGATGCAGTACTTGCACCCGCCGCAGCGGCTAGTGCCGCGAAGGACACTATTCGTACGCGATATATGCGGCAGAATTCGCGGGCTATGAGAATTAAATGCTCAACACTCATAAGAGCCCACGAGTCCGGCGAATCTCTGCTTCAAGCTCAGAACGCCCGGGCAAAAGCCGACGGGCGGTGTCTTGGACAGCAGCATCAGAAAGTGTTCGGGAAGCCGCAGCCACCACAGCGCGGACCACTGCCTCGTGTTTCGATGTCCCTTGTGCGGAAGCCAACAGCGTGAGTGCATGATTTTGCTCGGGGGTGAGCCTGAGTGTCATTGCCATGCCTCACATGCTAGCAGTGTGATACCACAGTGATACCAACATCATGGCGTAGAAGGCCTCACAGCGCCCCAGACGGTACGATAAGGCGTTATGAGTGATAACAATGGCGATCTTTTTGATCGTATTCATCCGATTGACATCAATGAGGAGATGGAGTCGAGCTACATCGACTACGCCATGTCCGTTATTGTCGGCCGTGCTCTTCCTGAGGTTCGCGATGGCCTCAAGCCGGTGCACCGCCGCATTCTGTACGCAATGTTTGACTCCGGCTACCGTCCGGATCGCGGTTATGTGAAGTCTGCTCGTCCAGTCTCTGACACGATGGGTCAGTTCCACCCCCACGGTGACTCCGCTATTTACGACACCCTCGTGCGCTTGGCTCAGCCGTGGAACATGCGCTACCCGCTGGTAGACGGCCAAGGTAACTTCGGCTCCCGCGGTAATGACGGCCCGGCAGCTATGCGTTACACCGAGTGCCGCATGACCCCGCTGGCTATGGAGATGGTGCGCGATATTCGCGAAAACACCGTCGACTTCGCTCCGAACTACGATGGCAAGACTGAAGAGCCGGTCATCTTGCCTTCCCGTGTTCCTAATCTGCTGATGAACGGTTCCGGCGGTATCGCCGTTGGTATGGCCACCAACATCCCGCCGCACAACCTCAATGAGCTGGCGGATGCCATTTATTGGCTTCTGGATCACCCGGATGCCAGTGAGGAAGAGGCGCTTGAAGCGTGCATGACGTACGTCAAGGGCCCGGATTTCCCCACCGCTGGTCTGATTGTTGGTGACCAAGGTATTAAGGACGCCTACACCACGGGCCGCGGCTCCATCCGCATGCGTGGTGTGACCTCCATTGAGGAGGTGGGCAACCGCCAGACCATCGTTATCACCGAGCTGCCGTACCAGGTCAACCCGGACAACATGATCTCCAACATTGCGGAGTCCGTGGTCAACGGCAAGATTGCCGGCATTGCCAAGATTGAGGATGAATCCTCTGACCGTGTTGGTATGCGCATCGTTGTCACGCTGAAGCGTGATGCCGTGGCCCGCGTTGTCCTCAACAATCTGTATAAGCACTCCCAGCTGCAGACCTCCTTCGGCGCGAACATGCTCTCCATCGTCGATGGCGTGCCGCGCACGCTGCGTCTGGACCAGATGCTGAGCTACTACGTGGCTCACCAGATCGAGGTCATCGTTCGCCGTACTCAGTACCGCCTCGATGAGGCCGAAAAGCGCGCCCACATCCTGCGCGGTCTCGTCAAGGCACTCGACATGCTCGATGAGGTCATCGCGCTCATTCGCCGTTCCCCCACGGTGGAGGAGGCACGCGAGGGCTTGATGCAGCTACTCGACGTCGACGAGATCCAAGCCGATGCCATCCTGGCCATGCGTCTGCGCCGCCTGGCAGCCTTGGAGCGTCAGAAGATTATTGATGAGTTGGCGGAGATCGAGGAGACTATCGCGGACCTGAAGGACATTCTTGCACGTGAGGAACGTCAGCGTCAGATTGTCCACGATGAGCTTGAGGAGATCGTGGAGAATTACGGTGATGAGCGTCGCACCCAAATCGTCGCTGCCTCTGGCGACGTCACCGATGAGGACCTCATTGCTCGTGAGAACGTCGTCGTAACTATTACCGCTACCGGTTACGCCAAGCGCACCAAGGTAGACGCCTACAAGGCGCAGAAGCGCGGTGGAAAGGGCGTTCGCGGTGCTGAGCTCAAGCAGGACGATATTGTTAAGAACTTTTTCGTTTGCTCCACGCACGACTGGATCCTGTTCTTCACCAACTTTGGCCGTGTCTACCGCCTCAAGGCCTACGAGCTGCCGGAGGCAGGCCGTACCGCCCGCGGTCAGCACGTGGCCAACCTGCTGGAGTTCCAGCCGGAGGAGAAGATCGCACAGGTCATTCAGATTCAGTCCTACGAGGACGCTCCTTACCTGGTCCTGGCCACCGAGCAGGGCCGCGTGAAGAAGTCCCGTCTGACCGACTACGAGTCCGCACGTTCTGCTGGCCTCATCGCCATCAACCTCAACGAAGGCGACGCGCTGATCGGCGCACAGCTGGTTAACGAAGGCGATGACATCTTGCTCACTTCTGAGCAGGGGCAGGCAATCCGCTTCACCGCGGATGATGACCAGCTGCGTCCGATGGGCCGTGCTACCGCCGGTGTGAAGGGCATGCGCTTCCGCGGCGATGATCAATTGCTGTCTATGTCCGTGGTCAATGACGGCCAATTCTTGCTCGTCGCAACCTCTGGTGGCTACGGAAAGCGCACGGCGATTGAGGAATACACGCCGCAGGGTCGTGGCGGCCTGGGTGTCATGACCTTCAAGTACACCCCGAAGCGTGGCAAGCTCATTTCTGCCATTGCTGTGGACGAGGATGACGAAATCTTCGCCATCACGTCTGCCGGCGGCGTTGTCCGTACTGAGGTCAACCAGATTCGCCCGAGCTCCCGTGCCACGATGGGCGTTCGTCTGGTTAATCTGGCTGATGACGTTGAGTTGCTTGCTATCGACCGCAATGTTGAGGATGACGGCGAGGAAGATGCTCAGGCAGTAGCCAAGGGTGAGAAGTCCGTTGAGGATGTCAAGCCCGAGCACCTCAAGTTGGGCGAAGACACCAAGGACAACAAGGACAAGGCCGCTGACGATAAGACTGATGAGGAGTAAGTCATGATCGGACGAGAGCTGCACCTAGCGCGGATTTCACCGATGTCGGCTTTCCGCGTGGGGCTCGCCATGTCCCTCGTTGGCTTGGTCGCCTGGATTATCGCAGTGTGTCTGCTGTACCTCGGCCTCGACCAAGCAGGAATCTGGGATTCTCTCAACAGCCTTGTGGGCGGTGTTGGTGGAGGCTTTGAAGTCAGCTTCGGCCTTGTAGTCTCTGCGGCTGCTCTTTTCGGTGCCATTATTGCTGTACTCATGACGCTGCTGGCGCCGATCATGGCTGTTATATATAACGCCATTGTTGATGTCTTTGGCGGCTTCAAGGTGCGACTACAAGACGAGCCGCACCGTTAGCCAAAGGAATGGCGGTAATAGTGCTCTAAGACTACCTAGGAAATGTCGATTGACCTGGCGATTTGTAATAGATCGCCAGTCCTATGTAGAGTAACTACTCGTTCCGGTAAGGGCCTATAGCTCAGTCGGTTAGAGCGCATCGCTGATAACGATGAGGTCGCTGGTTCGATTCCAGCTAGGCCCACCACGGAACAATGGGGCATTAGCTCAATTGGTAGAGCATCTGCTTTGCAAGCAGAAGGTCAGGAGTTCGATTCTCCTATGCTCCACAGCATAAAAGTGAAGACGCCCAGCGATGGACGCTGGGCGTCTTTCGTGTTTCAACTCCGGGGCTGGACCCTGAATGTGGACCCGAGAGTTAACCGACGTGCCCGGTTGATCCGGCGCCGAGTGGAATCGATTTAGGTTGCCAGACTTGGCGCCTCGTTTCGGTGCCTATCGAATGACATAAATGTAATTATTACCCGTATAGGGGTAAAATCATTCACAGCATTCACAGAGGTTAGAAATAGTTACACCAGCCCCTCTCGTATAAAACACTGTCATCTACCTGCTGATTAGCCGGTGACGGCCAACAGAGGGTTGGAAAAACTTTGGAAACTTGTTGCGTTTGACTGGAAAGAGCGACAGAACTCCGATAATCTTTCAAACAGCGACAAAAGCTGCACTACTCGTTGAGAATGTGAAGATCATTCATCAAGAACGATTGCTAGCGTCGCCCTACACGACGGTTATCGTAAGATAATTTTCACAGTCCGACCTCAACTCTCATAGGGGAATTACATGTTCAAGAACCGTGTTCGCACCGCCGCTCTCGCAGGTGCCATCGCAGTAGCCACCGGTGTCTCCGGTGTTGCAGTCCCGGCTTTCGCTGAGGACACCACCGTCAACAGCATCCAGGGCCCAGAGTTCAACAAGCCTGACGCATCCAAGGCTCAGGATGTCGCTGCTGAGAACTTCACCGAGAAGCAGCTGCTCGATATGACCAACTCCACCGACAAGTTCATTCAGAGCTACAACCAGTACAAGGACCTGTACCCGAAGGTAGCCGCACTTGCTGGTGACGGTGTCGATATCTCTGAGGAGCAGGAGTACAAGGACTTCCAGCAGTTCGCTAACCTCACCACCGAGCAGCTCGCACAGGCTGAAAAGAACGTTCAGGCTGCACGTGCTTCCGTTGCTTACGCATTGGAGAAGGACAAGGCTGCTGACGCTGCTTGGAACAACTACGAAGAGAAGGCCTTCGACTACAATGTTACCGTGACCAACGTCACCGGCGTTAAGAACGGCGGCAACAACCCGCAGGGTAACAAGGGCTCCCAGTACGAGACCGACGAGTACAAGAAGGCTGGTCTCCTGAAGTCCGACATCGACGCTGCCAACAAGTTCCTCAATGACAAGGGCATTACGATCGAGAACGCCCCCGGCGACGACCTCGGTACCACGAACCTTTCGGCTCCGGCTCTCGAGGAAATCAACCCACTCGATTTCTGGAGCGCTCAGGAGACCCCGAAGAAGAACTTGAAGAAGTTCGAAGCAGCTATTGAGCAGTACAAGCTGCGCCTCGATTACGCTGGTCACCGCTCTGCTGACAAGACCCAGGACAACTACATCCCGCGCGAGTACGTTGGCCTCGTTGAGACCGTCATCGCCGATGCCGAAATGCTCTACGAGCAGCTGAAGGCTGACACCGCTGCTCTTAATGAGGCACGCGACGCTGCACGTGCGGCTTCCCGCGAGTCCCAGAAGTCTGACGTCCTGGTTCGCCAGGGCCTGCTTGACCGTGCTTGGGCACAGGTCTACGTCCTTCGCCCGATGGAGGCTCAGTTCGCTATCGGTGCTCGCGTCCTCGAGCTCTACGAGTCCGGCGAGAACGGCACCGTTGTCATCAACGATGAGCAGCTCACCCTGCGTCAGGCTTACGACCGCCTGATTCAGGAGGATGGCGGCGCCAAGACTGGTAACGACAAGGACGGCGAGATCGACGGCCCGAACTACGTCAACGAAGCTATCGCTGAGAACTACTACGCCTACGGTGAAGCAACCAAGAAGGCTTACGACCTGTACGCCGACTTCCCGGGTGACCTCCAGGGCATCGACGGCCGCGGCATCTGCGGCCCGCGTGAGTCCAAGGATGAGGATGCAATCGACCCTGCTAACCCTGGCAACCAGCTCGACAAGGAGGACCCGTTCAACACCCGTAAGAAGGATTGCTCCGAGCCGCTGGATAAGGTCTTCTTCGACGGTGCTTCCAACCGGAACGATGAGGCTAAGGAGTACGTAGCGATGAAGATCGCCGCTGCTAAGCGCCTCTTTGGTCCGAACAACTTCAACCTGGCTTGGGAAGAGGAGTACAAGAAGGTTCTGAACGCTGACAACGGTGTTCAGAAGGCTATCTCCGACGACGCTGCAGCTGCAAAGGACCGCGAGGACCAGGCCAAGCTGGCTCAGAAGAACGCCGACAACGCTGCCCGCATCGCCGATGCTCTGGAGAAGCAGATGAACGGTGGCGACGCTGACAAGGGCGGCGACAACAACAAGGGCGACAACAACAAGGACGGCAACAACAAGGACGGCAACAAGAAGGGCGACAAGAGCTCTGCTAAGGACAAGCTGTCCAACAACGGCAAGCCGACCCCGCTCGCTATCTTCGGCATCGTTGCTGGTGTTCTGGCTGCAGTTGCTGCTGCCTTCCCGGCAATCGCCAAGGCTCTGAACATCAAGCTCCCGTTCTAATTCCCGGTAGATGATGTCACCACTCCGCCCCTAACGGAGTAAGCCAGTAGATGAACCCCGCCATAAGGCGGGGTTCATTTCGTTTTCTTTAAGCAACCCAGTGGGTACATGAATAGGCTCCAACCAAACTGGTTGGAGCCTATTGCCTGTTTAGGTTCGTTATGGTGCTAGTGGCAATCGTGTATGTGTGCTTAAAGCCGCGTTACTGCCTAGCGAGTAAGATACTGCTTTCCCGCTTCCGGGTTTGGGATGAGGCGGTCGAGGCTGACTGGCTCGAGGCCCTTGGCGCGGAGGCCGTCGATGACGCAGTCGGTAGCTGCGACGGTGGTGGGGTGGATGTCATGCATGAGGATGATGGCGCCTGGTTGTGCGCCGTCGACGGCAGCACGGCAGACGTGGTCGGTGTTGAGGTCTTTCCAGTCGAGCGTGTCGACTGACCACAGTGCTTGGGCTTGACCATTGGCCTGTGCGGCTTTGTAGACGGTGTTGTTGGTTGCGCCATAGGGAGGGCGAAGCCAGCGTGGGCTTTCGCCGGTGGCTGCCTTAATGGCGGCAGCGCCTGCTTTGATCTCCCCGTCTACCTGGCCTGCCGGTAGTTTGTCCAGTTCGGGATGTGTGGCGGTGTGGTTGCCCACGGTATGGCCTTCGGCCTTCATGCGGCGCAGAAGCTCAGGATGCGCGTAGGCCTTGGGAGCGAGCACCATGAAGCTCGCATGCGCGTCCTTGGCCTTGAGGGTATCGAGCACTTGGGCCGTAAGTTCACCGGGACCGTCATCGTAGGTGACGGCAACGCAGTTAGAACACGTAGCATCCGCTACGGACTGGGAGTGCTGGTTGCTCTTGTGGTGCTTTTCCGCGCCGTGCTTGTTATCTTTGGCCGCTGGCTTCTTCTTGTCTTTCGATCCGGGTGCTTGGGGGCGTGAGGAGCCGGCAAAGATGGGGTTGTTCTGGAGCTCCTTGGGAAGGGCGTTGTAGGCGTCTTCCTCGATGCGGTCGAGTTCCTTCCGGACGTCGGCAGGCACTTGCAGTTGTGGTGCCGGGATTCCCGGTGCGGGGAGCTTGGGGAGCTCAGCTGCGGTAGCAACGCCGGGCAGTGCGGTGGAGACTGCGAGCGTGAGGGCAGCGAGCGAGTGTGTAAGGATTCTGGTTCGACGCATGACAACCTTCTACGGAGACAATTCGGCCCCTTATTTTCACTCGCATGTAGTGGTAAAAGGCCTAGTGACACGCAACTAGAGTGAAACAAGTTATGTTGTGTTGCGTGTGAGGTTTAGGCGAAGCGCTTGACCAGGACGATGTGACCGTCACGTTCGCTTACCGACTCAAAGCCCAGGTGTAGGTATAGGCGGTGGGCACGGTCATTGTCTTTGGCCACAGAGAGGGAGATGCCGGGAGTGTCCATGTCACGGGCGAGGTCCGTGGCGGCGTCGATAAGCACGGTGCCCACACCTTGGCCGCGGAAGCGGGATTCGACTGCGAGGGCAAGCTCGGGAATGCCCTCAGCCACGTGGCCAAAGCCGTGGCGTTCAGCAGTGCCCCAGTTGAGCCATACACCGCCAGCGGGCACGTGGCCTTCCCAGGCGATGTATCCACCGCGGGAAGGCTCCCAGCCCCCGAGGTAGTACTCAAAGCCCTCCTCAAAACCATCGGGGAGCGCTTTGTGCTCATCGCCGAACGTATCGGCAAGGAAGTTAAGGCGGGCGAGGTAGGTGCGGTCGGCTTCAGTCAAGGGGAGAAGATGCATAGTTCCTATGGTAGAGACCGAAAGTATGCTCGTTCGAGACGGTGGCAGAGCGAACTTTTCGTTATACGATAATCCCATGCCTGTAAAAGTTACTGATAAGCAATTGGATGTATGGGTCGCAGAAGCGGAGCATGGTTATGACCCGCAGGAGTTGAAAAAGCGAGGACGCGGACGTCCCGGAAGAGGTTCTGAGCCAGCCGAGGTCGTGGCCGTAAGGTTGACGCAGGAAGAGTTAACCACTCTTGACCGAGTTGCGGCGAAGGAGAAGATTAGCCGGTCTGAATTGATCCGACGGGCGATCAAGAAAACCGTCTTCGCTTAGGTGCGCGCCTATTCCCAATCTGGTTCTAGTTGCCGTGCTTTCACTTAGCTGCCGTGCTCCCACTGTGCATAAGCCTTGGCGTAGCGGCCGCTTAGTGCGATGAGCTCGGCGTGGGTGCCGTCTTCCACGATTTGGCCTTGTTCCATGACGATGATGCGATCGGCCTCACGGGCTTGGTCCAGGCGGTGGGCAACGACGAGTGCGGTGCGGCCTGTGGTGACAGCCTTGGCGGCGTGCTCGAGAACCTCAGCATGCTCGGAGCCGGCTTCGGAGGTGGCCTCGTCCATGATCAGGACTGGTGGCTGGCGCAGGATCATGCGGGCAAGGGAGAGCTGTTGTTCGGCTTCCGCGCCGATCTCCTCGTGACCGGCACCGATGAGGGTGTCGAGGCCTTGGGGGAGCCAGCGGGAGTGCTCGTCCAAACCTACGGTGTGGAGTGCCGCCCAGAGGTCTTCATCGCTGGCACCGGGCTTGGCCAACAGAAGGTCATTGCGCAGCGTGCCGGAGAAGAGGTGGACTTCCTGGGTAATGAGCGCGACGTGTTCGGTGATCCACGTGTTGGGGACAGTGGCAGTGTCGATGTCGTCGAGACTGATGCTTCCCTGGGTGGGGTATTGCAGTCCGGCGACGAGGGACGCCAGGGTGGATTTACCCGCACCGGAAGTACCCACCAGGGCGGTGGTGGTGCCGGCGGTGAGGGTAAGGGAGACGTCGCGAAGCACAGGCGCGCCACCCGGGTAGTTGTAGGAGAGGTTTTTAATGGTGATGGTGGGGGCGTGGGTCAGCCGAGGAGTGTCCTTGTGTTTCGCGTTCTTGCCCTTCTGTTTCGCGCCGGTGCTGGCGGCGTCCTCGAGGGTGGCCAGGGCGACGGCGCGGCCGAGGGAGGTCACGGAATGCTGGATCTCGCCGGCGAAGAAGAGGATGTTGAAGACGTGGACTTCTAGGCGCATGACGAGCAGGACCGCGGCAGTAGCTTGGCCTTGGGTAAGCCAGCCGGCCATGACCATGGGCACGGACATGGCTACTGAGCCCAGCAGCAGCACGCCGAAGGCGAGGGCGCCTTGGCCCACGATGCGGTTGATGAGCGGGACCTTATTACCCCAGGCCTGCACGGTGTCCCAGGAGTAGCGCTCCATGCGGGTATGCGCCCAGTCCTTAAGCGTGAACTGGCGGAGGGTTTCCAGTGCGCGGATGGTATCCAGCAGCACGTTGTTGCGGTACGCCTCCACGGAGGAGACTTCGTTGGCCACGGCGGGGATGTCCCGCATGGTGCCGCGGATGAAGGGGTAGAGCAGGCAGCCCACCGCGATGAAGAGCAGGGCATAGGCAGGGTGGATGAACACCATCATGACCGCAGTTAGCGGCAGCATAAAGAGGGTGAGCACGAGGCGGTCACCCATCATGGAGATGGTCATCACCACGGTATCGATGTCCTTGGACAGGCGCGTGATGACGTTGCCGGTGCCCAGTTCCATGACGGCGGGCACGGGAGCGCCGAGGGTGGAATCCAGCGCTGAGGTGCGTAGATCCACCGAGAGTCGGCGGGTGGTGGAGGTGACCAGGTAGCGGCCCACGGTGCGGCCGGTGACCTCCACGAGGTAGCCCACGGCAATGATGATGAGCGCGCCCACCATGGCGTGGCGCCCCGTGCCGAGGACGGGGAGTTCCACACCCTGGGTAATGTCGACGACACGGCCGAGGACCTGGGAGACCAGGTTCATCATGATGACCGTCACGGTAAACAGCGCAAAGAACAGTGCAATGCCGAGCTTGCTGGGCGCGTTGGGCAGGGTCTTGAGGAAGCGCAGGCATTCCTGCGGGGAGGCGGGGGCGAGGGCGTCGGCGCGATCTACGGTGGCGTTCTGGTGTGCGGTGCTCATAGTTCCACCACCTCATCGGCGTTGGCGGCCCACGTGGAGGCAGAGGTGATGACCACGGTTACCTTGCCAGTGCGCAGGTCACGTACGCGCTTGGCCACATCCGCCAGGGTCAACGAATCCAGTCCCGTCGTGGGGTTATCGAGCACGAGGACATCGGGATCGAGCGCGAGTGCGCGGGCAAGCGCGACGCGTTGGCGCTGGCCACCAGAAAGGTTGAGTCCGGCCTCACCGATGGGAGCGGAGGGTAGCTCACCGTTGGGGCCGAAGCCACCGAGACGGGTAACGATGTCCTCGCAGGCGGAGGCGTGGAGAGCGTCGTGAAGCTGCGCGATGCTAGCGCTGCGGAGAGGATCGACGTTGTCCTGCAGGGTGCCCTCTAGCACGGAGATGCGGTGCGGCGGGCACAAGGCGCCGTGGTCGTTGAGGTAGCGCACCCAGGAGTCCACGGTGTCGCGACCTTCAGTGGTGGTGGGCATCCACACGTGGAGACCGGAGGAGAGCTCGATGGGCGTGCTGGTGGTGTCGACGGTGTTGGCGGAGAGGTCACCGAGTAGTTCGCCGACGCGCTCCACGGAGGCCTGTGCCCTGGCCCAGTTCTCAGTAAGTAGGCCTAGGGAGACTCCTAATACGGTCAGTGCCGGCGGCACGAGCATGGTAATCGCCATCATGCCGCCGGGGGCGATGCGACCCTCAAAGGTTTCCCACGAGGTCCATGCGAGAATACCCACGGCGAAGGCGGCGGGAACCATCTGACGAATCCATGCCATGAGGGATGCACGCTTCGCCTCTTTCAGCATGGCGGTCAGCGCGTCCTGGGCGGCATCGGAAAAGCGCTGGCGGGCAATGTCCTTGGCGCCCAAGCCTTTAATGACGCGGGAGCCTTGCGCAAAATCCGTGGCGAGAGAAAGCGCGGTGTTTTCCAGCTGGCGGCGGCGCGCAGCTACCTTAGTCAGTGGCTTTGCCGTGGCCCATGACGTCACCGCTGTGGCGAGTGCGCCGAGGAGGAGCGCGCCGGAGACCTGCCAGGAAATCGGGGCGAGGCTAACCATTGCGCCTAAGAGGTAGCCCACCATGACCAGTGGGAAGTTGAGGATTTGCTTGAGCTGGCCGATGTAGTGCGAATCCTCATCCATCGTGTTGAGCAGCCGGCCCGGATTGATTCCAGCGGTGGAAGCGTCCAACAACTTATCCAGCAGATTAAGGCGCAGCGTGTGGGTAGTGCGTGCCTGGCTCAGATCCGTAAACGCATCCGCCGTGGCCTCACAGATGTAGGCGATGTAGAGGATGACCGCCGTGGCCGCAAGCGGCAGGGCTACGGTGCGCCAGGAGGGATCAGAGAAGGCATACTGCGTGGTCTGGCCGATGATAACGGAGACCAAGGCACCGAGCGGAGCGTTGATAAAGGTGGCAATGAAGATGCCGATAACGCCGGTGCGCTGGGCACCGAGCAGCCGCCACGTGGCTTGAGCAGAGCGGGAGAAGTCGGTGGTGGCGGTGAGAGAAACCTCCCCCGTGGGAGGTTCATCGGGGAGGTACCACGACCACGTCTTCATGCGTGGATAGTGAGTCATAAAGACTCATACTATAACCCCGCGGCGATATATGGTGACTTAGATAACAGTGCTAGGCGAGGTGGTAGTTATCCACGTCGTAGCCGTTGAACTCGCGCTCCACGCCGTAGTCGTCAACAGAGTTGAATTGGGTGCCATTCTCAATGGCAAAGCGCAGGTTATCTACGCGGGAGGAGGGGTCACCCGCGACGGCACCTGCGGGGAAGTAAAAGGTGTCGCCACCTTTGAGCTTGACGATGAGTGATTCGAAGCTCATGTCCTAATCTCCTTGGGGGTGCTGCTACCACTACAAACTCCAGCGCGACAACAACGCGCGGGCACCGATCGTCGGCCGATCGATGGAAGTCATCGATCGATTCAAGCAGGTCGCGCGCGCGGGAGCAAAGCAGTGAGATCAAGACAACGAAACCCTCTCCCCCAAAGTCGGGGGGAGAGGGTTACGTCAGGTGTGAGCCAGGCAGGTGTGAACTAGATAGGGTGGCCTAGCTTGAGAAGGGATTAATTCTCATCCTCGGTGCGCAGGCGGTGCTTGCCCTCGGACTCGTGGTCATCGGTAATGCGGGAGGTGTCGACGCCCTCGCTGTCGGCGTTGCTGACCTCGATTTCGGTCTCCACGGCGTCCTGGATCGCGGTTTCTTCCTCGCGGTGCTTGGCCAGCTGCTCGTCGAGGGAACCCAGCAGCTCCTCATCGCGCTCGACGACGCCATCCTCAGCCAAGTCGGAACCCTGTGCTGGGACCTTGGTGTCATCCTCGGTGGTGGAGGTGTAGACCAAGGTGGAGCCCTGCGGGGCAGACGTAGACGGGGTGGCGAAGTCCTCCACGCGCGGCGGAACCTTGGATTCTTCCTTCTCCTTCTGGGTGAAGAAGTAGTACACACCACCGGCGATGGCGGCAATGGCGGCCACGAGTGCGGAGATGAGCCACGCCTTCGAGCCCTTCTTCTCCTTGCCGGTGGCCTTTCGGGCCTTCTTCTGGACCTGAGCTGCCTTCTTACGGGCCTTCTTGTCTGCCTTGGTGGCCTTCTTCGAGGCCTGCTTGCGCAGCTTCGACGCCTTCTTGTCTGCCTGCTTCTGGGCCTTGCTCAGGCGCGTGGAGGCCTTGTCCTGGGCGTCTTCAGCCGCAGCGGCCAGCTTCTCGGCGGTGTTTTCGCTGCGCTCCTTGAGCTCCTCTAGGGCGCGCTCGAGGCGGGAGTGGGCAGCCTTGGTTACGGCACCAGCCTCACGGCGGGCCTCCGGGAACCAGTCTTGGTCGCGCTCGTCCATACGTGCGGCGGCGGTTTCAAGAACGGAGTAGGCCTCGCGGGACTTTTCCTCGCGGTAGTCCTGGAAACGGTTCCACAGGGAGGAGGCCACCTGGACGGTGGTGGACAAAGCGGTGGAGTTCATCGGGAGTGGTTCTCCTTTTCGTAGCGTGTGTTAGGGGAGGAGCGGTGTTATTTCGCTGGGTACTCCCTTTCAGCGTAGTGGCGCTGGCCATGCCCCGCCACTGGGTGTGGGGAGCGCCAAGCAGTACGGCCAAAATAGACAGCTTTGTACGGATCGGGAATATTTTATTCACCTTGGGTTGCGGCTAACGGTGCAGCTGGCCGGGCTGTAAAGGTATGACTAATAGGCAAATGCTTCCCGTCAAAATGGACAGCTTGGTACGTTTTCATCAACAGCAACGATGACTTACCCCGATAACCTGCAGAGGAGGTGACCATGTCCCCGCGACTCTCCGCGTCCGCGCCACTAGACCAAATCAGCGAAGATACACCAAAGCGCCTCGAGCGCACCGCGCTTTCCTTCGAAGTGATCCCGCCGCGTCACGACGCCGATGCCGCCAAAATCGACCGCCTGCTCGCCACGCTGTCCGCGTATAAGCCGGACTACATCGCTGTGACCAGCTCCCAGCGCTCCGGCTGGCTCAAGGGAACCGCAGCCTTCATTGAGAAGATTTCCCGCGATACCGCGATGCGTCCACTGGCTCACCTGGCCTGCACGGCCGGTACTGAGGAGGAGCTCATTGGCTGGATCGACACGCTTGTCGATGCCGGCGTGCGCGGCCTCCTTGCCCTGCGCGGTGACCTCCCCGAGGAGGGCATGCCCGAAGGCCACCTACCGCATGCAGACTCCCTCGTCCGCCTCATCCGCCGCTGGGAATCCGCCCGCGTGGCGCGCTTAGCCGCGGGCCGCTTGGCCGTAGGTGTGGCCTGCTATCCCAACGGCCACGCCGAGTCCGCCACACCGGACGAGGACATCGACGTCCTTTTGGCCAAGCAGCGCCTCGGCGCGGACTTCGCCATTACCCAGCTCTTCTTCGACGCGGAGGACTACGTCCGCTTTGCCCAGCGCGCCCGGCTGGCGGGTGTGCGCATTCCGCTCATCCCCGGGATCATGCCTATGACTAGTCGTGCTCGGGTGGAGCGAATGTGCCAGCTGTCCGGGCTGGATGGGCCGACAAAGGTCCTTGACCGGCTCGCGGCAGCGACCTCACCCGAGGAAGAACAAGAAATAGGCATGCAGATTACAGCCTCATTGGCGCAATCCGTGCTGAACGCCGGCGCCGATGGACTGCACATCTACACGCACAACAATCCTGACATTACGACTGACCTGCTGAATCGAATTGGAGTCACCCCATGACCGCTTCTTTCCCGAAGGCCACAATTGAGGGCTACCCCCGCGTTGGCGCTCACCGCGAACTCAAGCGCGCGCTGGAGTCCTACTGGTCCGGCAAGATTGACGCTGAGACTTTCGAGTCCGCAGCACACTCCCTGCGCCTCGATACCTACGCTCGACTCAAGGAGCTGGGTCTCACCGAGGATTACGCCATCCCGGCCGACGTCGCCTACTACGACCACGTCCTCGAGACCGCGCTGACCGTGGGTGCGGTCGAGGGCGAGAGCCTCGATGACGAGTTCACCCTGGCCCGTGGCAACAAGGACACCGCGCCGCTGGAGATGACCAAGTGGTTCGACACCAACTACCACTACATCGTTCCGGAAATCACCGATGACCAGCCCTTCACCGCCCGTCCGCAGCGAGTGCTGAAGATCGTGGAGGAGGCCCGCGCGGCTGGCCACACCGTGCGCCCGGTCCTCGTCGGACCGGTGACCCTGCTGGCCCTGTCCAAGCAGGCCGAGGGCGCGACCCAGCAGCCGCTCGACCGCCTCGATGAGCTGGTGGAGTCCTACCTCACTGTGCTGGAGCAGCTTGCCGACGCCAACGTGGAGTGGATCCAGTTGGCCGAGCCGGCCCTCGTTGCCGACCTCGTAGCGGCTGACGACGTCACCCTGGCCGCTGCCCTCAGGACCGCTTATGGCCGCATCTTGGGCGCAGAGAAGCGCCCGCAGGTCTACCTGACTTCGCCTTATGGCTCCCTCAACGCTGGCCTCGACGCCATCGCTGAGCTCAAGCCGGAGGCCGCCCAGGTGGATCTCTCCGTGGGCACCTTGGCACTGGACAACTCCTACCTCGAGCGCGTGAAGAAGCTCGCCGAGGCAACCCACCTCGCCGCCGGCCTCATCGACGGCCGTAACGTCTGGGCCGCGAACCTCCGCGACCTGCGCGAGAAGCTCGAGACCCTGGATGAGGGTGTTACCGTAACCACCTCCGTCTCTCTGCAGCACGTCCCGCACACCGTTGAGGCAGAGACCTCCCTGCCGGTCGATGTTGCTACGTGGTTCGCCTTCGCTGACGAGAAAATCCGTGAGGTCGTAGCACTCGCCGCCGGCCCGCTGGACGCCCCGGAGGCCTACGCACAGGCCGACCGCGCTGTGCGTACTCGCGCCGAGTCCGCCCGTACCCACAACCAGGCTGTGCAGGATCGCACCGCGCAATTGCCGGAGGGCCAGGTCCAGCGCCAGCCGGAGTTCGCCGAGCGCACCAAGGCTCAAGAAGCCCTCGGCCTGCCGCAGCTGCCGACCACCACCATCGGTTCCTTCCCGCAGACCTCTGAGATTCGTGCTGCGCGTGCCGCTCACCGTAAGGGCGAGCTGTCGGACGCCGACTACACCGAAGCCCTGCGCAACGAGGTGAAGTCCGTCATCGAACTGCAAGAACGTCTCGGCCTCGACGTCCTCGTCCACGGTGAGCCGGAGCGCAACGACATGGTGCAGTACTTCGCCGAGCTTCTCGACGGCTTCGTCGTCACCGAGAACGGCTGGGTCCAGTCCTACGGCTCTCGCTGCACCCGTCCGCCAATCGTCGTTGGCGACATCTCTCGCCCGAAGGCCATGACTACCGAGTGGGCGAAGTTTGCCCAGTCCCAGTCCGAGAAGCACGTCAAGGGCATGCTTACTGGCCCGGTGACCATCCTGGCCTGGTCCTTCGTGCGCGATGACGTCCACCAGTCTGTCTCCGCGGACCAGCTCGGCGTGGCGCTGGCCGACGAAGTCCGCGACCTCGAGGAAGCTGGCATTGACATCATCCAGATCGACGAGCCCGCCCTGCGCGAGCTGTTGCCGCTGCGCGAGCAGGACCGCAAGGCCTACCTCGACTGGGCAGTTCGTTCCTTCCGCCTCGTAGCACTTGAGGCCAAGCCGACCACTCAGATCCACACGCACCTCTGCTACTCGGAGTTCGGCCAGATTATTGACGCCGTCGCCGGCCTCGACGCCGACGTCACCTCCATCGAGGCCGCCCGTTCCCGCATGGAGCTCCTCGAGGACATCGATGAGAAGTTCCACTCCGAGATCGGCCCGGGCATCTACGACATCCACTCGCCGCGCATCCCGTCCGTGGCGGAGATGGCTGAGCTCATCCGCGCCGCTCTGAAAAACGTGCCGGCCGAGCGCCTGTGGGTCAACCCGGACTGCGGTCTGAAGACCCGCGGTTACGAGGAGACCGAGGCCTCCCTGCGCAACCTGGTCCTCGCCCGCGACGAGGTCCGCTCTAGCCTGTAGGCTCAAATCCTCTGGTTTAAACCTCCGAAGAGGTTTAAACGAAGTTCATCGCCGTGAGCTCACTGAGCGCGGCGATGTCTCCGTTTCCACTCCTATCGAAGTGCAACGCCGTGAGACCCGCCGCCCGTGCGCCCACCACATCGTTGGCGAGCGAATCTCCCACCATGAGAGTGGAGCTGGGCTCCACATTCAAACGGCGACAAGCTTCGAGATAGGCCTCTCGGTGCGGCTTTGGCTTAGTCATCTCCACAGTGGGGAAGAGCTCGATCCCAGGCAGGTCGAGCCCGCCTGCGCGTAGTTTGCTTTCCTGCATGTCCCGCGCACCGTTCGTCAGAATGCCGACGTTGAGACCTAAATCCAAGACGTATTCCAGTGCTTCCCGTGCGCCGTCCACCGCGCACCAGTGCTTCTCGTACGCAGCCAGGTACGTGCCATATTCTGCGAGCGCCTCCTGCTCCGTCATCTCTGGCCGACCGAGAAACTCGCGGCAGCGCTCTACCCGCTGACCTTGGTGGGTGACCTCCCCGCGTTCGTAGGCGGCGAACCATTTCTTTTCTATCTCGGCGAAGCGCTCGTGATGCCCGCCCGGAAGCCAGTCCTCCACCGCCGCATGCATCGCGGCGGTGTGGTCCATAAGGGTGTCATCGAGGTCGAAGAGAACAGCGCGGATCATGCTTGACACACTACGCAGATCGCTGACAGCGTCGCGCCGGAACGACGCGTTGGGCGAAATTTCCATACAATGGCAGGCATGACTCAGAAGACCGCAACTGCAACGATGCACACCAACTACGGTGACATTGTTATCGACCTGTTCGGTAACCACGCACCGGTAACCGTTGAGAACTTCATTGGCCTGGCTAAGGGCGAGAAGGACTACACTACCCAGAACGCAAAGGGCGAGCAGTCCGGCCCGTTCTACGATGGCGCCATTTTCCACCGCGTCATTGACCAGTTCATGATCCAGGGCGGCGACCCGACCGGCACCGGTCGTGGCGGCCCTGGCTACCAGTTCCAGGACGAGTTCCACCCGGAGCTGCAGTTCGACCGTCCGTTCCTGCTGGCCATGGCTAATGCCGGCCCAGGTACCAACGGCTCCCAGTTCTTCATCACCGTGGCGCCGACCCCGCACCTGAACAACCACCACACCATCTTTGGTGAGGTTACCGATGCCGCCTCCCAGGAGGTCGTGTCCAAGATTGCGAAGGTCTCCACCGACCGCATGGACCGCCCGGCTGAGGACGTTGTTATCGAGTCCATCGAGATCGCCTAAGCGCTTTCAGTTTTCAAACCCGAGCCCGCTGCCACAAGATGTGGTGGCGGGCTTGGTGCGTATAAGGAGCTTGTGTGAAGAACTATTTGAAATCAGCACCGGCCACCCTGGTGCTCATGGTGCTGTGCATCGGTGCTTGGTGTGCCACGGCCATTCAAGGCTCGTCCCTCTCTACGCCTTACTATCGCAGCATGCTGGCCCAAGACTGGACGCTGTGGGGCCCTGAAGTGTCCGAGCACCCCACAACTGTCATCACTGCGGGCTTTATGCACCTGGACGCCGGGCACCTCTTGGTCAACATGGTGATGTTGTTCTTTGTGGGCAGGGAAGTAGAACGCGCCCTCGGAAGTGCGCTGTATGTGGCGGCTTATCTCATCTCCATTGTGGGCTCTTCCGCCGCAGTGCTGTGGATGGACTTCGGTACGCCCACGGTGGGCGCCTCTGGTGCTCTCTTCGCGCTCATGGGCTTGCTGATTGGCGTGTACCGCAGCCGCGGTCTGGATCTGCGAGCACCCATCGTCCTCGTGGTGGCCAATGTGATCTACAGCTTCGTGGCGGAGAACGTGTCCGTGTGGGGGCACTTGGGCGGTTTGCTCACAGGTCTGCTGTTGGCACCATTCCTCTTTCGCAAACGCACGTGGCTGCGCTGGCTGGGCATTTGGTTGATCAGTGTCGTGGCGGCCGTGTTGGTGGCGCTGCGAGCTGGGCTTTGGGGATAACTCGGGCGTGTTATCCACCAAAACCTTTGTGCGAAAGAATTCCACATAAGTTATCCACACTGTGGATAACTACATTTTTGTAATTTACCGAACGTGTGCACCAAGATTTGCCCAGATCAGCAGGTGAATCGCGTTCGATTGCAGTTTTTAATCGCCCTGTGGGGAGCGTGAAAACCCTTATCCACAGGCTGTGGACAAGGGTTGTGAAATTCGATTTTCACAGAGTTATCCCCACCCTGTGGATAACTTTGTACCCACCGTGTTAACAGCTCTCCGGTTACGGGGTGGGTGGTGGCAAAAGGCCTCAAAATAGAGAGCGAAAAGGCAGGAGCGTGTACTAGATTCTGAGTACTAGTCGAGCAGAGCGCGGTACTGCTTGCGGGCCTTCATGGAATGAATGATGGTCTCGGTCCCGTCGTCCCAGATAAGAACAACGAGCTCAAGTAATCTCATTGAGCCGTCGAATCCGAGGCGAAGCTCTCGCTGTGGGTTCTCGTCGTCGAGTGGCGCTTTAAAAACACAAGTTGATGTTGCTGCGGTTACGGAATCCTCCGGCTTGATGCCGTGTTTTGTGGCGCTCCGGCGAACCTCCATTTAAATGGCTTTTCTTAGTGCTTCACGGATTGCCTGTGACCTAGACCATCCATGCGCTGTAGCATACTTATCCAGGTCTGCAATTTCATTGGGCGAAAGGCGAATCGAGACAATCTTTGCGGCTTGGTTGTCGCGGGGTTTCCGCCCCCGAGTGCGAAGGGTCTCCACGTCATAACCATTTTCGGCTTCCATTACCCATTCATCAATTTGCTCTTCGCTGATCGGCTGTCCATTGATAGTCTTCATAACCGTAATCGTATTACGAAAAGGGGTTCTGTCGCTAGAGTGAAATTCGGACTAGGAGCCAGCGCCGCCCAGAATCTTGGTCACTAGGTTCAAACGTGTAGTGGCCCCAAAGACGGTGATGAGGCGGGAGACGTGCTTTTTCACGGCGGACTCGGAGTAGCCGGTAGCAGTTGCGATTTCAGAGTTCGAATTACCTGCTAGAAGCAACTTGAGAACGGCAACCTCTGCCTCATGGAGATCGTGGCCCTCAATGGCGGCAGCAACGGGATCGCGTGGGGTGCTGGGTTCACCGATGTAGTCCACCAAGCGATGCATGGCGGCGGGTGCCACGACGGTGCCGCCCTCCACAGCCGAGCGAACAGCCTCGATGATGGAGCGGGGGCGCTGGTTCTTCAAGATGTAGCCAGCACCGCCCGCGCGCAGGATTTTGAGCATCGTGTCATCCGAGTCGAACGCGGTCACCGCCAAGAATGTGGGCGGGTTCGGCGCGGAGTTAAGGTGCTTCAGAAGGGTAATGCCATCCATCTGAGGCATGTGAATATCAGCCAGCACGAGGTCCGGCTTGGTTTCCTCAATCTGGGCCAAGCAATCCGCACCATTGGTGGCCTCACCGACGACCGAGATGTCGTCGGTGGTCTGGAAGTAGACGCGGAAAGTCGAGCGGACGAGCTCGTCATCGTCGACGAGGAAGACCCGAATGCTCATGGGAGATACGTAGTCAGAAGGAACAGGAGCGTGGTCTTAGCCCCCGCACCACCAGCGCTCCGGGCTGGTGGAGCAACGGAAGTGGTCGGCGAATTCGGCGCCGTAAGACCTGTAGAAGGTGAATCCGGTGGACTCGGAAGCGGTGGTGCTTTCGGTGGTTGCGGTAGGTTCAGACGCACCAGCTACTGGTGCGGAGAAAAGGGCCAGCGTTGCGGCGGCCGCGGCGAGGGAAGTGCGCATGTTTTACCTTTAGTATTCAAAGATCGGTGATTACCGGGCCACTTTACTATATTTTTCTCAGGCAGGCAGCAGGAAGCGATAGGCGTGTGACCCACTTATCAGCTTCTTTTCCGCTGCCGAAGGTGCCATGAATCCTCCGCACCCGGCGGGCGATCTCACTCAAACCTAAGCTGGTCGTCATAAATTGACGCGATTGCTGCGAGGCAATGGAAGACGTGATGTGCACATCAATATTCTTAGAAGTGCTGCTGGCTTCGATGGTCACGCGTGATTCGGGTTGGGCGTATTTGAGTATGTTCACGGCGAGTTCGGAAAATACGAGTGAGAGCTTCTGCGGTAGAGCGAGCTGACCCGTTTTTCCTAGCTTGATGTCTGGCTCGCACACAAAGCCATGGCTCGATAGGAAACTCACCATCGTGTCGAGATCTTCTTCCAGCGACTTCACTCCTTGCGTTACGCTTTCATTCTTCATCACACGCAGAAGATCCCGGACTTCACCCATTGCCCGGCGGGCGTCGTCGGCGATAGCTTCCGCGGAGTCAGCTGCGGAAGGATCCGTTTGGGTCAGCGCTAAGGTCTCCGAGCGCATGACCACGGAGGTCAAGGTCGCAGCTACCGAATCGTGAAGGGCAGTCATGAGAGCCTCGCGCTGCTCGGCGGCGCGCTGCTCGGAGGCAAGACGCTGGTCTCGGTTTCTGCGCAGTGCGGCGCCAATGCCGATGGCCACCGCATATAAGAGAAGCGGAAGCGAAAGGTTAAATGGATCGAAGTCAGGGAGATAGTTGTTCGACGGATCTGTAGTGATGAAGTACGTGTACACCACCGCCAGGGGAACTGCCCACAACCAGCGCTTCTGAAACGCCACAATGCCCACAATGACGGGGCTCCACGCTAGGAATAGGAACGACCGCCAGTCGGGGCACCACATGGCGAACGCAAAAAGCGCACCGTACCCGCAGGCCGCCACGAAGGGACGTCGGATAGCCAGCGGCGTCAAGCTGACGCCGAGGCCTGCGAGTAGGAGTGCGCCGGGAGTAAGGAAGTTTTTGTCCACCGTGACGGTGAGCATCACTAAAATGATGCAGCCGACACCGGCGACGCTATAGAACCGCGAGGAGTTCATCGCTTCCGTGTTTCAAGCGTGTAAAACTAACGCCAACCCATCGTCATGAGCAGACCGATGATGGCTAGGCCGAAGCCGATGCCGTAGTTCCACGGACCCAGCTCCTGCATGAACGGGATGGACTCGCCGGCCAGGTAGTTCACCACGAGCCACAGCAGGCCAATAAGCATGAGGCCGAGCATGATGGCGATGTACCACTTCGGGGTGCCCTCAGAGTTGATCTTGACCGGAGTGCGGTTGGTAGCAGAGCTGGAGGACTGTGGGAGTGCGGAGCCCTCCGTCGTGATCTTGGACTTTGGCATTTCTACACCTTTAGGTAGGGGGTTTTAATCTGTGGGATACCTTAGCAGCTACGGCAAAAAGAGCTATTGCGGAATCAACGCGGACGGCTCGAATTCCCAGAAGCGGACGTCGATGGTGGCGTCCTTGCGGATGGCATCGCCGCGCTTGACGGATGCCCACCCAATCTTGTCGCTGTCGATCGGGTTAGACGTAGGAATGCGGTCGCCCACCTCAAGGGTGCCGGACCAGCCCTTCGCACGCAGCGCGGACTCGGCTTCACCCTGAGTGGAGTGCACCAGGTCCGGTGCCTGAATCAGCATGCCGTTAGAGACCTCAACGGTGACCGTGCTGCCCTTGGGGAGCTTTTGACCCTTTTCGGAGACCTTGATGACTTGATTCTCCGGCAGTTCAGAATCCACCGAATTAACGTTCACCTCAAAGTCCATGGAGCTGAGCATCTCGACGGCGCGGTCGCGGTCCATGCCGGACACGTCCGGGACGCTGACATCCTTCTGGCCCTTGGACACCGTGATGTGGACCTTTGAACCCTTGGACAGCTGCGAGCCGCCGGCCGGGTTCTGCGAGATGATTTCGCCCGTAGGTGCATCATCGTTGACCTGCTCGATGTCTTCCTTGAGTTCCAGGGAAGCCTCCTCAAGCGCCTGCGTGGCCTCTTCCACGGTCATACCGGTGAGGTCAGGGACCTCAGTAATCTCCTTACCGGAAGACACTGTCAGCGTGACCGAGGACTTCTTCTGCAGCTCAGAGCCTTCCGCTGGGTTGATACGGATGGCCTTGCCGCGCGGAACGTCAGGACTAGGCTCCTCATTGACTGTGACGAAGAGACCGAGCTTCTCCAGCTCCTCCACGACCTCGTTGCGTGGGCGGTCCTTCACCTGAGGAACGACGACCATGTTGGCGCGCTGCGCGGCTTCGTGCTGTGCCTGCTCACGCTCGCGGGCTTCCTGCTGGGAGCTCTGCCAGAAGTCCCAGGCAAAGTAGCCGACGATGGCGATAAGCGCCGCCGCGAGCAGGGCCGCGAGCCACTTCAAGCCGCCGCCCTCATCGTCTTCGCTCGGCCTTGTCGACGCCACCGGAGCGCGGTGCTGCGCTGATACCGGAGCCACCATCGTGGTCGGGTGATCTTCATCGTTGACGTGCGAGCGTGCCGCCTCCGGCAGCTGGCCCTGCGCCAAACGCTCCAGGTCATCGCCCATTTCCCAGGCGGACTGGTACCGGTCCGCTGGGTGCTTAGCCATGGCAGTGAGCACCACGGCATCGAGGCCAAGGCGCTGCTTGTCCGATAAATCTTCCTCGATGAACTCTGAGGGAGGGGTCGGGTCCTCCTGCACGTGCTGGTAGGCCACCGCGAAGGGAGTCTCGCCCTCAAACGGGGTGCGGCCGGTCACCGTTTCATACATGACGCAGCCGAGGGCGTAGACGTCGGAGCGGGCGTCGGCCGGCTTGCCACGGGCTTGTTCCGGGGAAAGGTATTGCGCGGTGCCAATGACCGCAGAAGTCTGCGTCATCGCGGACGTGGAATCATCGAGGGCCCGGGCGATGCCGAAGTCCATGACCTTCACCTGGCCGGTGTTGGTGAGCATGATGTTCGCCGGCTTGATATCGCGGTGAATAATGCCTGCTTCGTGGGAGGATTGCAGGGCATCTGCCACGGGTTTAAGGACGCGCGCGGCTTCGCCCACCGGCAACGGCCCGTCCTCACGAACGATATCGCGCAGCGTGCGTCCTTGGACGTATTCCATGACGATGTAGGGCACCATCATGCCGTCGACGTCCTTCTCACCGGTGTCGAACACGGCCACGATATTGGGGTGGTTGAGCTTACCGGAATTCTGGGCTTCGCGGCGGAAACGTTCACGGAAGTTGACGTCGCGCGCCATGTCGGGGCGCAGCATTTTGACGGCGACGGTGCGTCCCAAGACGGTGTCTTCAGCCTCGTAGACTTCAGACATGCCGCCGGTGCCGATGGACTGGCGGAGGTGGTACCGATCACTGACCATGGTGGGTTACTGGCCTCCCTGTAGCGCGGATTCTTCGGTGGGGTTGCCCTGTGATTCTAGTTCGGCTGTGGCGGTTGGTCCGTCATTGACCTGCGGTTGTGTCTCCTCAGGTAAGAGTTCTTCGTCTGTGGGTTGCTGCGGGGAGACCTCCTGGGTGGGCGGCGGCAGCACTGAGTGTGTCGTCGTGACGGTGACGGGGGCCGGGGGCTCTTCCTCCACCGTGGTGGTTTCCACGGTGTTGAGGGTAGTCGAGGCCTCAGTGGTGGGCTCCTCCGTGGTCTCCGGCGTGACGGTTTCGGTCACGATGATCTCCGTCGGCTGCTCCGTAGTCGTGGGTGCAGGTTCGCTGGAGTTCTCGGTGAAGAATTTATATCCCGCGAGCCCGATGCCCACGAGCGCAGCGATCGCTACTGCAATGAGCAGGCCGGTGCCGAATCCACCCTTCTTCGTCGGCGGTTCCGCTGTCGGCGGCTGTGTTGCCGGGCGCACCGTCGTGGGGTGGGCCATGTTGCCCAGCATCTCCGTCGAGGCGGAGGGGGAAGGTTCGGCGGCTAGCGGAGCGAGTGCGGCAGATTTCGGCTGCGGCGGGCGCTGGCCCTGGCGCACGGCCGAGATGGCGTTGGTGAACTCATTGCCGTCGGCAAAGCGGGTGTTAGGGTCCTTGCGCAGGGCAAGGCCGATCAGTTCACGCGTGGGCGCGCTTATCGACGTCGACAAGGGCTCCGGCGCCTGACTAATATGCGCCAGCGCTACCGATACCGAGGAATCACCGCTGAAGGGGCGATTGCCGGCGAGCATTTCATAGCCAACCACACCAAGCGAGTACACGTCCGAAGCTGGGCCGACCTCGTAACCTTGGGCCTGCTCCGGCGAGACGTACTGGGCGGTGCCGACCACCATGCCGGTGCGCGTCAGCGGCACGGCGGCGGCGGCCTTGGCGATGCCAAAGTCAGTGATCTTGACCTGCCCGTTTTGGGTAATCATGAGGTTGCCCGGCTTAATATCGCGGTGCACCAGGCCCATGTGGTGGATGACGGACAGGCCGTGGGAAGCCTGCTCCATGACGTCGAGCGTCAGTGTTTCCGGCAGTGCGCCTTCGCGGGCCAGCAGGTCCGCCAAGGATTCACCGCGAATGTATTCCAGGGCCATGAAACAGAAGGTGCGGCCGTTGTCCTCAAGCTCGCGGTAGTCGTAGGTGGCCACGACGTTCTCGGAGTCAATGGACTCTGCCGCCTTGGCCTCGTTGCGGAAGCGCGAGAGGAATTCGTTGTTATCGGAGAATTCCGGACGCAGCACCTTAATGGCTACCTCGCGGTCGTTGTGGACATCATCGGCAAGCCACACGGTGGACATACCGCCGTGGCCGACGATCCACTGCAGCTGGTAGTCCTCACCGATGAGTGCTTGTAGGTGTTCTTTGTTATCAGCGCTGTTCACTACTGCTCACCTCCGTATGCGCGCAGGATGGCGCGTCCAATCGGTCCGGAGACCTGTCCACCAGTAGCGCCTTCTCCCAGGTTGCCGCCGTCCTTGACCACGACGCCGACCGCAATGTCCTTTTCCGGGTCAAAGGCCACGTACCACACGTGCGGGGCAAGGCCCTCACCGTGCTCGGCGGTACCCGTCTTGGAGGCAAAGCCATTGCCGTCATAGCCCCAGGTGGAACGCTCAGAAGCGAACATGAGGTCCGTCAAGGTGTGGGCGGTGTCCTCGTCGATGGCCTCAGCGGCCTGACGTGGTTGAGTCGTGCGAAGCTCATTCATCTGGGCATCGGTGATGCGATTGATGAGGTAGGGCTCCATGCGCTTGCCTTTGTTGGCCACGGTGGCGGCCATGACCGCTGCCTGGAGGGCGGACATGGTGACGTCGCGCTGGCCGATGGCCGATTGGGCGACCTGCGCGCCGTCGCTTAGCTCGCCCAGCGCACCCGAAGAGGTCTCCACACCGAGCGAGTACTTCTCACCCACGCCGAAGCCTTCGGCGTACTTGCGCAGCTCATCGGCACCGATACCTTCGGACATCTCCACGAATGCCGTGTTGCACGAGAGCGCAAACGCGGTCTGGAGCGTGACGCTGTCCGCGCCACCGCAGGCCTGGTTGCCGTAGTTCGTGAGCTCCGTGACGGTATCCGGCAACGTGATAGACGCCGCGCCGGTCAGCGTGGAATTCGGATTGAAACCGTTGTTGAGGCCGGCAGCCGTGGTGATGATCTTAAAAATCGAACCCGGCGGCAGGGTCTCCTGCGTGGCATGGTTGATGAGCGGATTGCCCTCTTGATTCTGCAGCTGATCCCACGTTTCGGCCGCGTTGCCCCCGACGAGGTCGGAGACGTTGAAGCTGGGGCTCGACGCCATAGCCAGTACTTTCCCCGTGGAGGGCTGAATGGCAACGGCCGCGCCTTTGTAGCCTGGCCCGGCCAGCTGGTCATAGGCAGCCTGCTGCAGCGCTGGATCGATGGTGACCTCCACGTTGGCACCCTTCTGCGGCTTGCCGGAGAGCATATCGAGCCAGTTGTGTGCCAGCAGAGAATCATCTTTGCTGTTGAGGATGTCATTCTGCGAGGCTTCCAGCTGGGAGGCGCCGAAGCGCTCCGAGAGGTAGCCGGTGACATCAGCGAAGGCCGGGGAATCGGTGGGGTAGGAGCGCGAGTAATTGCCGTTCTCATCCGCGGTGGACTGCGCCAGAACCGTATCGCCGGCGAAGATCTGGCCGCGCGGGGTAGTGCGCATTTCCAGATAGCCGCGAACGTTCTTGGGATTGTGCGCGTATTTATCCGTCGAAAACGCCTGCACCACCGTGAGGTTCACGAGGAGGACGGCGGTGAGGAGGAGGGCAAAGAGGGAGACGAGGCGAATCGATCTATTCATCGGGTGGTCTCCTGGATGGCGGGGAACATGGACGTATCACTCGGAGCATTCGAGGTGAGCTCTCGCGCTGGGCGACGAGCCGCGTTGGAAATACGCAGCAGCACGGCCAGCAGCATGTAGTTGGCCATGAGCGAGGAGCCGCCGGCGGACATAAACGGCGTGGTCAAACCCGTCATGGGAAGCAGGGCAGAAATACCGCCGGTGACGACGAAAACCTGGACCGCGAGGGTGAGTGCCAAGCCCGAGGCCACCAGCTTGCCATAGGTATCACGGCAGGTCAGCGCCGTGCGGAAACCGCGGGAGACGAGCATGGCAAAGAGGATGAGTACCGCAGCCAGGCCCACCAAACCGAATTCCTCGCCGATACCAGCCAGGATGAAGTCCGAATGCGCCACCGGCACCATGTCCGGATGGCCCTGGCCCAAACCGGAACCAGTAATGCCGCCGGAGGACATGCCAAACAGCGCCTGGGACAGCTGGAAGCCGGTGGTGTCATAGTTGGCCAGCGGGTCAATGAAGTTGGAGAAGCGCTGCTGAATCTTGTCCGAGACCTGGTAGATGCCGAACCCGCCGATGCCCACGAGAATGACACCAATGATGAGCCAGCTCACGCGGTTGGTGGCCATGAAGAGCATGCCGAGCACCGTGCTAAACAGCAGCAATGCCGGGCCGAAGTCATTCGAGATGCCCATAATGACAATGGCGATGCCCCAAATCACGAGGATGGGGGCCAGGTCACGCAGGCGGGGCAGGGACAGACCCAGGAACTTAAAGCCCGCCACGGTGAACAGGGAGCGCTTCTGGGTAAGCAGCATGGCGAAGAACAAGATCAGCAAGATCTTGGAGAATTCGCCCGGCTGGATGGAAAAGGGTCCGAGCCACAACCAAATGCGGGCTTCCACTCCTGGCGGCTGCGGCCATACCAGCGGCAGCGCCAAGAGAATGAGGCCGAGCGCGCCCAAGATATAGGAATAGCGCGTCAGCGAGCGGTGATCCCGCAAAAGAACAAGTACCAGCGCAAAGAGGATAAGACCGACGACGGTCCACATCACCTGTCGCACCGCGAGTTCACCGCCACTGGCCAAGTCAAGGCGCTGCAACATGATAAGCCCCGTGCCGTTGAGCACCGCGACGATAGGCAGCATGATCTGGTCCGCGTAGGGCGCTAAGAAACACAGGAAGAGATGCGCTACAGCGAAGACTCCGATGAAGCCACCGATGAGGTAGAGCACGTCGAGGGTCAGCACGTTGCCTTGGGAGAGCTCGAGGCTCACCAAGGTGATGGCGAAAACTACCGTGGCGAAGACGAGCAGGCCGAACTCAGTTCCACGGGAAAAGAGCTTGCTCACCTACTTCACCTCCCGGCAGTTGCCCTGTGAGGGCTTGTCCGCATCCTTCTTGGCGTCCTTTTTCGCCTCATCCGCGGCGTCTTTGTCCTTATCCTTCGCGGCGTCTTTCGACGTGGCGCACGGCTTCAAGGCCTTCTCCGACAGGCGCGTTAGTTGTGTCTGCACCTCGTCATAGGAGCCTGCGGGCAGGTTGCCCACGGCTGCTCGTTCTGACTCGGGAAGATCCGTGAGCCTAAACGGCGCATACTCGCCTGTGCATTCACCGGTGCTCAGCTTGAGTGAATTGTCCTTGTTCAAGCACGCATGCTGATAGGTGTGGTGCAGGGAGCGGCCAAAGACCTCAAAATCCGCGCCTTGTTGGATGGTGAGGACCTCCTCCTCATCCGTAGTCACGTAATAGTTGCTGGCCAAGTGATTCTTCATCCACAGCCCGCCGCTCACCACAATCACCAACACGAGGACGAGGGAGGCGATAACCTTCCACCCCACCCGGCTGCGTCGCGGCGGCCGCTGCGGCTCATCCTCGGTGACCTCCCGGGGTTTTACCTCAGCGGCTTGTGCTTTTGGGGGCGAGATCAGCTTCGCAGCACGGCTGGCTGAAGAATCCGGATGCGTCGGCTCCGGCACGACGCCTTGGATGGCGCCGACGGTGATGGGGGAGACGTCGTCAAGCTCTGCGTCCACGACCTCCGCCACCACGATGGTGACGTTATCCGGACCGCCTGAACGCAATGCGAGATCGCGCAGCATAATAGCGGCCTCATCCACCGAACCTTGGTTCAGCGCCTGCTCGATGGTCGACGCCGTCACCGGATCCGATAGTCCATCCGAGCACAGCAGGATACGGTCGCCCACCTGGGCATCTAGCGTAAAGAGCGTCGGCTCCACCGGGCGGCCGGTGTAGGCCTTAAGGATCAGAGACTTTTGCGGGTGGGACGAGACATCTGCCGGGTCGAGCTTGCCCTCATCCACAAGTGACTGCACGTAGGTATCATCTTTTGTCACCTGAGAAAGCTTGCCGTCACGCAGGCGGTAGCCGCGGGAATCACCCACGTGGCACACGCCGAACTGAGAGCCATTGAACATCATGGCAGTCAGCGTGGTGCCCATGCCTTCGGTTTCCGGATGCTCATCCACATGGTCGCGGATTGCCGCGTTGGCATCTTCCGCCGCCGCGCCCAGCAGGGCCAGCATGTCGTTATCGCCCGGATCGCGCTCGAGGGGCGCCATGTGCTCCACCATCGTCGTGGACGCGACTTCGCCGGCGGCGTGGCCACCCATGCCGTCGGCAAGCACGAGCAGGTGAGGTCCCGCGTGGGCGGAATCCTCGTTATTGTCGCGGACCAAACCGCGGTCCGTCACTGCAGTAAATTTCAGGCTCAACGTCATGCCATCAACCTCACGGTCGTCCGACCAAGTTTGATATCCGAACCCACGCCAACGCGTTCCGGCTGGTCAATACGGGCACCACCCACGAAGGTGCCGTTGCGGGATTCCAAATCCTCCACAAACCACTCGCTGCCCCGACGGAACAGACGAGCGTGGTGGCCAGAGGAAAAATCATCACCAGTGACAAAATCACAGTCCTGCGCGCGGCCCATCGTACAGTCCTCGAGGGTGCCCAGTTCCATGTGGGAACCGCGCAGGGGACCCTCCACGATGGCGATTTCACGCGGCGCTTCTCGACGCCTCTGTGACCCCTTCACCGGGGCCGATGCCTGGTACACGCCGGCCGCCTTATTGGCGTCGCGGCGCATAGCGTTGAGCGCGACCAGAATAAACAGCCACAACAACACCAGCAGGCCGATGCGCAGCGACAGCAGCACGATCGAGTCCATGGACGGTCCTTACTTTAGGGGGAGTGGGGCTTAGTAATTCTGATTCTCAAGGCCCGTAATGCGGACCTCGATGTGGGAGTGGCCGAGGGTAATCACGTCACCATCAGCCAGCAGCCAGTTGTCAATCGGGGTGTCATTGACCGTGGTGCCGTTGGTGGATTGCAGGTCGACGAGCACAGCGTCCTGACCGTTCCACGTGATCTCAGCGTGCTGGCGGGAGACACCCGTATCCGGCAGGCGCAAGTCTGCGTCGGTGCTTCGGCCGAGGATATTGGAGCCTTCGCGCACGTGGTAGACGCGGGAGGAACCATCCTGCAGCATGAGCGTTACCGCTGGGCCGTGTGGCGTTGGTGCCGGCTCATTCGGGTTCGGCACCATGAAAGCGGTGGTTTTGGCCTCATCGGCGTTGTGCGGCTGGGTCATAGAGTCCTCCTGACCATGGTCGTCGTGGAAAATCGCATCGAATCCGGTTTCCTCTGTGGGCTCGTGGTCCAGGAAGGACGACACGCGCAGCTGGCCTGTACGCAGGCCTGACTCCTCCGCAATCCGCACGATGACCGGCCCCGCGAGGGACCAACCACTGTTGCGAATAAAACGAGTGAGTTGATCAGATAGATCCGTAGGAATATCTCGATTTTGGGAGAGGTTCTCAATGTCCTTGGAGGACACACCGACGGTCATGACGTTGGGGCTGTACAGCTTGCCGTCATCACCGCGGGACAGGTTGTCCTGCGCCTCCTGCTTGAGCAGCTCTTCAATCTCTGCGGGGACGACCTTGCCGCCAAAGACAAAGGCCATGCCGTTGTCCAATCCGCGCTGCAGGGAAGAATCCAGCTTGGCGAGTTTATCTAGCAATGCCATGGGGAAGTGCCGCCCTCCTTTCAAGAGTATTCCAGGGAACTATCTCACTGCGATGGTGGAATACAGCGATATAGCAGCGATCAGTATAGGTGTCTTTCCCCCTCTTAACGTAGACGCGCGCGGCAAAGTTCCCTGTGTATTCAGTAAAAAGCTCGGGTTTGCCAGCGGATTTGTCGATTCATTAGGGCGGCGTGCTAAAGTTAGCTGGTCGCCAAGACATCAATACCCTGCCCGGGTGGCGGAATTGGCAGACGCGCTGGCTTCAGGTGCCAGTGTCCTTATAGGACGTGCGGGTTCAAGTCCCGCCCCGGGCACGCTCAGACGGCCCCGTTCTCTTGTTGAGAGTACGGGGCTGTCGTCGTTTCGGGAAGGCCGGCGTTCAGGTCGTCGTTCACGGTAATTAGCGGCCAGAAATTCGAAATTTTTCGCCCTTATCTACCGTGAACGACAGCGGGTATCCGCAACGTCCCGAGTTCTCCGAGGGACAGGCAGCTGTGCGGGCCAAGATCGTGTCCCGTTTGCGGGCTTTCAACACAATAGCCGGGACCTAGTTCCGGCCTCAGTTGTCGTTAGGTGTTAGCGACACCCACCTAGAACTGCTCCTGAAGGTGCTAGCAGCACCAGCGCTGGGCCTCGCACGAGCATACTCTTAGAGCCCCCCACTTCGGTGTGGGAAGCCACAGAGGATCGATGTCTCGAGACATTGCTTTTCGTTGTATCTGGGCAGTTTTAGCTTCCGGGTTTTCTACCGGATCGATTTGGTGAGACATTGGTGCTGGTTGGACCGGAACGATCTCATGAGACATGCGGAACGATGTCTCCGAACCAGACACCGCCCCGGGCACGCTGTGAAGTCTCGAGACATCGTTCCGGTCGGTGTCTCGAGATTTTCTGTTTTTGGTTGCCCCAGAAACTCGCAATTCGACTCTCTGGGGCGTGTCTCGGAAGCTCAAGGCACCACATGATGTCCGCGTCGTTGTGATCGGCGGAGATCTCCCCGTCCGCCTCAGTCGTCGCCGTGGTGGTCTCGGTCGTCTCTGCGGTAGTCGTCGCAGTGCTGGTGGCCGAGGCGGTGGCGTCGGTGTTGCCTGACTCAGTGGCCTCACCGCAGGCGGCCAGCGCCAGGGTGGAGCCTTTCAGGGTCATATGGGGGCAGTGGAGAGAAAGTGGTGGATCAGTGGGCGGCGGTGGATGCCGGAGTAGGCGTGGTGTGTTCCTCCTTCGACTCGGTCGGAGCCAGGTGAGCCGGATCCAGATCAATGCGGCGCAACAGCTGGGCGTTCAGGGCCACCACGATGGTCGAGGCAGACATCAAGATCGCGCCCACGGCCGGGGACAGCACGAACCCGATCGAGGCGAGCACTCCGGCGGCCAGCGGCACGGCGAGGATGTTGTAGCCAGAGGCCCAGATCAGGTTCTGGATCATCTTGCGGTAGCTGGCCTGGGACAGCTCAATCATCGACAGCACTGCCCGCGGGTCATCGCTGGCTAGGACCACTCCGGCAGATTCCATGGCCACATCCGTGCCGGCACCGATGGCGATACCGACGTCCGCGCGGGTCAGAGCGGGGGCGTCATTGACACCGTCACCGACCATGGCCACGCTCAAACCTCGGTCCTGCAGCTGCGTGACCTTGGTGTCTTTGTCCTGGGGCAGGACCTCGGCGAAGACCTCATCAATGCCTAGGTCCTGACCAACCGCCTGGGCCACCTGCTGGGCGTCGCCGGTGATCATCGCGACCTTCACCCCGCGGTCCTGCAGGGCTTTCACGGCGGCGCGGGATTCGGGGCGGATCTTGTCCTCGACGGCCACCGCACCGATGATCTGACCGTCGCGGACAATATGGAGCACACCGGCCCCACGCCCGGTCCAGGCGCTGGTGGTGTCGGTGAGCTCGGCCGGGGTGGTGAGGTTGAACTCGCGCAGCATGTTCGGCCCGCCCACGAGGATCTCAGCGCCATCGACAGTGGCCCGGACCCCCCGGCCGGAGGCGGCGCTGAAACCAGTTGCACGGATTTGCCGACGGGAGGCCTCGGGATGGGCGGCCGCGGCCGCCACGATGGCGCGGGCCACGGGGTGCTCGCTGTCGGCCTCTGCGGCGGCGGCCAGGGCCAGCAGCTCGCCCTCGGTGACGCCGTCAGCTGTCGCGACACCGGTGACCGCGTGCGCACCCTCGGTCAGGGTGCCGGTTTTGTCGAAGAGCACCACGTCGATGGTGCGCATCCGCTCGAGCGCCATCCGGTCCTTGATGAGCACCCCGGATTTCGCGGCCCGCTCGCTGGAGATCGCAATGACTAGCGGAATCGCCAGGCCCAGGGCATGCGGGCAGGCGATGACCAGCACCGTGACCGTGCGCACCACGGCATCGTCCGGGCTGCCGATAATGGTCCACACCACCGCGGTGATCAGAGCGGAGATCAGCGCGAACCAGAACAACAACGCCGCCGCCCGATCCGCCAGGGCCTGGGCCCGGGAGGAGGACTCCTGGGCGTCGGCAACCATGCGTTGGATCCCGGCCAGGGCGGTGTCCCCGCCGGTAGCCTCCACCCGGATGCGGACGGTGTTGTCGGTGGCCACGGTGCCGGCGACCACCTTGTCACCGGTGTCGCGGAAGACGGGACGGGATTCGCCGGTGATCATTGCCTCATCGAATTCGGCGGCTCCGTCGAGGATGGTTCCGTCGGCCGGCACCCGGGCACCGGCCCTCACCAGCACGACGTCGTCGATGACCAGCTCGGAGATGGCCACGGTGCGGGTGGTCCCGTCGATGACTTTCTCGGCCTCATCTGGCAGCAGGGCAGCCAGCGCGTCAAGCGCGGAGGACGCGGCCCCGAGAGCGGACATCTCCAGCCAGTGGCCCAGCAGCATGATGGTCACCAGCAGGGCCAGCTCCCACCAGAAGTCCAGCTCAAAACCGCCCAGCCCCAGAGTGGTGACCCAGGAGGCGACAAACGCCACGGTGATGGCCATGGCGATCAGGAGCATCATCCTGGGTTGGCGGGATTTCAGTTCTTTCCATCCGCCCTTGAGGAAAGGCGTTCCGCCGTAGACGAAGATGATCGTGCCCAGCACCGGGGGGATCCAGGTGGATCCGGGGAATGCCGGGAGGTGGTAGCCAAGCAGGTTGGCGACCATGGGGCTGAAAGTAACGACGGGAATGGACAGAATCAGCGACCACCAGAAGCGGTCCCGAAACATTGCGGTGCTGTGTCCGGCGTGTTCGCCGTGACCATGAACGTGGTGGTCATCGTCCAGGGCGGAGTGCGGGTGATCGTGGGGCATCGCCTGGCCGTGGGTGTCGGCATCTGCGTGGTGTTCGTGGCTGGCATGATCCGGGTGGTAGGTGTGGTCTGTTTCCGGAGCGGGGTGATCACCATGGTGATCGCCGGAATGGTGGGGAGTGCTCATGACGTTCCTTTCCACTCAACCCGGTCGGGGTCGAGATGATGGGTAAAACTGATCAGGATAAGACGGTGTAGCCGGCGTTCTCGATGGCCCGGCGAACCATCTCCGGAGGTGCGACACCGGTGACCGTGACGGTGGAAACTCCACCAGCAGCGAGATCAATCTGGACGTCGTCGACCTGGGGGAGGGCCTGAAGGGCCTGGGTCACGCTTTTCGCGCAGTGCCCGCAGGTCAGGCCGGTGACCTGGTAGCTAGGGGACGACCCTCCGGCTGACGAGTCGCCGGCGGCAGGGATGGAGGCGGTGTCGGAAGGTGAGGCAGGCCCGCAACAGCTGCAGCCGTGGGAGGCCATCGGCAAGAGGCGGGGCGGGGAGGTGATCATGGGAAAGCTCCTTCGGTTCGGTGGGGTGCGGCGATGCCGCTCTCTAGCGTATACCCCCCTGGGGTATATTTTCAGTATACCCCCTGGGGGTATATTCTCAATGGGTGGAGGGCACGGCCCTCACGAGGGCCGGGTCCTCACCTGCGCCTGTCTCCCGTGTCACTGAAATCTTTTACCAAGGAAGGTTAAATCATGACGAACGCGTTTTCCCGACGACAGTTTCTGCTCGGCGGGCTCGTCCTCGCCGGCACCGGGGCCGTGGCCGCCTGCACCAGCGACCCTGGACCCGCTACCTCGGCACCAGGGCCCTCCCTTCGCCCCACTCCCACCCCCACTGCGCTCGGTGAGCCGACGGTGCGCCGGACACTGACCGCCCGGCCCCTCTCTCTGGATATCGGCGGCATCGAAGCCAAGACGTGGGGATACGTCTCTGACACCGGGGATGCGGCCATTGAGGCCACCGCCGGCGACGTCCTCCAGGTCGATATCACCAATGAACTGCCTGAGAGCACCTCCATCCACTGGCATGGCATCGCACTCCACAACGCAGCCGACGGTGTGCCCGGCATGACCCAGGACCCCATTGAACCTGGCGAGTCTTTCTCCTACGTTTTTGAAGTCCCCCACGGTGGCACCTACTTTTACCATTCCCACACCGGCCTGCAGCTTGATCGCGGCCTCCACGCCCCACTGATCATCCGTGACCCGCAAGACGCTGAGGACCAGGACGTCGAGTGGACCATCGTGCTCGACGACTGGGTCGATGGCATTCAGGGCACTCCCGACGATGAGCTCGACAAGCTCACCGGAATGGGTTCGGGCGACCATAACGGGAGGATGAGAACTGGAGGTCACGGCCATATGATGCACGGCACCCCGGACCGGGTACTGGGCGGGGATGCCGGCGATGTGATGTATCCGCACTACCTCATCAACGGACGTATCCCCCGTGCTCACCGGACCTTCGAGGCTCGCCCGGGCGACAAGGCCCGCCTGCGGTTTATCAACTCCGGCGGTGACACCATCTTCAAGGTGGCCCTCGGTGGTCACCGCATGACCGTCACCCACACCGACGGCTTCCCTGTCCAGCCCTGGGAGACCGAATCGATCTACCTGTCGATGGGCGAGCGTGTCGACGTCGAGGTCATCCTCGGCGACGGCATCTTCCCGCTCACGGCTTTGGCGGTGGGTAAGGACGACCGCGCCTTCGCCGTCATCCGCACCGCCGGCGGCCAGGCCCCCCACCCCGATGTCGACTTCCCCGAGTTGTCGTCCACCGGACTGCTTCTGTCCTCCCTGAAACCAGCAGACCGTGCACTCCTGCCCGAGGGCACATCAGACCGAGAAGTCAGCATCGACCTGGGCGGGCAGATGATGCCGTATGAATGGAGCATTCTCACCGACGGCCAATCCTCCTCCGCGACCGTGCAGGAGGGCCAGCGCCTGCGGATGGTCATGCGCAACAGGACCATGATGCCCCATCCCATGCACATCCACGGCCACACGTGGGCGCTGCCCGGCAGCGGCGGACTACGCAAGGACACCGTCCTTCTCCGCCACGGTGAAACCATGATCGCCGACCTGATCGCTGACAACCCCGGTGAGTGGGCATTTCACTGCCATAACGCCTATCACATGGAAACCGGGATGCTCAGCTCGCTTCGCTACGAGTAACCTCCACAGCAGGGTGGAGTGCCGAGGTGGGCGGGGGTGTCCCCCGAGTAGTGGACACGGCGTTGGTGTCAGGGTTGAGCAGTGTGTGTCAGGAGTCGACGGGATTGAAGTATGCGTCAGCGCGCACGGCAGCAAGTTCAATGATGCGGTCGTAGCGCTTGTTAAAGCCGACGTTTTTGGCGCTATTTACCGTGAGCGTCATTGTTCGTGAGCCGAGTTAGGGAATCGGCACGCTGTGTAGGCGTGCCAGGCCGGTGGTGAGGACCCACACGGAGCCGGTGGCTACGAGTGCGCCGGAGAAGGCGACGGCCGGGGCCACGCCGAGCAGTTGGCCTGCGAAGCCGCCAAGGAGCGCGCCGACCGGCATGATGCCCCATTCCACAAAGCGCATCGTGCCTAGTACGCGGCCGCGAATTTCTTCAGGGGCAAAGGCTTGGCGCAGGCCGGCGGCAAGAGCTTGGCTGGTCATGATGCCCCAGCCGCACAAGCCTGCCCCGAGGTAGATGAGGAGCAGCGGGGTCGTGACGTGGCCAGCAAGCGCCATGCACACCAGTCCCATGGCTGCTATCACCGGGCCACACAGGAGCACCCGTCCAGCGCCCACAGCCTTGGCCAGGTGGTTTGCTGTCAGCGCGCCGGTGGCGCCGAGAAGAGCGATGGCGAGGAAAACCAGCCCGATGCCGATCGTGCTGACGTGCAGCTCACGCGCGAGGAACACCATGAGAACCGAGAAAGCCGCGTTCATACCCAGCGAGACGGCGGCGCCCGTGCCGGTGAGGCCGAGCAAGCGGTTATCGCGAACGACGGAGCTCACGCCGGTTTTTACGTCTTCCCACACGGTGGCGTCGGCGGTGGCGGTAGAGGAATCGGGCCCAATCATGCGGAGGCTGGCGGCGGAGATGAGGTAGGAGAAGGCGTCGATAAGCATGGCGAGGGGCGCACCTACCGTGGAGATAAAGACTCCCACGAGGCCCGGGGCGGTGAGTGAGGCGATGCCGGAGGTGGTCTGCAGCGCGCCGTTGGCCTGCACAAGGTCGCCGTCGTCACCGACGATGTCCGGCATCTGCGCCTGGCAGGCCACGTCAAAGACGAGGTTGCCCAGGCCAACGACGAAAGCGACAAGGCACAGGTGGGTAAACGTGATGCCATCGACAAGGAATGCCACCGGAATCGTGAGAACGGCCAGCGCACGAAGGAGGTCGGAGGCGATCATGAGCGGGCGGCGCCGGCGGCGGTCCACGAGCGATCCGACGAACAGGCCGAAGAGTAGGTAGGGCAGGTTATCCAGGGCGCCGAGGATGCCCATGTGGAGGGGGTTAGAATCAAGAAGCGTGACTGCAATGAGCGGCAGTGCCATGAACGTAACCTGGGAACCGAGTGCGGATATGGCTTGGCCGCCGAGCAGCCAGCGAAACGGGTGCTTCATGTCCCTTCTCCCTTACACTGTAAGTTTCACCTTTTATCGTAGTCCAGCGGCCGCCCAGAAGGAGGTCACGTGTCACAAATCATTACGCGCGATGCCATCGTCGAGGCAGCCATCGCCATTGGTGATGAAAAGGGCCTCGAGCGTGTGTCCATGCGTGCCGTCGCCGGCCGTCTGGGCGTGCAGGCGATGTCCCTCTACCACCACGTGCGCAACAAGGCCGAGCTTCTCGACGCCATCCATGAACACCTCATCCTCGAACTCACCCTCCCCGCGGAGTCCCCAACCTGGGAGGCAGCATTGCGCAGCGCTGCCGGTGCCTACCGCGCCCTTGCCCTGCGCCACCCCAATCTCTTCGTGCTCGTGGCTACCCGTCCGATTTCCACACCGGCGGAAATCGCGCACATCGCGCCGACATTGATGGTCTTCGACGAGGCCGGAATCCCTCCCGAGCAGCAGCTTTTTAGCGTCCAGTCATTCTTCTGCGCGCTCAACGGCTACCTCTTGGCGGAGGTTGCCCCCACGCCCGGCCACCCCGAGGTTCCCGATTCCCCCATCCCCGTTCCACCAGAAGGTGCCCCTTCCGTCTTGACTCTCCTCGCTTCCCTCGACGGCCAGCAGCCTTCTGGCACTGCGGGCGAGAACTTCCTCACCGCTTCCTTCGACACCTTCGTCGATGTCTTCCTCACCGGACTGGCCGAACGCCTAGGTGTGCAGTAGCGCGCTGCGCTTCTGTGGTGCCGCTGATAAAGTAACGCCTTGTGTTCTCAGGTTTCCTCGCATCTGTTCTGTCTGTCCTCACCGCAGTAGCGTCCATGTTCGGCATTAATCACGCTGCCGCCGACGATTCCGGCGCGCGTGAGGTTCTGCAAGCCACGAGCAACATTGACGCGAAGGACGATCGAGTCGCCGCACTGTGGCAGAACGAGTCACGGGAATGCTCGGCAGGCTACATCGGCAATGACTGGTGGCTCACCGCTACGCACTGCTTGGGCCGCAACCTGCGCCTTACCCAGGCAGACGGTGATAGCGCCAAAGTTGTCGCCTCCACCCCGGTGGCGGAGAAGTCAGACATTGCTTTGCTCAAGGCGGAACCCATGGAGGCTGAAGCCTTCGAGCTGCCCAACCGCCCTCTGCGTGTGAACGAAAAGCTCCTCCTCGTGGGCTTCGGCGGGTCCCACACGTTTTCCTCGGAGGCCGTGTCCCGCATTGAGGAGACTGGTGTAACGCACGAAATCGAAGGCCACGAATTTGAGAACCTGCTCAAATCGCACTCTTTGTTCTCCTCACGCTCCTGCAGCGGTGACTCCGGCGCCCCGCTCTACCAGGACACCACGATCTTTGCGGTGCATACCGGCGGTGAAGAGAATGAGTCTTGCGCAGACGGCACGCGCCGCCGCATGTGGCATAGTGAAATCTACCCTCACGTCGCGACGCTCACTGCGCTCATGGAGAGCTATGACGAGGAGGAGGCAGTCGCCCAACGCGAGGAGGCTGAAGCCGAGAGCGTGCGCCAAGCTCGCGCCCAAGAGCGCCGCCAGGCCCCCGCGGAAAAGCCCTCCGAACAGCGCACCGAGCAGCCGAAGAAAGACCGCAGCAGCAGCCTAAGCAACCTCTCTTCCTGGTAATAGCGCCCATACAGCAAGCGCTCAGATTCAGGCGCTAAGCTCGCTCCTTATGAAAAACGGCTTCTTGCAGCGCGCTTTCCTCGCCATCCTCCTCGGCACCGCTGCCCCCATCCCAGCGCACGCTGAGACCATGGAGACCTCAGCTGCACAGGACCTGGGTATAAATGATCCGGACTGCCAACCCACTGGCCCCGTCACCGAACCCGTCGTCCTCCTCCACGGCACGTCGGCAAACTCGGCCGAATGGAATGATCTCATCCCAAAACTCACCGAGCAGGGCATGTGCGTGTGGGCCTTCGACTATGGTGCGGATGACCTGGCCTTCCAAAACGCCTACCCGTACATGAAGGGCATTGCGGATTTAGAGTCCTCCGGGCGTGAAATCGCCCAGCATATCGAGTACATCCGCGGCGTTACCGGGGCAGAGAAAGTAAACCTCGTGGGCTTTTCCCAGGGTGGGCTGCACACGAAGTCGCTCACGCAGCTGTATGGCTCGCCCGATGAGGTGCGCCGCGTGGTCACAGTGGGGGCGAATTTTCACGGGACGACGTGGGGTGGAAGGGCAGCGTCGCTCAGCGCGGCGGCGAAAGTTGCACCTGACGTGACCACGTTCTTTGGCACCACCGCGGGCATCGAGCAGCTGCAGGGTTCGGACTTTATGGAGAAGCTGAACCAGCAGCCGGACACCGCGCCGGGAATCACCTACACGTCCATTTACTCGCCCGTGGACAACACCGTGACTCCGAATGAGACCTCGCAACTGACTGCAGTGCCGGGCGCGGACGTGGCCAACGTGGAGTCAGTGCCGGTTGAGCATGGAAAACTGCCCCATGATCCGCGCGTACACGAGCAGATCGTGTGGGGCTTGACGCGCTCATGACACAGATTCAAGGAGCCATCGACGCGGAAGGGCGGTGCCGGCACTGGCACACGCTTGTCGACGTCGTCGCCAACAAGTGCAGCACCTGTACCGGTTGGTTCGCGTGTTCCTTGTGTCATGCGGAGCTCACCGATCACGAGTTCGGCGCCATGCCGAAAGATGAGCTGTGCGTCATGTGTGGCGCGTGCGGCCATCAGATGACCTTCGCGGAGTATTCGGCATATAAATGCCCCGCGTGCGGGCATGCCTTCAATACTGGTTGCGCGCTGCACGCGGGGACGTATTTTCGCTAGTTGCTTAAGGCAAAAGAGGGGCCAGCGGGGTGCCCTCGACGAGAGTCTTGAGGTACGCCACGATGTCCGGGACGTAGATGGTGAAGGAGCCGAAGGTCACCGGAATCGTCGGGAAAGCATTGTTGGCTGGGGCTGGGGCTTGTGTGCCACCAGATTTGCTGCCATTTCCGTTCTTAGCTGGGGCCGGCTGCTTGTCGTGGGCCGGTGCGCCTTGGTTGTTGCCATTATTATTTGTGGGGGCGGTCTTGTCCCCGCCGCCGTTGTTAGCGGGGGCAGCATTGCCGCCGCCGTTGAGGCCGCAGCGAGCGATGGCCTCGTCGGCGCGGGCGATAGCGTCACGGATTTCGCCGCCGCGCGGGTGGAAGTTCGCAGCAGCAAGGGCCTGGGACTTCTTGCTGTTGTAGTCGGACGGGTTGGTGTAGTACTTCGATGCCTGCTCGCAGGAGATCTGACCAGCCGGCACCTTGGCCAGGTAGTCATCGACCATATCGGCCGAGGCAGCAGGGCTAGCAAGGCCGACGGTGACGGCTGCAGCAGCGGAACACAGGACAAGCTTGTTTCTCATGCGCCACATTGTGCCACACCTTTTACACTTTCGCGCTAGTGCTCCTGCCCCAGGAAGCGATTTACCAGCGAAGAATACGCTTTCACAGTGAGATCTAAGTCTTCTAGGTAGAGGTGCTCATCGTGGCTGTGCAGCTGCGAGTTCGCGCTGGCCATGTCCCGATCCTCCGCATGCAGCGCAAAGCCATAGGCGTTGCCGCCGCGGTGTCGCGCCACGCGCAGATCCGAGCCACCCGTGGCCAACACTGGCAGCACCTTCTTATCGGGGAAGAACTCGTGCGCGGTGTCCTCAATGCAGCGCCACAGCTCAGTATCGGTAGAAGACTGCGTGGCATCCTCAGTAATAAGGTGCTCAATTTCTACTTCGTCGGCCATATCGCCCAGCGCCTCACGCAGGAACTCGTCGAGCTCCTCCTGCGTCTGGCCAGAGAAGGGGCGAATGTCCATCTCCAGGTAGGCGTGGGAGGGCAGAACGTTAATCGCCCCGCCGGCGCGCAGCACGGTCTGGGACATCGTTGTGTGCGAGAACGCATGGGCATAGGCGGCCAAATCACCGAACTTTTCGTAGTCGGTGGCGGTAGCGGAGCCGTCGAGAAGCGCTGCTTCCGTTGCGGGGTCAAAACGGAAGGTCTTGACGAATCCCTGCCACACCTCATCCATCGCGATGGGCGGCTCAGCAGCGGCGATGCGGCGGGCCACCTCGCCAATCTTGACGATGGCAAAATCCTTCCCAAACGGCGTCGAGCCATGGCCGGCATCGCCATGCACGTGCAGGCGGCGCTGGCCCGCACCTTTCTCACCCACGTTGAAGCCCAGCGCGCCGGGCAGGTGGCTGCCGCCGGTCTCCGAGAGGCAGTTGCGCACCGAGTAGGCCTCAGGGTGGTGCTTATCCATCCAGATGGAACCCAGGCCGCCGCGGGCCTCCTCGTCAGCCATGCCGACAAACGCTAAGGTGCCGCCGGGGTTGCCGCGCTTGGCGACGTCCCTCGTTACCGCCGCCATCGTCGCCGTAATAAAAAGCATGTCCACCGCGCCACGGCCGTAGAGCTTGCCGTCCTCAATGACGGCGTCGAAAGGCGGCTTCGTCCACTTCGGCTCGTCCACGGGCACGACATCCGTGTGGCCCATGAGGGTCAGCGGCTCCTTGTCGGGGTCTCCCGGAACGGTCACCACGATGGTCACGCGGCCCGGATGGGACTCGTAGCGCTGAATCTCCACCGCGGTGCCGTCGAAAAACTTCTCCAAGGTGTCGGCGTTGCGGACCTCGTGGCCGGAATCCGGTGTGAGATCGTTAACGCAGGCATTGCGGATGAGTTCCTGAAGAAGGCCGAGGGTGTCGTCGTAGAGAGTCATGGCCATCAAGGGTAGTCCGCGGAAGGAAAAGGCGGAGATTTTCCACAACTTGAACGCCGTTCAAGTAAGGTTTCTGCCATGAGCATCGTAGATATCGCACGCGAGAAGGCCCTCGAGCAGGGTATTGGCCTCAACGAAGAGGAACTCCTTCAGGTCCTCCAGATCCCCGATGAGCAGCTGGAAGAGATCGCTGACATCGCCCACAAGACCCGCCTCAAGTGGTGCGGCCCAGACGTGTCCGTCGAAGGCATCATCTCCATTAAGACGGGCGGCTGCCCGGAGGATTGCCACTTCTGCTCGCAGTCCGGCCTCTTCGAGTCCCCCGTGCGGGCGGCCCGCCTTAACATCCCTGAGTTGGTCGAAGCCGCCAAGAAGACCGCCAAGACCGGCGCGACGGAGTTCTGCATCGTCGCCGCGGTGAAGTCCCCGGACGAGAACCTCTTGAGTCAGGTCGCGGAAGCTATCCCGGCCATCCTCGATGAAGTGGACATCGAGATCTCCTTGTCCCTCGGCACGCTGACCCTGGAGCAGGCGCAGCGTCTCAAGGACATGGGCGCCCAGCGCTACAACCACAACCTGGAGACCTCTAAGTCCTTCTTCCCCAACGTGGTCACGACCCACTCCTGGGAAGAGCGCAAGGAGACCCTTGACAACGTCCGTGCCGTGGGCATGGAGGTCTGCTCGGGCGGCATCATCGGTATGGGTGAGTCCCTCGAGGACCGCGCCGAATTTGCCTACCAGCTGGCCCAGATTGAGCCCTGCGAGGTTCCGATGAACTTCCTCGACCCGCGCCCGGGCACCCCGTTTGCGGATCGCCCGCTCGTCCCGCTCGGTGAGGCGCTGCGCGCGGTGGCCGCCTTCCGTTTGGCCATGCCGTCGGTAACGCTGCGCTTTGCCGGTGGCCGCGAGCTCTCCCTCGGTGACGACGGCACGGAGAAGGGCCTGCTGGGCGGCATCAACGCCATCATCGCCGGCAACTACCTCACTACGCTGGGCAAGCAGATTGAGAAGGACGTCGACATGCTCGGCCGCATCGACCTGCCCATCAAGGCCCTCTAATGGCCGCTTCGCAGGGCGAATCGACGGAGCTTGTGGCCGCCGTCCTCGCCGGGGAGGAGCCGCAGTTCCACCCCAACACTGGCAAGCCGCTCAGTGAGAACTTTCCCCTCCACCCGGCGGCCGCGGCCGGCCTCGACGTGCCACGCTATTGCCAGCTGTGCGGACGCCGCATGGTGGTCCAGGTCCGCCCGGACGGCTGGAGCGCGCGCTGCTCGCGCCACGGCGAGCTTGACTCGGAGGATATCTACGAGGAAACCTTTGGCTAACTAGAGTGGGCGCCATGGATCCCGCCGTCGCCCACGCCCACCAGTCCGCGCTGCGCTCGATTTCCCGCGTTGTCACGGAAATCGCGTCACCTACGCCAGCGGAGCAGGCGCTTGCCGACGTCTCCCGCCAACTCCGCAACGGCAACGTCATGGTCCTCACGGGCGCAGGCGTCTCAACGGAATCCGGTGTGCCGGACTACCGCGGGCCGAAAGGATCGCTCAGCCGCCACCGGCCCATGACGTACCAGGAGTTTCTCCATGATCCGGACGCGTCGCACCGTTATTGGGCCCGCGCCTTCGTTGGCTGGCGCGTCATGCAGGCCGCACGTCCCAACCGCACGCACTATGCGCTGGTGGAACTTGAGCGCGCCGGGCTGCTGACGGGTGTGGTGACCCAGAACGTTGATGGCCTTCACGAGGAGGCAGGTCAGCGCAACCTCATTGCCCTGCACGGCGATATGCAGCAGGTGGTGTGCTTGAGCTGTGGGTATGAGGAAAAGCGAGCGGATTATGATGCCCGCGCGGCCGCGGCCAACCCGGGATTTCTCGAGCGCTGGGTGGTGGACACGGCGGATGTGAACCCGGATGGCGACGTGGCGTTGAGCCAGGAAGCGGTCGCGGAGTTCCGCATGCCCGGCTGTGTGCGCTGCGGCTCGCCGCGGCTCAAGCCAGACGTGGTCTACTTTGGCGAGCCCGTGCCCACGGTGAAGAAGGACGCGGCCTATGAGATGGTGGCGGCCGCCGAGTCTCTGCTGGTTGCTGGGTCCTCACTGGCAGTGATGAGTGGTTTCCGTTTCGTGCTCGAGGCGCAGAAGCAGGGCAAGCGCGTGGCCACCATCAATGGCGGGCCCGGTCGCGCTGACGACCGCGTGGATACCCTGTGGCGCACCCAGGTGGGTCCTGCATTCGATGCGCTTCTCGACGCCCTCGACCTTTAAACGCTTCGTCTGGCCCCTTAGCTCGCCGAAGCTCTAGCTTCGGCGAGCTGATCGAGGTCATCAGAAATCAACTGGCACACCCGTTTATCCATGGGCATGTCCTCGTGCCGAATGAGGGCGCGGCGGTCGATGTCTTGGATAAAGATGTTGCGCACCTTCTGGCCGTTGAGGAAGCACGTGGTGGGAGGGACGACGACGGCGTCGGATCGCGTGGCGATGCACGTGTAGCTCACATCGTCTTCGACCTCGCTGCCGCGATTAGTGGCCTCGACGATGTCGCTGCCGGAGACTTGTTGCATGCCGGCGGGGCCAAACCAGCCGTCGATAAGCGAGCGCACCACGTCTTCTTGGCGCTCGCTGCGGAAAAGGGGACTGGCAATTCCTCCCTGCGTCGTCCCGTGATTCGGGGAGCTAATACACACCAGGTGGTGGACGCGATCCGCACGATCGTGCATCCGCATCCAATACCGCGCAAGCAGCCCGCCCTGCGAATGGCCCACGAGGATGGCCTGTTCTGCCCCGGTAACGGTGAGGACGGCGTCGATGTACGCATCCAGCTGACGTGCCGATTCCTGAATCGGGCCGGTAGCGCGGTTGCCATAATCCGGGGCAAAGACCGCCCAGCCGTTCTCACGCAACAGACCGGCGAGGACCTGCCACACGCCTTTGGTGTCGCACGTTCCGTGGATGAGGATGACAGGCCAGGGTCGTTCGGTCGTGGGGCGCGCGGACCAGTCGTCTTCACACACGCCGCGGGTACGCAATCGGGCACCGAGGGGAAGCGGGGGAGTGGACATGGCGCCACAGTTTACGCCGTGTGCCCTACCGCCAACGGCGGCATAAACGCCGACCGTATGGTTGCCGCGGCCGTCGTGCAAAGAATAATCATTAAGGTATCCTCGCTGTCATGTCTCTCCACCTTGAAGACCAGCTGTGCTTTTCGCTGTACCGAGCCGCGCGTTCGGTGATCCGTTCTTACGCCCCGTTGCTCGAGGAGCTTGGCATCACCTACCAGCAGTACCTCATGCTCATGATCCTGTGGGATAGCGAGGAGCCGGTGACCCTGGAATCCATGGAGAAGCGCCTCCAGCCAGAGTCTGGCACCTTTGAGGGCCTGGTGAAGGGCTTGGAAGAATCCGGTCTCGCCACCGTCGAGAACGGCACGGTCACCATCACTCAAAAGGGTATTGACTTGAAGCCGCGCGCCGTGTGCATCCCAGAGACCATCCTCAACGAGTACCGCAAGTCCGGAGTGGACCTCGTGGAGTTCCGCGAGTCCTTGGAAATCGTGCGCGAAGCCGGTGAGGCTTCCAAGATGGAGTATCCCAACTAGACTGGCCGGCATGACCGACCTGCAGCATGCCCACTCCGTCACCGAGGCGGTTAACCGCCTCTGCGAGCTCTATGAAAGCTCCTGTGAGCTGGCGCGCGAAGCGCTGGCCTCGGGGGACCATGACGCCTACCGCCACGTGGTCTACCCCAAGATCATCGTGCAGGTCCGCGAATGGACCCCCATCGACCGTTCCGAGCCCTTCGGTTACGTGGATCAAGAGGGGCGCTATTCGGCGGTTATTTCTAAACCGTGGCTCATACGCGGCTACCTGCTTGAGCAGCTCACCAGGCTGACCAGCAATTATCCGTGCGATATATACGTGGGCCAGTCGGACGAGCGCATCCCGCCGGAGTACATCCGGGGCGCCGGCCCCTTGCCTGAGAATCGTGGAGAGATTCCCCGCCCTACCTTGGATGCGGTGCATGATGGCATCGTCGACGGCGCGTGGAAGGCTTTCCACGGCAAGGAGAAGCCGCTTTTCCACTTCGGCCCGCAGCGCTTCGACATTGCATGCGCCCGCATTGAGCACTACACGGGCATCGAGGTGAATTCGGTCCAGAAGTACATCCTGTTCACCAACTACGCCATGCACACCACGGAGTTCGTCAAGTTTGGCTTGCGCGAGCTGGCGCGGGAGGATTCGCGCTACACGGCGCTGGTGTTGCCGACAGGTGAGACGATTCATCCTAATGACGCCGTGCTTCTCGACGTCGACGAGCTTACTCTCACCTCGCGCTTCCAGATGCCCCGCTTCGACCTCATCACCGCGGGCGGCGATGGCATCACGATGATCAATATCGGCGTCGGCCCCTCGAATGCGAAGACCATCACGGATTGCCTCGCGGTGCTGCGCCCTGAGGCGTGGATCATGATCGGCCACTGCGCAGGGCTCGATGGCCGCATGCGCATCGGCGACCTCATCCTGGGCAACGCCTACCAGCGCGAGGACCACATCCTCGACGGCATCGTCGCGGCCGGCAACCCGATTCCCGCCATCCCGGAGATCCAGCGCATGCTGGAAGCCTCGGTGGAGGAAGTGTACGGCGAAGATAATTCGCTCATGCGCACCGGAACGGTGCTCTCCACCGATGACCGCAACTGGGAATGGCGCACCTCCCGCGATTTGTGGGAGTGGCTGCGCCACTCCACCGCCGTGGCCGTGGACATGGAATCCTGCACTCTGGCTGCTAACGGCTACCGCTACCGTATCCCGTACGGCACGCTGCTATCCGTGTCCGATCTGCCTTTGCACGCCGTGCCCAAGCTTCCCGCCCAAGCGCAGGCTTTTTACTCCAATTCCAAGGAGGCACACGTGATGTGCGCGGTGCGCGCGGTGGAGGCCTTGGCGGAGAATCCGGAACGCCTGCGCACCCGCAAGTTGCGCCGAACGGTAGCGGAGGTTCCGTTCCGCTGAGGTAGATGATTAAACTGAGGGAAATACAAAATCTGGCGAAGGAGACCTAGACAATGAGCACCCCGGAATGGTGGAACCCGGAACGCGAAAACCTAACGTGGGAGGTCTTCGGCGAGGCTAGCCGCTACCTGTCCCAGGAGATTGTGGATTCGGGCTGGTTTCCGGACCTCATCGTTGGCGTTGCCCGTGGTGGCCTCATCCCGGCCGGAGCCATTGGCTACGCCATCGGCGTGAAGGAAATGGGCGCTATCAACGTGGAGTTCTACACCGATATCGGTGAAACCCTCCCAGAGCCCATCCTGCTCAACCCGCAGCTGGATACGGACTCGCTCAAGGATAAGAAGGTTCTCGTCGTCGATGACGTGGCTGACTCCGGCAAGACCCTCGACCTTGTGGTCAACCTCCTGGAGCAAACGGCCTCCGAGGTCAAGTCCGCCGTTATCTACACCAAGCCCACCACCATCTTCGAGCCGGACTTTTCCTGGAAGAAGACCGACCAGTGGATTAACTTCGCCTGGTCCGTCCTTCCGGTCATCACGCGCGATGGCTCTTACAAGGAAGGTCATTAATGCCAGAAGCCTCCGCCGGAACTTTCCGCGCGGCCTTCACCTCGCCCGCCCGCTTCCGCAAGGAAGTGTTTGGCGGGCTTGCTGTTGCGCTAGCCCTCATTCCGGAAGTCCTAAGTTTCTCCATCCTCGCCGGCCTTGACCCCAAAGTGGGCCTATTCGCCTCCGTCATCATGGCGATGTCGATCGCAATCACCGGTGGCCGCCCCGCCATGGTCTCGGCCGCGGCGGGGTCCGTCGCCGTGGTCATCGCGCCCCTGGCACATGAGCATGGCCTGCACTACGTCCTCGTCACCATCTGGATGGCGGGAATTCTGCAGGTGGTGATGGCGCTGCTGGGCGTCGCTAAGCTCATGCGTTTCATTCCACGCAGCGTCATGTTGGGATTCGTCAACGCCCTGGGCATCCTCATGTTTACCGCGCAGCTGTCCCACCTGTGGAATGTGCCGTGGCTGGTCTATGTGCTCGTGGCGCTGGGCCTGGTCATCATGGTGCTGTGGCCGCGGGTGACGACGGCCGTGCCCGCCCCGCTCGTGGCGATTCTCGTGGTCAGCGTGCTTACCGTGGCGTTCGGCTGGGACGTGCCCGACGTGGCGGACCAGGGCGAGCTGCCTACGTCGCTGCCTGGGTTCATCATCCCGGACGTGCCGTGGACGATGGACACGCTCATGCTGTGTCTGCCCTACGCCCTCGGCGTGGCGCTGGTGGGACTCATGGAGTCCCTGCTCACCGCCAAGCTTGTCGACGACCTCACCGATACCCACTCCGATAAAACCCGCGAATCCGTGGGCCAGGGCATCGGTAATATGCTGGCGGCCGCGATTGGCGGCATGGGCGTGTGCGCGATGATTGGGCAGACCATGATCAACGTCAAGGAATCCCAGGCACGCACGCGCTTGTCGACGTTCCTCGCCGGCGTCTTCCTCCTCATCCTCATGCTCGTGCTGGGCGATACGGTGGGGCGTATTCCTATGGCCGCGCTCGTGGCGGTCATGTTCATGGTGTCGTTCCACACGGTGGATTGGCACTCGGTGCGCACGCTGCGCCGCATGCCGTTGAGTGAGACCGTCGTCATGCTCGTTACGGTGGTGGGAACGTTGGCCACGAATAACTTAGCCGTCGGTGTCATCCTCGGCGTCCTCACCGCCACGGTGGCCTTTGCGCGCCGCGTGGCGCACCTAGTGTCGGTGGAGCTGGAAGGCAACGTCTACACCGTGCGCGGCCAGCTCTTCTTCGCCTCCTCCAATGATCTGGTCTACGCCTTTGATTACACCCTGCCGGTGAAGGAGGTCATCGTGGACTTCAGTCGGGCCGATATTTGGGACGCGTCGACCGTGGCGGTACTCGACTCCGTGGAGAGCAAATACGCTGCGCGCGGGGTCACGGTGTCCTTCCGTGGGCTGGATGTGGCGAATGAGCAACGCTACCGCCGTCTCAGCCAGGGGTTGCGGAAATAGCAGGCGCAGCTTAGGTAAAGCTGTCCCAAAAACTGTTATGACGTGCGAATTTGCTAAAGCTTACCTTGCTAGCGCGGGCGAGGTTTTTCTGTATTGTGGGTAACACCAAAACGCACGAAAGGAATAACTCTCATGGATGAGAAACTGCAAACGCTCCTTAACGCCCAGGTCAACAACGAGCACGGCGCGGCCCTGATTTACACTCAGCTGGCCTACGAGATGGACAATCTGTCCTTCCCGGGAATGCGCGATTGGTTCTTCAAGCAGGCAGAGGAAGAGCGCGAGCACGCGCAGAAGTTTGCTGAGCACCTGCTGGACCGTGGCTACCGCGTCGAGCTGGAGGATATCCAGGTGGGCTCCGTCAAGGCAGCCACCCCGCTCGATGCCTTCGAGGCCTCCCTCGCGCATGAGCAGAAGGTCTCGGAGCAGATCCGGGAGATTGCCCGCACTGCGGATGCCGCTGGCGATCTCGATTCCCGCCCCCTCATCAACTGGTTCCTCGATGAACAGGTGGAGGAAGAGGCCAGCGTGTCTGAGGTTATCGACCAGCTGAAGCTGGTCGGCAACGATGGTTCCGGCCTCCTGCGCATCGATAGCTCGCTGGCAGAACGGTAACGAAGCCATATAGTTTGAACGAATTCTCCCACAGCCCTCGCGGTTGATGGGAGAATTTCTTGTATGACTAACACGCGGCTGATGCTTCTAGGCGGTGCCCTCGCCGGGCTGGCAATGGCACTGGTGGGTGGTATCTGGCTAGCCGCGACTAATGTGGCGCTGGGGACCTTCTTTTTTGCGTTGGCACTCATGTTGGGCCCGTTCCTCGGCGTGGCTCTGTTGGTATGTGCCGCGGCGGCGTCGACCGCGCTGAGCCGCTCTCTGTTTAGCGTCGGAGGATTGTTCTTGGTGGGGGCAATCTCCACCCTGGGCGCGCTGCCGTGGGGCCGCGTGAGTGTCTCGCTGCCGCTCTTCATCGTTGGCACGCTGACTGGTGCGGTGGCGGTGTGGCTACACTGGGCGCATGGCCACTCTGCTCTTCGATCTGTACGGCGTGCTCATGCGCTCAGCCACGCCCGCCGGGCACGCTGAGCTTGAAGAGTACGTCCGCCCGGTCAACCCGGATCACTTTTGGTCCACCTATGAGGAGTTTCGCCCAGCCTATGATGCCGGGCACCTGAGTGATTCGCAGTATTGGGGCCGCATTCGTGCCCTGACGGATCTTGCGCCTTTCGACGTCTCCCAGGCGGTGGAGCTAGATACGGAGCATCTGCTGGAGGCCGACGAAGAGATGGTGGACCTTGTCTTGCGGTTCATCTCGGAGGGCCACAGCGTTGGTATCCTCTCCAACGTTCCCGCGGCATTGGGGGCGAAGATCCGTGCGTCGCAGCCTTGGTTGGAGGAGTGTGCCGCCGTGACGTTGAGCTGTGACATCGGCGTGGCAAAGCCCGACCCGGAGGCCTACTATGTGGCCGTCGATGCCCTCGGCGCCCAAGCCAAGGACACCCATTTCTTCGACGACCGCCTCGATTTCGTTGAGGGCGCGCAGCGCGTGGGCCTCCACGCTCAACTATTCACGGGAATCGATTCGGTGCGTTTTTAACGCGCAACCTGCATGTGGGATCGCCAACGCCGCGGAGGCCCTGTGGGGGAGTCCGCGTGGTGGTGCGTGTCCTTGGTGGCGTCTGGCGGTTTATCCGTCAGGTGGTCCGGCGTTAGCTTGTTGGGCTGCTTGATACGCCGCTTGGGCAGTTATTGGTTCTGCCCAGGGTGGGACGTAGGCCACCTCTCCGCGTAATCGGAAGACGTAGCCGGCTCCGGTGGGTTTCTCCGGGTCATCATCGTTAATACCGTTGTGGTAGGCACACAGCATTGTTAGATTCGGCGGGTCGGTAGTCCCGCCTGCTTTCCACGGCACTAGGTGATGCACGTGGGCATAATCAGCCGGTTTATTACAGCCTTTCCTGGCGCAGGTGGGGTGCTCGGCACTGGCCATGATGCGCTGCTCAAACCCGGCTAGGCGTTTCATGCGGTGCAGCCACACCGGCCCAATCGTGGGGTGGATGAGGGTGACGTAGCCGATCTCAGCAAACTTGTAGTTCAAAAACTGCGTGCCGGTCATCCGGCCACCGTTGGTGAGCTCGAGGATGATGTCATCGCCGCCGCCGGAGATAATCTTGTCGAGCTTGTCTAAGGTTACGACCACGCTGGTGAATACGGCGGGTTTGGTTCCGCCGTGGGACTTGTTGAAGAAGACGTGGTTGGCTGCCTCCAACAGATTGTCCTGGTTGAGAGATTCTAGAACGCCGCGCATCTCGGTGACGGTCATGGGGTCATCGGTAATGGTGAGTGAATGCGGGCCTTCCGAGCGGTAGGTCATGCGTACCCCAGGTTTCGGCACGCGCTTGGGCTTGAGTTCTTTTAAGCGCTTGGCTGCTACGGCTGGGATGTTGTGTGCTGGGGTGCCGGCAAGCTTGAGGCGTAGGTTCCAGGCATGCAGCTGATTTTTCAGCTTCTTGGTGTAGGACTCAATAAGGCTGAGCGTGGCTAAGTCGTGGCGTTGCTCTGCGGCCCGGTGGCGGGCTTGTCGTTGTTTGCCCGTGAATTTCGTGGCGCCGAAGTAAATGTGGTTCAGGCGTGCCAGCTCGGTGGCATCAGCAGGTGAAGCGCCGAGTGCGCGTAAACGTTTCTCGCCTCCTACCGCTTGCTCCACCAACGTGATCCCCGAGTTGCGGTAGGAGAAATAGGTTTCTAAATCCCCCATGGGCCAGAACACTAAAGCACCCTCACCAACCCCGCAACCGGAGAGAAAAACTTTAGGCGGCCTTTGCCTCGCGGCCCAGCTCAAGCGGGACGCGCAACAACGGGTCGAGGGCCACAGCGCGGGTGCAGGCGCGGACAATCTCGGAGGGCGACGGAATCATACGCAGCTCCAACGCCTGGTCGGTGTTCTTCCGCACGGTAGCCGCGAAGAGCTTCGGGGCAGCGGGATCGTCGGAGAACGCGCCTCCCGCCACCACGAGGGTGTCCGGTGCGTGCTCAGCCACGAGGGAGGCGGCGATGGTGCCGAGGGAGCGGGCGCGGTCGTCGAGAAGCGCACGCGCAGATGGGTCCTGCACTGCATCCGGAAGGGACTCCGCACCTACCGCCGTCAACACGGCCTGGGTGGCCAGGGAATCCGGGGCGGTGAGTTCCAGCGAAGTAATCTCATCGCCCACGGTGAGCGCCGCGCCCACAGAGTCATCCGCGTAGAGCACCATGACGGGCTTCTCCGCGCCAAGCTCCGTGGACTGAGTCTCCGAGCCGAGGATGGCGGGGATAACGGAGGATACAACAACCGGAACACCGAACTGGTACTGCAGGCGGCTAGCAATATCCATGCGCTCCCAGCCCAGGTTGTGCGCCGTCACGCGGCCGGATTCGTCCACACTGCCGGACGTGGTCACACCCACGGAGACCAAGCGGCGGTCGAGGCCTGTCATGAGACGGTTCATGCCCGCGATGATGTGCTCGATAACGTCGCCCTCACTCAAACGGAACACGGGCGTTGCCACATCTTCCTCGCAGAGCGTGCGTCCCTTGGTATCGAAGAAAGCGATGCGCGTGAATGCGGTACCCACCGCGATGCCGGCCAGCATCCAGTCATTATCCGCGACCTCCAACGGAACGGTAGGCCTGCCACGGCCGCGGGACTGGGTCAGGTCGGTGCGCTCGCGAATCAGTCCGGCACTTAGAAGTGCAGCGGTGGCGCGGGTAATGGTGGGCTGGGATAGCCCGGTGGCTTCTACCAGCTCACTGCGGGTAACGACGGGGTTGAGTCGAATGATGTGGAGGCACTTCGCCGCAGGGGTACGAGGGCGGGTGAACACGGGGCCAGACTTGATCATGGCGTCAAGTATAAATTCAACAGACCGCATTGTCTAATAGAAATTAGCTTCCACTAGACATCATGGTCTAGGGGCCGGGCTGCGATAGAGTTAAACCCATGGATTCTGTTGCTGTGTATTGCGGCTCAGCCGCCGGACGTTCTGAGGCTTATGCGCAGGCTGCGCGCCACTTGGGGGAGGAGCTTGCACGTCGCGGACTCACCTTGGTCTACGGCGGCGGTGACGTTGGTCTTATGGGCATCGTCGCGGATGCCTGCCTGGCGGCCGGCGGTCACGTCATTGGGGTCATCCCGCAACAGCTCGTTGATGTCGAGCTCTCTCATCAAAACATCACGCAGCTCGAGGTCGTGGACACTATGGCGCAGCGCAAGTCGCGGATGGAGGAGCTCGCGGATGCCTTCGTGTGCCTGCCGGGTGGGGTGGGCACGCTCGAGGAGCTCACGGAGGTCCTCACCATGCAGCAGCTCGGCAACATCGAGGGGCCTGTGGGCCTGGTGGATGTGCAGGGCTTTTGGCAGCCTTTCGTGCACATGTACTCCGCAATGGTGCAGGAGGGCTTTGTCCAACAGCGTTTCCTTGATGCCCTGGTGGTGGAGTCCACACCGGTCGCTGTATTGGAGGCTTTCGGGGCCTGGAGCAATCCCGGCAGCAAGTGGGGCAACAATTAGCTAACAACCTGGCAAAAAGCCGCCGCTGGGTTGGCCGAACCGGGAGGTTTTTCGTTAGACTTCGCCCTTATGAGTTTTGACCAGAACGCAGAGCGCCAGCCGTCGTTGCTGGACGCGTCGTGCGATAACTTCGTTCACGACCTCGCGCAGCTCACACCTACCGATGCCACCGCGTGGGGCATCCCGGGCTTCGATGGGGAGCTCGAGGATTTCTCGCCCGAGTATTACTCCGCCGTCGCGGACCGTACGCGTGAGATGCTGGCGGACCTCGATGCACTCGATGACACCACCGACGAGTCTGATGATGACGATGACTTCGACGAGGTGGATTACGTTACTGCTGAGGTCTTGCGCGATCGTCTCTGCCTGGATCTTGACCTCCACCATGCTGGTGAGGACATCCGCTGCCTCAACAACATTGCCTCCCCAGTGCAGACCATCCGCGACACGCTCATGCTCATGCCGCGCGATACCCCTGAGCAGCTGGACATGTTGCGCTCGCGCTTGTCGAAGGTGCCGGCGTCGTTAAGCGGCTACAAGGAGTCCCTCATCGAGGCGGCGTCGCGTGGCATGGTGGCCCCGCAGCGTCAGATTTCGGAAGTGTTCGTGCAGAGCGAGCGGCTTGCCGACGCCGGCTCCATGCTCGAGGACCTCGGCCTCGACGGTGATTCTGCCGAGGTCACGAAAGCCAAGGAAGCTTTCGGTGAGTTCGCTGACTGGCTCTCCAACGAGCTGCAGCCGCAGGCCCCGTCGCGGGATGCGGTGGGCCGTGAGCGCTACGAGCGCTTCTCCAAGCTCTTCGTCGGCGATGCGGTGGACCTCGATGAGGCCTATGAGTGGGGCCTGGAACAGGTGCGCTCCATCAAGGCAGAGCAGGAGAAGATTGCTCACCAGCTGTACGGTTCGGACGTGACGGTCCGCGCGGCGATGCGCAAGCTCAATGAAGAGGAGCGCTATCAGCTGCACGGTACCGACGCGCTGGTGGAGTGGATGCAGTCCACCGCGGACCGTGTGATTAAGGACCTCAACGGCACCGCGTTCGACATCCCGGAGTCCGTGCGCGACATCGAGTGTTGCATCGATCCGGCCGGTACCGGCGGCATCTTCTACACCTCGCCTTCCGATGACTTCTCCCGCCCGGGCCGCATGTGGTGGTCCGTGCCCGCGGGTCAGGAGCTGTTCCACACCTGGCAGGAGCTGACTACTGTCCACCATGAAGGTGCGCCGGGCCACCACTTGCAGATTGGTGCCGCGCTGACCCAGCCGGACCTGAACCTGTGGCGCCGTGCAGTGACGTGGAACTCCGGCCACGGCGAAGGCTGGGCTCTGTATGCGGAGGCGCTCATGGCGGAGCTGGGCTACATGGATGATCCGGGCTTCCGCATGGGGCTTCTCGACGCCCAACGTTTCCGCGCCGCCCGCGTCGTCGTGGACATCGGACTCCACCTGGGCAAGGCGCTGCCGGATTGCACCGCGTCCGGCGTGTGGGACAAGTCCCATGTCAAGACCTTTATGCGTGAGAACACCGCGATGGATGATGCCAACCTCTCCTTTGAGGTCACTCGCTACCTGGGCTGGCCGGGCCAAGCCCCGTCTTACGCGCTGGGTCAGCGCCTGTGGCAGCAGACTCGCGACGCTGCCGTGGAGCAGGGCATGGAGGTTCGGGACTTCCACTCCCAGGCCCTGGCGCTGGGCTCGGTGCCGATGTCGATCCTGCGCGAGACCATTCTGGATTAAAACCCCAGGTCGAGCACCAGACTCTTGGATTTATCCACACCTGACTCTTGGATTTATCCACTAGTGACTCTGTGATTTATCCATTCTTCGGGCTAAGGTACTTGGTATGTACCTGCCCCGAATCGTTGATGCAGAAGTCGAACGAGGGCTCCGTGTTTCGGGTGCCCTCTTTCTTAAAGGCCCCCGCGCGAGTGGAAAAACTTCCACGGCACGCCAATTTGCCAAGTCTGTTATCCAACTTGACCGAGACTCCCCAGAGGCAAACCTTGCGCGCATGCAGCCGGCATTGGGGCTTGAAGGCGCACGGCCGCGGCTCATTGATGAGTGGCAGGTTGTTCCAGCTATCTGGAATGAGGTGCGCCATGCAGTCGATGACTCGCAGGACAAAGGGCAGTTTCTCCTCACAGGTTCCTCCACGCCAGATGATGATGCTACCCGGCATTCTGGTGCGGGCCGGATTCGTTCCATTCAAATGCGAACATTGAGCTTGGCAGAGCGAGGACTTGGTGCCGAGCACGTCTCACTGGGCTCAATCATTGCGGGCAATCAAGAACCCACCGCTGGGACAGATGCCACCGTGGCTGATTATTCCCGTTGGATCGTTGCTGGTGGTTTCCCGGAGTTCTTTGACCTTGATCCGCTCGACGCGCAGGAAGGGATGGAGTCCTATCTGACAGAAATGAGTGAGCACGACTATCCCGAACTCGGCGGACCACGACGCGATCCGCGCCGTTTTCAGTCGTTCCTTCATGCTTATGCCGGACTGGTTGCCCAACCGGCTACTGCTGCTGCGATTCGCAAACGCATTGGAGAACTCAGTAGCGCTACTTCGACGCCAGCCGCAGAAACTGTGAACCTCATTCACGATTTTGCTACGCGCCTCTTCCTCATTGAGGACCAGCTGGCGTGGTCACCACGTACTCGTTCGAAGACGTCCATGGTTCAAATGCCGAAACGTCACTTAGCCGATCCCGGTTTGGCTGCTGCTTTGTTGGGAACGGGGCCAGACAAACTGCTTGGGGATTTAGAGACTCTAGGCATTCTCTTCGAGGCGCAACTTGTCCACGATCTGCGCGTTTATGCGCAGGCGCTGCGTGCGCGCGGAGTATTCCACTTGAGGGATATGAAGGGGCGCGAAGAAATTGATGCAGTGGTGGAGCTCCGAGACGGTTCGTGGGTAGGGTTTGAAGCGAAGCTTTCTCACAACGAGGTTGATGCTGCGGCGGCACATCTAAAGCGCGTAGCCGCTAAACTCTCTTCGCCACCAGCAGCGCTGATAGTTGTGATTCCGAGTGGGCCGGCTTTCCAACGCCCAGATGGGGTGTGGGTGGTTCCCCTAGCGGCGCTTGCGGAATAGCCCCAGGATCTGGGGCAGGTAGCCGGCGATGACGAGCACGATGATGAGCCGGATAATCTGCACGGCCACGACCGCGGGGCCGGCGCCGCCTTCCGCGGAGAGCGCGAGGACGGTCTCCAGCGCGCCGGGCGAAGTGGCGAGGTACGCCTCGAAATAGGTGATGTCCAGCCACGCGGTGAGTGGCAGGGCGGTGAGCGCGCACACGCCGATGACCACGACGATGAAGAGGATCGTGGCGGGAAGCTGCTTGGCAAAGGACGTGAGTGCTGGCACGGACAGTCCGCCACCGCAGACCCAGCCGATGGACATAAACGCCATGATTTTGAAGACGTAGAGCGGCTCCAAGGTGTGGCCGGCTGGGAGGAACTGCGTAACCAGCACAGTCAAGAGGAGCGGGCCCAACACCGCAGCAGCTGGTAAGCGAGCGAGCTTGCCTAGGTGCTCACCCAGAATCGCAATGGCGATGGTCAACAGCACAATCCACCACGTGGTCTCGCCGTCGATACTCATATCGACGCTCTGGCCCGCGGGGGCGCTCAGAAACGAGACCACCAAGGGGAGGGACACCGACACTGCGAGAAGGCGCAGGTATTGGGTCAGCGCCACATAGCGGTAATCCGCGCCGAGCTCGCTGGCCAGTGCCGGCATGAGCGAGGCGCCGCCCGGCAGCATGGATAAGATACCCGTCTCCCAGGAGATATCTTTCGGCTGCGCGCGGTGCAGAAGCACGCCACCGCTGATGCCGATGAGCACGGTGATCAGTGACATCGTCACCGCTGCCGGCACGAAACCGAGGAGCGTGGAGGCTGGCACGAGCGTGAGCGGGATGCCGGCCATCATTCCGATGAAGCCACGGGCCATGGCGTAGAAGCGGTCATTGACGGCGAGTTCCTTGCCCGTCGTCAAGGCCATGGCTCCCGAGACCACGATGGCACCGAGGATCCAGGCTGCGGGTACGTGAAGGTAGCTAAACAGCGCCCCGAGAGTTGCAGACCCCGGGGCCACGATGAGCCACCTCGCACGAACTGACATGCAATCGAGTTTAATGATGGGCATGGACTTTGGATTGAGCGGTTGGGCAATTCTTACCATGGGCGCTGCTGTGGCCGGGTGGGTAGACGCCGTCATTGGCGGCGGCGGGCTCGTGCTCATTCCGCTCATTCTGGCCGTGGCTCCGCAGCTCGCACCCGCGACGGCGCTGGCAACGAACAAGGTGGCGGCGGTGTCGGGAACGGCGTCGGCGGCCGTTACCTTAGTAAAGAAGGTGCGCCCACCGAAAGGCGAGCTTATTCGCATGGGACTCATCGCGCTCGTGTGCTCCGGCCTTGGCGCGGTGGCAGCCGCGCTCATGGACAAGGACGTCATGCGCCCGGTCATCATCGTGCTCATGGTGGCGGTCGGTATCTTCGTGGCCTTTCGCCCGGACTTCGGCAGCGGCGACGGCCAGGGCCTGCGCGGCGGTTGGCGCACGTGGGCAGCACTGGGCGCTGTGGCGGCCATTGCCTTCTACGACGGCATCTTCGGCCCTGGGACGGGCATGTTCCTCATCATGGCGTTTACCGCCATCTTCTCCCAGAATTTCCTCACCTCAGCGGCGATGGCGAAGGTGGTCAACACGTGTACCAACGTCGGCGCCCTCGTGGTGTTTATCGCGGGCGGCCACGTGGTGTGGGCGCTGGCCCTCGTCCTCGCGGTGGCCAATATTATCGGCGCGCAGCTAGGGGCGCGGACAGTGCTTGGCGGCGGCGCGAAGCTCATCCGCTATGCGCTGCTGGTACTCGTCGTGGTGATGAGCGTGTACCTGTCCTGGCAGCAGTGGGGCTGATTTCTACATTCGGTTCTTCGTCTTCGCCGTAGCCACAGCGTTCCACGGATCTTCTGGCCACGGGTGTTTGGGATAGCGCCCGCGCATGTCGGCACGCACGCCGGCATAAGGCCCAGCCCAGAAGCTCGCTAGGTCATCGGTGACGGCGAGCGGGCGGCCGGCGGGGGAGAGCAGGTGAAACTGTACGCGGTGGCCGCAGTATTCGGGGGATTCGGCCAGGCCGAAGCATTCTTGCAACTTGATGGAGACCACGGGGCGCTCGCCGGACCAGTCGATGCGCGCGTCGCGTCCGGAAGGCACCGGCAAGCGTTCTGGTGCCAGCTCATCGAGGCGGCTAGCCTCGGGCCAGGGCAGGAGGCGTTGCAGTGCTGGGTACATGTCCGGCTTGTGGCCTTCTGCTAGCTCACGTAGTTCTGGCTCGAGCCACTCCAGGCTGGCGCTGGCACTTTCGACGTCCGGCCACGGATCGCCGTAGGCTGCCCGCAGGTGGCGCATACGTTCCCGCAGGTTCTGAGCCTTCTCACTGAACTTAAACAGTTCGAGGCCGTGGCCCGAGTTGCGCAGGGCCGCAACGGCTTCATCTCCGGAGACCTTCACCGGGGTTTCAGAAAGCACAATGGCGCCGGCCGCGCGTACGCGCACGCCGCGGACCTTGGAACCCTCGAGGAAGGCGCGGGTCTCCTCGGTAACGCCGATGATGTCGAGGGCATCCTCTTCCGTAATGGGCTCGGCCGCGCGGATGATGGCGTTGCCGGCATTCGACAGGGAGACCTCGGCGACGGCGAGCCACGGTGAGCCCGCTAGACCGGAATTCAGGAGCCGGGCACGGGTACCACTCGCCAGCAGGTACTCTTTCTCGCCCACGCGTTTGGCCACGAACTCGGGGAAGGCGGTGGCCACGACCACGCCCGGGTCCACCGCGCCCTTGTCGGGCACGAGGCGGGCCAGTCGCTTGGGATCAGAATCATCGAGGCGCGCGATCGTCTTTGCTGCCCCCGCACCATATTTCAGTAGCGCGGCACCCCACCGCGGATGCGTCGGCAACAGCGCGAGCTCCTCGGTGGCGTTGAGGGCACGGAGGGTGCAGTGGGCGTCGGCAAGCGCGGCGTGGGGCGGCTGATCGAGGAGCGGGAAGTCCGGGCCCGCGCCCCAGCAGTCCAGGAAGAGCGCGGCCTGGGTGAGGTCCGCGGAGAGGATCTCCGGGGTGACGTGCGGGGAAAAGTGCTGGTAGTCATCCTGTGAATAACAGCGGATGACGGCGCCCGGCGCCTCACGGCCGGCGCGGCCGGCGCGTTGATCGGCGCTGCTTTTCGACGTCGACACCGTCACCAACCCACTCATCCCGCGCTGCGCATCGCGCTTGGGAACGCGCGCAAGACCCGCGTCGATGACGGTGCGCACGCCCGGCACGGTCAGCGAGGACTCCGCGATGGACGTCGCCACGACGATGCGCTGCTCGGCGGTGTAGAGCGCGGCGTCCTGCTCGTGGGTGGTCTGGCGGCCGTGGAGGGGGAAAACGTTGTGGCCGGCCAGTGCCTCACAGACGAGGTTGACCTCGCGCACGCCGGGCACGAAGACCAGGGTGGACTCGTGCTGTTGGGCCGCGATGTTCGCCACGGCTCGATAGAATTCTCTGTCTCCTGCCGCGCGGCCCGGCAGGGGTTCATAGGAAATATCGAGCGGGTAGGTCACCGCCTCGGTGGAATGAATCGGCGCGCCTCCCATGAGCTGGGAGAAGCGTTGGGCGTCGACAGTCGCGGACATGGCGATGACGCGGAAATCCTCACGGAGCTGGGCCAATTCGAGGCACATGCCGAGGACCAAGTCCGTGTCGAGCTGGCGCTCGTGGACCTCATCAATGGCAACGGCAGCCACTCCTTTGAGCTCCGGATCGCGCAGCAGGCGGCGCAGCAGTACGCCGGGCGTGACGAACTCGACGTCGTGGCCCTTGCGGGAATCACCGCGTACCGCATAACCGATGCGCTGGCCAGACAGCTCCTGCAGGCGGTTGGCCGCCGCGCGTACCGCCACGCGACGCGGCGCGGTGACGAGAACCTTGCCGCAGCCCGCCGCCTGGTTGGCCAGGGCCGGCGGAACGAGCGTGGTCTTACCCGTGCCCGGCGGGGCCTGGACCACAACGTGGCCCTCAGCAGGAAGGGAATCGATGGTCTCCAGGACGGGCAGGCCGCGGCCGACGGTGGCGAGATCAAACATCGAGATCCTGGCGCTCCCACCTATCTTCGTTGTCCTCCAGCTTGCGCACTACACGCCCCGGTGAGCCCAGGACCAGGGACCTATCCGGCACGTCACGGGTCAGCAGCGTGCCTGCGCCTACGACGCAGTTCTTGCCCACGGTGACACCAGGCAGGACCGTGACGTTGGCGCCGAACCAGGTGTTATCACCGATGGTGATAGGTTTAGCTATTTCCCAGCCCTCCGCCCGCATCTCATGATCATTGACGGGGTGGCCCACCGTGATGAGCGAGCAATTTGGCCCCATCATGACGCGGTCTCCCAGCGTCACGGGCGCCTGGGCCAGGATGGTCGCACCAAAGTTGATGAACACCCCTTTGCCAACCGTAACGTTGCGTCCATATTCCAGGTTAAGCGGCGTGTGGAGACCGGGAACTTCGGACTCGGGGGAGAGCAGCGCGCGCAGGATGTCGTGTGCGCGGTCGCGATCGGTGTTCTGCAGCTCGTTGAGTTCCTTGACCAACTGGAATCCGCGATGGTGCTCGGCGCTGACCTCCTCGTTGACGCCGGGCATGAACCATGTCCCGCTAGTCATGCGTTCAAAGGATCCTTCATTGGAGTGAGTCATGGCAACAATCCTATTGTCTCGTCTCACTCGCGGGTGAGAACATCAAGGGCAGCGCGGTGAATGAACACCTTCCCGCGACCCTGTTGGATTTCTTCAAGAATGCCAAGTTCAACTAAGTGGGCCAACCATGTGCTCGCGGTTTGGCGTTTAACGACGCCCATCTCTACCACGTCTGAGATACGGACGTAGGGTTTGATGAGAATCAGTTCGGCCATTTCGAGAGGCTGGCCAATCACACCTGCGGCACGTATTTCGCTCGCGGTGTTCTCTTGGATGGCACGGAGTTGGGTAATCATCGAGGAGGCGTCGTCAGCCGCTGCGTGTACGCCACGAATCATGAAGAGAAGCCAGTCTTCCCATGCTCCCTCGGCCGTTACGGCGTTGAGATAGCGGTAGTAGGCGGCTTTGTTGCCGACGATATAACCGGACAGATACAAGACTGGAAGCTCAAGGAGTTCCTCTTGAATGAGGTGGAGGACATTGAGGATTCGTCCTGTACGTCCATTGCCGTCGTAGAAGGGATGAATCGCCTCAAACTGGTAGTGAAGGAGCGCCATTTTTACTAGCGAATCCACGTCATGACTGGAATAGATATAGTCCTCCCACGCCGCGAGGTGGCCTTCGATAATTTCTTTGCCTTCGGGAGGCGTGTAGAGCCGCTGCTGAGTTACGGGGTTACCAATGAATGTTCCCGGTAGGGAACGCACCTCGGCCTGGGTGTCCAAGAGCGTGCTACAGACAATTTTCGCTGTCTTTTCTGATAACGGACGCTGTGATAGCGAAGATAGGCCTGCATGCAACGCGGAGTTGTAGCGAAGAGCCTCCTTAGTCGCAGGAGAAGGTTCGGCATCGACGTGCCAGGCCGCACGGAACAGTTCGTCATTAGTGGTGACGATGTTTTCGATTTCAGAAGAGGCACGGGCCTCACGGAGTGGAATCGTTGAGGTAATGATTTCCGGATTGGGGATAAGTTGGCATGCTGTTCTCAGCTCAGCGAGCTTTTCCTTGGCGTCGATGATGGCCTTAAGCACAGGTACGGTTTCGACAACGTCTGCGGGAGGGAGGGGAGGAAGATCGTTGTAGGGAATATCTGGATTATAAGTTGCCATGAGAAAAGAATAGACAAGTTTTTCGGACATGTCGATTCTTTCCGAAATTTTAAACATGTCACGGTGACGTGTCGATTGCATCGACATATCGGCGTACGCTCGGTTTAGAAGGTTGATACGTCTACAGAGAAGGTTCGTTCCATGGCAAAAATCGGCATCATTCTTGGCTCTACCCGTGACGATCGCGCCGGGCTGGCCATCGCCCAATGGGTCACTGACCTGGCCCAAGGTCGCGACGTTGACTACGAGCTCATTGACCTCAAGGCTTTCGATGTACCGATTCTCACTTCATCTGTTATCCCCATGGCGGCCAATAAAAACTACGAGGACGAGAAGGTGCAGGCCTGGTCCGATGCGGTTGATGCCTGTGACGCGTATATCTTTGTCACCCCGGAGTACAACCATTCTGTGCCGGGAGCATTCAAGAACGCCGTTGATTCCTTGGGGGCCGAGTGGGTAGCCAAGCCGATTGCGTACGTAGGCTACAGCTTCAGCGGAGGAATCCGTGCGGTGGAGGCGTGGCGCCTCATCATGGCGAACTTCTCCATGACGCAGCTGCGCACCCAGCTCGATATTTCCCTCAATACCGACATGACAGATGGCACCTTCACCCCGGCCGATTTTAAGGCTGAGATTGTGACAAATATCTGCGCGGAGCTGGAAGAAGCCCTATCCTAAAGCGCATGGCAGATACAGCACGCGTCGCGGTCGTTACGGGAGCATCGTCAGGAATTGGGGAGGCCTCGGCACGAGCATTGGCTGCCGACGGCTGGCATGTCGTCGTCGGCGCACGCCGCATCGAGCGCCTAGAGGCCCTGGCCAAGGACATCGGTGGCGAGGCTTATGTGCTGGACGTGACCTCGGACGAGTCCGTCGCGGAATTCGCCTCCCACCTTGACCGTGTAGACCTGTTGGTCAACAACGCCGGCGGCGCGAAGGGCCTGGAACCGCTGGTGGAGACCACCGTGGAAGACTGGCAGTGGATGTACGAGGTCAACGTGTTGGGGACCGTGCGCATGATCCAGGCACTCCTGCCCAAGCTTCAATCCGCGCCTGAGAACTCCGGACTCATCATCAACATGGGTTCCGTGGCCGGCTGGAATGTCTACGAAGGCGGGTCCGGATATAACGCCGCGAAACACGGCGTGCGCGTGATTTCCCGTGCGCTGCGCATCGAGGAACATGGCGTGCGCGTCACCGAGCTCGACCCAGGCCGCGTAGCCACGGAGGAGTTCTCCCTCAACCGTTTCCGCGGTGACCAAGAGCGCGCTGATGCCGTGTACGACGGCGAACTCAACCTCAGCGCGGAGGATATCGCCGAGGCCGTGCGCTGGGTGGCGTCCCTGCCGGAACATGTCAACATTGACACCATGACGATTAAGCCGCGCACACAAAGCTAAAGTACCTGTTTCGCTGCAGGTGAGACGCCTCTTATAGTGGTATGCGTTAGTAGCAATGCATGTGATTTTGGGGGTGTTAGATGGCACTGGGTGCCCTTGCGGCCTTGATGGGAGTGTGGTTCGCGGCGATGGCCTCGCCGGGACCGGATGTGGTGCAGATTATTCGGCTGGGCGCACGGTCCACGCGCGCGGCAGTGTGGGCAGCCATCGGCAGTACCACGGGCTTGGTGGTGTGGACGGTGGCCTCGCTGGCGGGATTGACCGCGCTGATTTCGGCGCATCCTGTCATCCTCGTAGCACTGCAGGTTGCTGGTGGTGGCTATTTGCTGTGGATGGCTTTTTCTGCCATTAGCGGTGGCATTAAGGAGCGTCGGGCGCCCGCGACCGTGGTGGGCACCGACAAGAGCGCTCCACAGCCGCGCGGGTTTACCCCGGACGGGATCATCAAACTCGGAACCGCGTACCGCATGGGCCTGGTCAGTGATCTCTCTAACCCCAAGGTGGTCATTTTCTTCGGCGCTATCTTTGCCAATTTTATTGACCCAGGCATGGGAATTGGCGCCAACGCCCTTGTGGGCTCCGTGCTTATTGTTGAAAGCCTCATGATTTTTGTCGGCGTCGCGCTGTGCACTCGTGCGGTGTCGAAGTGGATGTCGAAGAACTCAGCCAATGTCGACATCTTCAGTGGCGTGGTGTTCGCCCTACTTGGTGTGATCATTTTGGCAGAGGGCATTCGCGGGGTCCTTGCTCTTTAACCACGGTGGCGGCTAGGTATGCTGGTCAGCATGCTAGACGTCTCAATTAGGGGAGAATCCATCAAGCTCGGCCAGTTCCTCAAGCTGGCCTCCTTGGTCGCCACCGGCGGCGAGGCCAAAGAGCTCATCGAGCAGGGCCAGGTCACTGTCAACGGTGAGGTTGTCACGCAGCGTGGGGCCACGCTAGCGCTTGGCGACGTCATCTGCGTCACCGACACCTGCGTCCGCGTTGCCGCCGAGGACGAGGACGATGATTACTTTGATGAAGCCACCGCCGATGATGATTTCGACCCGGAGAAGTGGAGGAATCTCTAATGCCGGCTTTTGAAGCGGAAGTAGGCATGCCCTACGGGATTACCTTGGCCAGCTCTGATGTGAAGGCGTCGGAGAAGTTTTACTCCGCGGTGTTGGGCTGGGAATTTGAGGATGGCATTGCCCGCCTCCAAGGCCTGCCCGTCGCAGAGATAGTCCCGGGCCAAGACACCTGGGCCACCTACTTCCTCTCCCGTGATCTGGAAGCTGATTGCGCCCGAGTGGAGCAGCTCGGTGGAAAGATCTTGGCCTTGGGAGAGCCCTTGGCTCTCGTCCTCGATAACACCGGCGCCGTGTTCGGGCTGGTGCAGCCGGAACTGGACCGCTTCGTGGCCGGCGGCGAGCCGGGTACCCCAGTGTGGCATGAGCTGGCCGTTTCCGAGAACTTCCGCTCCGCCCTGGACTTCTATGGCGAACTTTTTGACTGGGAGATTCGCGGCGATGAGGAGTACGCCCTCGCGGAGGAGGAAGGCGCTGCCTTTGCCGGCTTCTGGAAGGCCGAAGGCCTGCCCAGCTTCTGGCAGACCTACCTGGGCGTGCGGGATGTCGACCGGGCGGCCAGGGCCGCCCTTGATAATGGTGGCGAGGTGATTCGTGAGCCCTATGAGTCTCCCTTCGGCCGCCTGTGCCTCATTGCCGATTCAACCGGTGCGACCCTGACCCTGTGCGAAGTCGAGGACGCCCCCGACGAGCCCATCGAGCTCTAACCGGAGAGCACACGTCACCATGACGACACCTGGGCGTATCGAGGACGTGCGGGCCGTCGTGTGCCGAATTCCGCCCGGTAACGTGTCCACCTACGGTGAGATTGCCAAGGTGGTCGGCGTGGGCGCGCGGTACGTGGGCTGGGTGATGTCGAAGGGCGCAGACCTGCCCTGGTGGCGCGTGGTCAACAGTACGGGCCGCGCCCACACCTCTGCCGCCCACGACCACTGGGATGCGGAAAGGATTCCGCACAACGGTGACCGCGTGCTCCTTGCGGAGTGTGGGTTGGATGCGGAGGATCTGAGGGGCGTCGGCAAGCACGCCCCATAAAAGAAAGGACACGTGATGCGCGCCTGGTTGTTTCTTGGCATCGCCATCCTCAGCGAGGTCATCGCCACGCTCTGCCTCAAGGTCGCGCTAGCGCACCCAGCGGTATACGTCGTGGTAGTGCTGGGATACGTTGCAGCCTTTTCCTCGCTGCACCAGGTGCTGCGCTGCGGCATGCACGTGGGCGCGGCCTACGGAATCTGGGGTGCTACGGGCGTGGTCCTTACTGCGGGATTGTCCGCGCTTTTCTTCGGCGAGCAGCTCACACCCCTCATGCTGGTGGGCATGGGCTGCATCATCGCTGGCGTGGCCTGCGTGGAGATGGGCGGCCGTGAGCCGAAGCCCGAGCTCGTGGAGGTTCAGCCGTGACCTGGCTAGCTCTTGCTATCCTCATTGAAGTGGCGGGCACGTTGGGCCTGCGCATGCTGGCTGTGCACGGCCAGAAGGCGTGGATTGTGTGGGTCGTGGTGGCCTACGTGTCCTCGTATGTATTTCTCTCCCTGGCTTTGCGCGACGGTATGCCACTAGGCGTGGCGTATGGAATCTGGACTGCCTGCGGTGTCGCACTCACCGCACTGGCCTCCTTTGCGCTCTTCCGTGAACCGTTTACGTGGCTCAAAGGACTCGGCGTGGCGCTCATCATCGGGGGAGTACTCCTCGTTGACATGGGATAAACCTCACAATGAGGTCTAGACTCAGCATCGTGCTGACAAAAACTGGAGCCCTTGCGCTTACCCTCACCGCCACTTTTGCCGCGGCGCCGGCTGCCCAGGCACTCACCTTTGACCCAGGAAAAGTCCCGCCGCGCACGCAAATGACCGTCCGCTATGCCGACGGCAACGTGGCGTCCACGCCTAATAGCCACGAGTCCCGTCCCGCTGTGTCCCTAGTCAAGCTGTACCTGGGCATGTGGGTGCTGAAATACGGTGCACCGGAGGACAAAGCCCGCGTGGAGAATATGATCCGTTTCTCTGAGGACGGCACCGCAAGCGACCTAGAGCGCACATACCCCCAGGCTATCCCTGGCATTATTAGCGAATATCAGCTGGGGGAGACCCATCACAATGGATATTGGGGCCAGACTACGACGTCGACGGAGGACCTCGCCCGGTTCCTCGGCGCCATCTCTACGGACCCGGTTGCTGCTCCCATCATGAAGGGCATGTCCACGGCAGCACCCGCTGCATCAGATGGCTACCGCCAAGACTTTGGCACCGCGCAGATTCCCGGCATTCTAGGGACGAAGTTTGGGTGGTCAGATGACCGCCAGGTACATGCCACCGCATCCTTTGGTCCGGGTTACACCGTGGCGGCTAATACCTATGGCTCGCCGGGCGATCTCACTGCGGATGTGCTTGGGGCAGTCGACGTCCCCGCACCGCCGGCCGTACCTGCGCCGCCCGCCCCGCCGACACCGCAGGACCTGCGCGATCGCGCCTGCGAGGAGCTCAAACGCCGTGTACCGGGATCCTCCCACGTGTGCTAATCACAAGAGACTCACCTATGCCCGCGCAGGCTCGCTGCGCCAGGCGAGTGTGAATACGTGTCATCGTTCTTGGCCAGGCGGTGGGCGCGGATGCCCAGGTAGATGACCGTCGGGTACATGATGAGCGCCACGAAGACATACTGAGTGACGAGCTGCCACGTTTCCTCCCACATGTAGTTCCACGCAAAGTGGAGGCAGAAGGAGAAAAACAGCGCGCCCACGCCGATGCCGAGGCGCCACCACCAGGGCTTATGTGCGGCGTAGATGGCCCAGCCAATGCCAAAACCGGCAATGGCCGTGAAGCACATGTGCAGGCACGGCCCGGCCACGAGCCGCAGGCCCCACATCTGGAACATGCCAATCCAGTCTGAGGAGTGGTGCATCAGTGCCCCCATGGCGGAGTACAGGCAGTTTTCTAGGACCTCGAAGCCCCAGCCGACGAGCGCGCCGACGATGAAGCCGTGCCAGGGCCGGTTGAGCTGACGGAAGCTGAGGAGGACGAAAACCACGCCGAGGGCCTTAGCAAATTCCTCCGGGTAAGCACCACCCCAGGACATCATGGATTCCTCCCAGCCTAGGCCCACGGAGAGGTCGGTCAGTGGGGTCGCTGACAGCAGCGCTAAGGTCACGGCAGCACCAGCGCCCCAGAGCACGCTTGCCGACGCCCACCCTTTCCCCGGCCGTGCCCACATCGGACTGCGACTCCACAGGAACAGGCCTAGCGCCAAGAAGGCGAAGCCGATGATGAGACTTACGAGGCCCGGCAGCGGAGCCACGAAGAAAATGCCGAGCAGGTTAAACAGGGAAATAGGTAGGCACAGACCAATGATGATCCACAGGGTGATTCGGAAAATCTTGCTCATCGGAAAGCCTCCATAAACTGCTGGGCAAGGTCGGTCGGGTCACCATCGGAGAACACGATTTGATAATTGAGATCGCCTTTGGCCACGCTGAAGGCGAAGACCGGAATGAAGCCATCTTTTTCAAGGGTAAGAATGCCCCCGACATCTTTAACGTCCTCTTCCCGCGGCATGCCTTCGAAATTGGTTGCGCGCACTGCGCGGCGCAGAGCGAGCTCATCGTCCTCAACGCCTTCGGTGACGTAGGCCTCGACCAAGGTATCGCCGCAGTCCCAGGCCTGGTTGGCCATGGAATCATGGTTCACGCTGCATTTCAGACCGTCGATGGGCTGGCGCCAGTCAGGGTCATCGAGCACCACCTCTTCCATCTCAGGTTCGCGCTCGGGCAAGGCCAAGCTCAGTACAGCGGGCGAACCAAGGACAAGGAGGGTTGCCCCGAGCACGGCGAAGAAAGGTCCCGTCATCTTCGCCGGCGGAAAACGATAAGAAGTCATGCGCACCACACTAACGTGTGCTTCTGGCATAGAGTGGCGTGCATGAAGGATCTGTACCAATTTGTTAACGGCCCGTGGGTTGAATCCCACGTCATTCCGGATGACCGCGGAGTAGATGGCACTTTCCACGCACTGCGTGATGAAGCCGAAGAGCTCGTCCATGACATCGTCAAGGAGGATTCTGGCCGCCCAGGAACCCTCTACGCCTCCCATATGGACACGGAGGGAGTCAATGCTGCGGGTACCGATACACTGGCAGCTGACCTAGACAAGCTAGTCGCCGCTGACCCCGAGGAGCTTGCCCACAACCTCGGTGTGCTCGAGCGCGAAGGCGTGGGTGCGCCGGTGACGTTCTGGGTTGAAAAGGACTCGAACTCTGAAGATGCGGTGGCCTACATTGTCCAGTCCGGCCTGGGCCTGCCCGATGAGGCCTATTATCGCGAGGAGGCCCACGCTGAGGTCCTTGCCGCCTATGAAAAGCACATGGCCGCCATGCTGGGTTTCCTCGACCCGGCTCGCCTGTTTGGCCTCGGTGCAGAAACCGCAGCGACCCGTATCGTGGCCCTAGAAAAGGAGCTTGCGGCCGGCCACTGGGACGTGGTGGCCTCGCGCGATGCGGTGAAGACGTATAACCCGGTGGACGTCGCCAAGCTGCCCAGCATCACCCGCGCCATCCTGAAGGGTGGGGGACTGCCGGAGCACCGCGCGGTGGCAATGATGCCTTCTTATTTTGAGCACCTTGAGGGCCTGTTCACCGCTGGCCGCATGGCGGATTGGCAGCTGTGGGCCACGTGGCACATCCTGCTTTCCCGCGCGCCGTACCTCACTGAGGAGATTGGCCGTAAGAACTTCGAGTTCTACGGCACCGCGCTCTCGGGCGCCACGGAGCAGCGCGATCGCTGGAAGCGCGCCGTGGGCTTGGCGGAGAACATGGTGGGACAGGAGATTGGCAAGGTCTTCGTGGACAAGCACTTCCCGCCGTCCTCCAAATCCGAGATGGATGAGCTGGTGGATTACCTCACCGCCGCCTACCGCGAGCGCATCTCTCAGTTGGAGTGGATGACCCCGGCCACTCGCGAGCGCGCGCTGGAGAAGCTCTCCCAGTTCAAGGCCAAGATCGGCTACCCGGACACGTGGCGTGATTATTCCGACTTGGAGTTTTCCCCCAAGGGCGCGGACCTGGTGGCGAATGTGCGCGCAGGTAGCGCGTGGAACCACGACTACGAGCTGGCCAAGATTGGCAAGCCGGCCGACCGTGATGAGTGGTTCTCCACCCCGCAAACCGTCAACGCCTTCTACAACCCGGTGGTCAATGACATCACCTTCCCGGCTGCTATTCTGCGCCCGCCTTTCTACAACCCAGAGGCAGACGCCGCGGAGAGTTTCGGCGCGATTGGCGCGGTCATCGGCCACGAGATTGGCCACGGCTTCGACGACCAAGGCTCGCAGTACGACGGCCAGGGCAACCTCAACTCTTGGTGGACCGAGGAGGACCGCGCCGCCTTTGAGAAGCTCACCGCCAAGCTCGTGGACCAGTATCAGGGCAAGGTGCCGAAGGTGCTGGAAGGTACCGACTCTGCCGGCGTGAACGGCAGCTTCACCTTGGGTGAGAATATCGGTGACCTGGGCGGACTGGGCATTGCCGTGGTGGCGTACAAGAACTACTGCGTCGATAAGGGCCTCGATATCAATGGCCAGGTCGCGCCGTTCGAAGCGGAGGGCGCCGAGCCGGAGCTGGCGCAGCAGGAGTACACCGGCCTGCAGCGTTTCTTCCTGGCCTGGGCGCGCGTATGGCGCACCGCTATTCGCCCGGAGATGGCCGCCCAGTACCTCGCCATCGATCCGCATTCCCCGGCGGAGTTCCGCTGCAACATCATCGCGGAGAACATCGATGAGTTCTACCAGGCCTTCGACGTCGAAGGCGGCATCGCACCGGAGGAGCGCGTCACTATCTGGTAGTACCCTGGGGTGCCATGAGTGAGTGGACCATCGGCGGTACTGACCGCCAGCTAACGCCGGAACAACAACTGGAACAGCTCTCCTCCTACATGGAGGTGCACTACCCGCTACCGGATTTCCGCCCGCCGTGGGCTGGTGGCGGGTCGCCGGATGCAGATCGCTACTGCGCCCTGCTACCAGATCGCATCGTGCAGGCCTCGATGATGGTCCTAGGCTCTGCTGTCGATCACTCCCTGCCCGGTACCGCTTTCACAGAGGGCGTGACGGAGACTGAAACCGAGGTTGGCGCGGTCTTCACGCCGTCCGATCCCAGCGGCCGGTGGGCCGTATCGCTGCACTCAGGCGGCTGGTGGCGCGGAGACGGCAAAGCACTGGAGATGCAGTGGCGTCCCGAGGTCGCCGCGGCAGCGCAGCTATCCGGAACCACCATCATTGACGTCGATTACCCGCTCGCGCCCGAGCACACCGTGGCGGAGATGGTTCAGTCGGTGCAGGCGGCCGTTGATTACGCCCGCACCCACGGCGCGGAACACGTCACGGTGTGGGGCTATTCCTCTGGCGGCGCGCTGGCGGCGCTCGTGCCTGCCGACGCCCTCCTGCTTACCTTCCCCGACTTCGGCGCGCTGGAAAAGCTACCGGAGGAGATCCGTGGCGACTACAGCCTCGACGAGGAGGCACTGGCCGCCCACTATCCGCGCATCCTTGTCCAGACCGCGCTGCAGGACGAAATCGCCGCGCGCGTTGATATTCCCGGAGCGGAGACCGCCGAGTACGTGTCGACGCACCGAATTTCCACCCCCACGGTGGCCCGTCAGCGCATTAAAGAAACGGCGGACTTTCTCAAGTCCGCCGCCTCAACTTCGTAGCTAGGCCTGTCTAGCTTTTACTGTTCCCACTCGGGGCGAATCTTCATCTCCGAGTTCTTCCATAGCCCGGAGCGCTGGATGATCTCGTGGTTGATATCCGCCTCGATGGGGGCGTCACCCTGGGAGTTCGTGCGCAGCTCGTACTTCTCAATGGAGCCCCAATCGCGTGCCCAATCGTTGTTGAGGTAGCTCGGGATCTCGTAGGAGTAGTTCACTGCCTCCGCCGTGGCCATGGCGCCACCGCCGGAGAAGGACTGGAAGTCCGTGAGGGAGGTTTGCGCGGCGGCGTCGGGAAGAATGCGGAACTGCGGAATCTCCGTCACGCCGGCATAGTGGTCAAAGGTGCGCTGGCACGGGAACTGCAAGGCCACCGACCAGTCCAGCAGAGCCGGGGTACCGGAATCGAACTGCGAGCTAATCGTGGCCAGCTCCGGAACGCGCGGCGGGGTAAAGGCCATCCAATCGTCCTCATCCGTGGAGTCATCGACCGCTACGAGGCGCACCACATTGGCCTCCTCCGGCAGATCCTTGAGGGCGATGCGGAGGTTGCGCCACTTCGGCGTCGCGCCGACGTCGGAAAGCTCGGCTTCACCCGTGTTCGTGACCTTGCCGTTTCTGAGAGTGCCGTATTCCAAGGTGAGTTCAGTACCTTCTTGCTCCACGCCGTTGACGTCATGGTGGTAAATCTTGCCAGCGGCAGACACCGCCAAGACCGGGGTGTTCTCGGACTCTTCCGGCAGGTTATACCACTGCGTCGTGATGGTGGCGGAGGAGCGCTGAGACTCAGAATAGGAACCCATGACCGGGACCTTGGTGTAATCCAGGTTGAAGGGCAGGTGCATCTCCGAACCGTTGACGCCCAAGGTGCCGCGCACACCACCCGCGGAGGAGTCAGTAACTTCAGCGGCCTTCTCCTCGTTCTCCGTGGTCTCAGTGAGCTCTTTCTGCTCGTTGGACGAGGCCGAAGAATCACCGGTGGTGTTTGCAATGGCGCCTACCGACGCCGAGTTGAGGTTCTCCGGCTCGATATCCTCCTTGATCATGTTGGGGCCGAAACCGTAGTTGTCTTCCTTCTTGTTCACGAGCGAGTTCTTGAACTCGCCCTCGACTGGGGTGAGGAAGGCATCGTTGGTGTTGGTCTCCACCAGGGTGGAATCCGCCAAGGAGCACACATTACCGCGCAAAGACGCGAGGTTGCCCTTGCCCACTGAGTAGGAATCCGCCTGGGCTACGTAGCCCTTGGCAAAGGAGGCACAGGAGAAGGCCACGATGAGGATGCAGGCAGCGGCAATCGGAGCGGACATGACGCCGGCCCAGCGCGAAACCTTGGCGGCGGATGCCTTCTCAAACTCCTCGAGGGTGCCGTTGGCCTCGGCCTTGTTCTTGCGGTAATCGTGAACCAGCGACTGGTAGAGGCCAATCGCTAGCACCACCATGCCGATGGCCAGCACCACAGTGTTGGCCTCGATGGCCTTGAACTGCACGGTTCGGTCCCACCACGGGATGCCGAAGGAGGAGACGTACCACCAGGCGTTCCAGCCACCCAGGGAGATCGCCATGAGGAAAATCACCGCGGCGATAGAGAAGGTGCGGGCGCGCGGCGAGCGCATGGCGATCTGGGAAAGAACCACGGAGCCAAGTGCGGCAATAACACCGGCGATGCCTGCATAAATGCCGAAGTGGTGTGTCCACTTCGTCGGGGTAAACATGAGGAAGAATGCCGACAGTGCCATGATGGCGAGCAGGCGCTGGGTAGGACCGACCTCCGCACCAACCACGCGGTGGTTCTTGATGAAGGCGTAAATAATGAGCGCCAAGCAGAAGAGCATGGTGAACATGGCAAAGCGGCGCGTGAGCGAGCCGTCCACGGAAGGTTCAAAGAGCGTGGAATAGCGTACGAACTCCGAGTACCACGGCAGCGAGGGGCCGACCTGGGAGCGCACGCGCGTGGACTCGAGAACCGAGGCCAAAGTTTGATCACCAAAGGCCGCCACCATGACAGCGGTGCCGCTGGCGAGGAACGGGGCGATGAGGGCCAGCCATCCCACCTGCTGTGCCCGTTCGCCCATGATGCGGAAGAGCGCGGGCAGGCACACCAGGAAGATGCCTACAGCCGTCAGACCCGTCGGACCTGCGGCCAGGGTAATGGACGCAACGATGGTGCCCACTGCTGCTGGCAGGAGGCGGCGCGTGGAAATAGCACGCTCAAAGGAAGCCCACGTCACCATAACGCCCAGCGCCACGATGGGCTCAGGGCGGATGCCGTTGTTGTACGGCAGCCAGAAGGCCAGGAACATGAACGCGGCGGTCCAGTGCGCCAAGCGCCTGTCGTTAACGCGGCCTCCGAAGCGCGGCAGCATTTCACGCGAGAGGATGAACCAAATGATCAGCGCCGAAATGAGGGAGGGCAGGCGCACGATGATAGAGGCGCTGGAGAGCTGGGAAAGCCACGCCACGAGGTCATAGTAGGGCGCGCCAAACGGCGCCTCGGGGACGCCGTACCAGCGGTAGTAGTTCGCCATATAGGTCGCGTGATCCGAGACTCGGCCCATGGTGAGGATGAAGCCATCGTCAGAGGTATTGGAACCGAAGATGTACCACCAACCGAGGATGGCGGCCACGACGCCATCCAGCGGGCGGATCTGCTTCCACGTCTCCGGCATGAAACCATGGCGCTTGCCATCGAGGCGGTCAATGCGCCACAGGCACACCAGGCTGACCACGACCATGGCCAAGCCCAGCCACATGGCGATGAGCTTGATCACTGTGGGCGAGGACGTGAATCGGGAGTTAACCTCCACGTGGATGCGCAGGTCGTTTCCAAGTTCCTGGAGGTTGCCCGGAGTGTCATCAATTTCGGTGTAGACGCCGGTGACCTGCGGGCGCATGTCCTCGTCAGAGGTGGTTGTGTGCTTGCCCACGGTGACGGTGGTGCCGTCCTCTGTGGCATTGATGCTGAGGGTGGCGTCGTCAGGCAGCTTCGCCACCTGCTCAGGGGTAAGTGAGAACAGCACCTCGTCGAGGCTGGTGACGGAAAGCCCATCCTCGCCGGCGCGGACGAACATGCCGCGGTTGGAGGCCTTCTTCGACTCTGGCGGAATGGTGCCGTAGAGCAGGTCTTGGCCTTCGCGGAGCTTATCGACGGCCGCCAGGGGGATCTCTGCCTCAATCTCCTCTGGCGCCACAGAGATGAGTGGTGCGTTGATGGACTGCAGGGAGTTCTGCTGAGGCCAATCGAAGGAGGACTGGGTCTGGTTCACCGGCAGCAGCGGCGTGGCCACAAAGCACAGAAAGCCGATGAGACCGGCGATGATGGCGGTGAGCCGCAACGACTGCGGGGCTGAGGTTTTCCTATCTGACACGGCGATCAGTGTACGTCACTGCCTCGCCGTATTGAGAAATGCTGTTATGTACGCGCCGCCACAACGAAGGGGCCAATTTGGGTTAATTCCCAACCCTTTTCAAAAACCTCGGGGTTGAAGAACACCGCACGGTAGCGCACGTTGGGTTGGTTCGGGTAGATATCCTCCGCCAAGTGCGTCTTGTATCCGTCCCCGGGTTCTTCCACATCACCGCGGAAGATGAGGACATCGGGTGCGCGCCAGGGCGAGGAATCGAGAGACGCCGCAAACTCATCGGGCGTCTGCTCCCAGGATCCCTTCGCCCAATCCTCAATCTGCAGGTTACGGGTGGTGAACTCACCGAGCGGGTTGGCGTAGTGGCTGGTGAAGGCGTTGAACCCGTAGTAAGGGTTGTAGGCCATGAAGAGTTTTTCGTCGGTGAGTACGACGGTGTCGTTAGCCTCGTAGCCCTGAGCGTCGATGAACTCTCGAATCTTGCCATAGTTAGCAGCGGAATCGCTGGTGTAGCGATCCGCGCGCTCGCCGTAACCATCCGTGTCGGTATAGGCATGATCGAGGGCTGATTCGTTGGTGGCAGGGATCTGCTGGGCATAGTAGACACCGCCCATGCCCAAGATAATGGCGAAGGCTACCGTGACTCGCTTGCTCGTGGTACCGATCATGTGTGCTGGGTAGAGGCTAGGCAGCCCCATCAACCGGACATCCGCGAGCGCGAGGATGCCGGCAGTGGTGAAGAGAAGTACCACGACGATTTCGAGGCGGAAGCCCAACAACGTGTGACCAGCCAGGGTCATGACCATGGAGGCCACAGTCCACAGGTAAGTACCTACGAGTGCGGTGCTCAGTGAACGCAGGTCCGGCTCATCGATGCGCAAAACCAAATACACCAGTCCAATAAGGCTGAGCATGCCGATGACCGATAGTGATAGGAAAGGCGCAGGAATCTGGGTCCCTTCCTCCGGAAGGTAGTGCTGCGCGGCGGATTCCAAAGGACTGGTGGCCTGCAGGACACCAAGGATATAGGGAGTCCAGGCGATGGCCGCTACGGCCAAGGAACCGACGGCGATGGCGGCGAGATGCACGAGGGGAGTCCAGGTTCGCTCTGATACACAGATGACGAGGGCGATGAGGGTGACGATAGTCAGCGACACCGCGCCGGTGTACAGCGTGTAGAAGCACGCGGAGATACCCAGGTAGAGGGCAATAGCGAGCGTTGCGAACCAGGATCCGTCGAAAGCACGGGAACACAGGAGGGCGACCGCAGGCACGCCCATGGCGATGACCGCGGAATAAGGCTCCTCGGCACCCAGAGTGAGTGTCACCGCGGTAGTGGTCAGCGCGATAGCGGTGGCCACGGGTAGGGACTTGACCAAACGCTGCCACAGGGGAACAAGGATGCATCCGGCTACTGCCAGCGAGATGAGTCCCCACGGCTGGTAGACCTCCCAGCCAGGCATATTGAGAAGATTTGCCAGACGGCCGCCCATCCAGAACCAGCCCAAGGGATAGAACGTGGGCAGCCCCTCGTAGTTCATGTCCGCATAGGAGCTGGCCTCGGCGGCACGGGTCAGGAACTGGGTGCGGAAGACTTGGTCCACCTGGACGCCATCAAGCCACAGGCGCGATGCCGAGAGCGGCAGGCCGATGGTGGCGAGGGTCAGCAGGGCGGGCGAGATGTAGCACAGCGCAATCGTGAGCCACGAGCGCCAGCGCGGGCGTTGGGTGCCATTGTGCTCGTCAAAGAGCCACCACACGCACAGCGCGCCGACGAGTCCGACGGTCAGCACCGTTCCCGTCGTGCTGAGAGCACGAGTGACCATGGAGGTGCTAAACGCGGGCAAAGAGACCGTCTTGAACGCAAAAAAGCCAAGGAGCGTGATGAGGCCGCCGCCAAGAGCGGCGGCGGCGATACCCACAAGGCTGGCGCGACGCGAAAGACGGTCAGCGTCATATTCCATGGCGGGGGACATGGCAGAGGACTCAGTCATGCTTCAAGTCTCCCACACGCCACGGACTTAGCGGAACTTTAGAACGGCAGCTTTCGGAAGATTGCCTGCGGGATGAACTTGAAGCCCAAAGACACGTACTCGAAGAGCGGGTGTACGTAGATGGACTGCTTGCCATCCAACACAGCCTTGACGGTGGCCTTGGCCACGTCAGAGACGTTAACGGTCAGCGGTGCTTCGCCAGCTTCGGCGGACATCTTCGTACGCACCTGGCCCGGGCGGACCACGAGCACCTTGGCGCCGGAGCCGCGCAGGGCCTCGCCCAGGTTGATGAAGAAGCCATCGACGCCGGCCTTGGAGGCACCGTAGACAAAGTTGGAGCGGCGCACGCGCATACCTGCGACGGAAGACAGTGCCACGATGGTGCCGTGACCCTGCTCCTTGAACTTCTGCCCCAACAGCACACCGAGGGAGACCGGTGCGGTGTAGTTGGTCTGCGCAGACGCCACGGCCTTGGCCTGGTCCTGCCACAGTTCTTCCTGGTCACCGAGGGTACCGAAGGCGATGATGGCGACGTCCACATCGCCACGCTCAAACGCGCGCTTGACGACGTCCCCGTGGCCCTCGAAATCAGTCGCGTCAAAGTCGATGACCTCGACGTCGCCACCGCGGGACTCGATGGTTGCGCGGGCATCCGCGATACGCGGTGAGTCGGTACGAGCCGCCAGAGTGACCTTGGCCGGGCCGCGCTCGAGGAATTCTTCGACGATGCCCAAGCCGATTTCGGAGGTTCCGCCGAGAAGGAGGATGTGTTGTGCTTGGCCTACTGCATTCAGCATGAGGTGGTTCCTTTCTAGTGCAGCTCGAGGCGGCGGGACATATCGGAGGCAAAGACGCCGGTCGGGTCAATCTCGTTGCGGGTCTTGAGCCAGCCTTCCATGCCTGGGTACATCTTATGGAACTTCTCCGCCGAGGTGCGGGACTCCTTGGCCAAGTAGAGGCGGCCGCCAAACTCCATGACGCGGTCATCCAGATCGTCGAGGAAAGCACCCAGGCCCGGCTTGATGGGGAAGTCCACGCAGACGTTCCAGCCCGGCATCGGGTAAGACAGCGGAGCCTTGTTACCCGGGCCGAAGAGCTTAAACACGTTCAGGGCAGAGTAGTGACCGGACTTCTGCATGTCGCGGATGATGTCCTTGAAGGGCTCGACGGCGTCGGTCGGCACCACAAACTGGTACTGCAGGAAGCCGTTGGATCCGTAGCCACGGTTCCACTCGCCGATGAGATCCAGCGGCTGGTAGAACTGCGTGAGGTTCTTGACCTGGTTACGCGCCGGGGAACCCATGAGGTAGTAAGCCTCACCGATGGCCATGAGGGACAGCTTGTTCATGGTGAAGTTCGGGAAGATATCCGGAACGGTCATCAGCTGCGGGGCGTTGAACTTCAGCGGATCCTTCGCCAGCTTCGGGGCGAGCTCTTCCAGCTGTGCCAGCGTGGCCAGGGAACCACGGGAAATGGTGGAGCGGCCCAGCTTCGGCTCTGGGGAGATGACGTCGAACCAGGCAGAGGAATACGTGTAGTTGTGCTCCGAACCATCGGAGTGGAAGGCCACGGTCTCATCAAGATTGCTCGTGCGGTCGGTATCCGCGATGAAGTAGGCGGTCTCCGTCTTGGTCATCTTGATCTTGGCGCGCAGGATGATGCCGGTCAGGCCCATGCCACCGACGGTGGCCCAGAAGAGCTCGCCTGCCGGATCCTCATCCGAGCCTTCCGGGGTCAGATGCAGGACGCGGCCATCGGCAACGAGCAGCTCCATGGAGACGACGTGGTTGCCGAAGGAACCTGCAGAGTGATGGTTCTTGCCGTGGATGTCCGGGCCAATTGCACCGCCGATGGTGACCTGGCGGGTACCGGGAAGAACAGGAACCCACAGGCCGTAGGGAAGGGCAGCCTTCATGAGCTGGTCCAGGGTGACGCCGCCGTCAACGTCAACGATGCCCGACTCCGGATCGATGGAGTGGATGTTGTTGAGGGCCTGCATATCGATGACGAGGCCGCCGCCGTTCTGGGCGGGGTCACCGTAGGAGCGGCCCATGCCACGAGCGATGACACCGCGGCGCAGGTGGGATGGTTTATCGGCGTTGTCCTCAGCAACCTGGGCAACGGCGGTCTTGATGACGTCCACATCCGGCGTGGACAAGACATGAGCGGTCGACGGCGCAGTGCGGCCCCAACCGTACAGGGACTTCTCAGTAGTATGCAGTTCCATCTCTTCTTCTTTTGACTCGATGTGATGGGTCGATTATCCACCCTACATAGCAACAGAGGCATATGGCGTGAGGGAAAACGTGAGATTAGGTACACATACAAAACTAACCGGACAGGCGTACTGTCCGATTGCGCCCGTTTGGGTACAGGCTACGAGTCTAGGAATACGGACTTAGTAAAGGTCCATGATGTCTCGGATCTCCTTGGGCAGTTCCTCTTGGCTCGTGATCTCCGGTCCCTCATACTCGCGGAGGATCTCGTATACCCGCGTCCGCGAGGCAGAATCGAGGATTGGCAGCTCTTCGGCGATGAGCCTGGTCATGAAACCGTCGAGAGGCAATGCGGTGTGCTCGGTGGCCAGAAAGTGGCCGTGGCGCTTATCGTCCTCAGCGCGGTCGTCGTGAGCCGCGCGCTGCGCCGGGGTGAGGTGCTCTTTCTTGGAGGAGTACATGCACGGTAGCCTACCGTCCGCCTAAAGTAGGGCGGTATGACTTCTCCCAAGACCGATAATTACGCGCTGGATGACACCCTCGCTGGACGTATTACTCAAGCCGCGGCCGTGGGCATCATGACCGCGTTTCCTGATTGGATCAAGAACAAGACCGCTTTGGTCTGCGCTTATGTGCTGTCCTTCCTCGGGTTCGGTGCGCTTGTAGCCTACGTCAACGCGGAGAGCCACGAGGACCAACCGGAGCCGGAGACTCCCGACGTCCCCGTGTGGGCCATCCCGGTTGCCTTCGGCATTCTGGTGCTTGGCGGCTGGCTTACCATCAAAACTCAGAAGAGCCTCGTGGGCTTCATTCGCCGCCGCGGAGTGTCCAAGCCATGGACTGTGTGGGGCGCCATCGGTGCTGCGCTCGTCTTCGTTCTGAGCGAGCTGGAGGCGCGCGAGAACGCCGCCCGCAACTAAAAATGCGTATGGTGGGGCCCATGAGCTCAAAGGTCACAGATCTGGCGCAGGTCCGCGCCGATCGTGGCGACGCCGCTCGCACCCTGCTCTGCCAGGTCTCCAACGTTCGCGCCGATGCCGAAGTGCACCGGCAGATTGGTTTCTCTGACGCGTTAACGCTCACCGAGCTTCACCACATCCTCGAAGTGTGCTTTGGCCTGCCGGAAGAAAATTCTCCGTGGCACTTCTTCGAACACCACGACGCCCGCGGCGAGCGCATTGATCCACATCACACCGTGCGCGAATTTCTCCGCCGCGAAGGCGAGCAGATGGATTATGCCTGGGGGCTGTGGGACTTCGAGGTTGTTGTGGTCGAGACCTACCCGCGCGATGGCGGCACCCCTGAGGCTCTCTGCGTGGGCGGCTCTGGTTCTTTCCACACGCCGTTTGATCTCACCGCTGTTAATGCGGAACTCACGGGTCAAGAAACCATCGACGAGGTCCTCGAACTTGTCGTCGCCCCTGTCCGCGCGCTCATTGAGCGCACCCGGCTCTACGACTTCGTCCCGCTCCTCCAAGCGCTAGACCTGCATCGCGACATAGCCGTCGATGCCCCCACACTTAGCCAATTGCGCACGTTGCCACGTGAGGTCACCAACGAGGGCACGGATGCCTTCTGGTCTATGGCTCTGGCGCTGTCCTGTATGGGCGGCCGTGAGCTGACGGATTCCGTTGTGGAAACGTCGATGGCGGCGCTGGGCTGGGTCGATGATAATGGCGAGGAGCTTCGCGGCCCTGAGATCCGTGACTTGTGCTCTGCATCCCTTGACGTCTTGGCGTCCTTAGGAGCCTATGGCGTGAATGCCGCCGCGCCGGTAGATCGCTTGGACATTTACCGTGCCCTTGTGCGCGGGTAGAGTATTCGGCCGTGACTAAACCAACCTCGACCGGTGACTCCACTCTGAAGACGCAGCTCGTCCGCTTCGTCTCCGTCGGTGTCTTCACCGCAGCCATTGATTATGGCCTCACCTTATTCCTTACTTATCTCGGCCTGCACCGTTCGCTTGCCAAGGCCATCGGCTGGGTCTTTGGCACCATCGCAGCCTACGTGGCTAATGCTCGGTGGACCTTTGGCGCACAGGTTTCCGGCCGTACCGCCGGTGCAGTGGGCATGCTCTATCTATCCACCTTCGCGGTGCAGAACTTCCTCTACTGGGTGCTCAACGCTCCTCTTATTAGCGTGGGCTTTGAGGGTGCCCTCAAAGACACCATTGCTTTCGTCATCGCGCAGGGCGTGGCAACGGTGACCAACTTCGCTATTCAGCGCGTATTCATTTTCAAGGGCAAGTAAACTCCCTGCTATGCCCACTCGCGCCGAACGCCTCTCCCAGTCGAATTCCCTGCATGCGCAGGGCGCGAAGTTCGCTATCACGGGAGCAATCGCCGCGGTTATCGACGTCTCCATTACCTGGCTCTTCCAAATCGGCTTGGACTTGTTTGGCGATGTGGTGTCTCGCACCATCGGTTTTTCCGTCGGCACCCTCGTGGCGTACTTGCTTAATCGGCGGTGGACCTTCAACGCGAATGCGTCGAAGCGTCGCTTTGCGGCCGTTATCGCTACCTACGCCATGACTTATGCGATCAATATCCTTCTGTATCGCTGGGCGTTTCCCTTCTTCGACCACAACCTGGAATGGCCCTCCTCGTGGGCGCTAGCCGTGGCTTTCGTCATTGCGCAGGGAACGGCGACAATTATCAACTTCCTTGTGCAGCGCTGGGTCATTTTCCGCAGCACGCGGAAATCCTTTGAAGTGGACTAAAGCGGGGTTTAGGGGCGGCGGAAGTCTTCCTTGCGGCCACGGTTGTGCAGGCGCAGCCACTCCATAAAGCCCTTGACATCATGCTGCTGGACAAGGAAAAACCAGCCAAAGCGCGCGAACTCCTGTGGCAGGAGCTTGCGCATTCCGCGCTGCCACAGCAGGTAGCCGCGGTTGCGGTAAGTGAAGAAGCGCTTGAACTCGCCTTCCGGGTACTGAGTGTGCATTTTTCCACCGAGGATGGGCTTGAACTCATCGGAGCCGTCCGGGTGGAGGTAGCTCGTGGTCAGCGCGGTGCCGAAGCTCAAGCCTGAGTTGACCAGGCGGCGGTGGTACTCCACTTCATCGCCGCGGATGAATAGGCGGTAGTCCGGCACACCGATGATCTCCATGGCCTCAGCGGAGATCAGCGCGCCATTGAAGAGGGAGGCGATGCCGGGGAGAAAATCACCTTCGAGCTCGCTCATGTAGCGCCGCCACACTAGACCCTGGCGCAGTGGGAAAGCCAGTTTGGCGGGCTCGTTGATGTTGCACACGGCGGGGGAGACCTCGTGCAGGCTGTTTTCTTCCGCGACGCGGTAGAGCTCCTCCAGCACGTGGTGGTCGGCAGGACGGCCGTCATCATCCGCGCACCACACCGCGTCTGCACCCAGGGCGAGTGCGGTGAGGAAGCCCAGCGCGAAGCCGCCCGCGCCGCCGAGGTTGGTTTCGGAAGGCACGTAGACGGCGCGTTTGCCGGCCAGTTCGTGGAGTAAATCCTCCACGGCTTGTTCCGCGCCGTTATCCACCACGATGACCCACTGCACCGGATGCGTCTGGTTCACCACCTGCTCAAGGGAAGCGCGCAGCAGCTCCACGCGCTGGTGGGTGACGATCACAGCGGCCGTCGTTCCGGCCTGGGACAAGGTGGCAGTCATGCGCTCCATTGTGCCACCCGTGCTGAGTTATACGATGTTGCCATGACCGTGAGAAGCGTTGAAGATATGTGGGCTCCATTCAAACTCACTGTGCGGGTCGGCAAGCTGACGCTGCGGGTTCTGCGCGACAGTGACATTGCCGCTATCCATGGCGTTACCGCTGCTGAAATTTTTGGTGAGCCGCTTCCGGAGTACACGTTCCCGTGGTTGAACGAGAAACCTGATCCGAGCTTTCGGTGGGCGCATCGAGCACAGATGTCCCCGGAAGAATGGTCGCTCGACTTCGGAGTGCATCTTGATGGTGAGATCATCGGCTCGGTGGATCTGCGGGCGCAGGATTTCTCCGATAACCATGAGGTCGAAACAGGTTCGTGGATCTACCACCGCCTTCAGGGCCGCGGCATTGGTACGCAGATCCGTCATGCCGCTGCAGTCTTCTGCTTTGAGTACTTGGGTGCATGCCAGCTGCGCTCCGAGTGGGAGCCGGGAAATGAAGCTTCCCAGGCGGTATCACGCAAGCTGGGCTACACCATCGAAGGCAACAAGGCAGTGCTGCGCAAAGAGGATTACCAGCCGGGGCCGGAAGTGACTGTCAGTGGCATGACCGAGGAGCTGGGTGCGATGCTCGGGGTGAGGTGCCCTAAGTGACGAAAGTTTGGTCAGCCATTCGCTGAGGGCCGGCAAGATTGGCAGCTAGGGCAGTAGGAACAGCGAGGATTTCGTGAAAACAAGTGAATAGTTGCCTGTTTTCACGGAAACTTAGGCGTTCTCCTCGTTATCGAAGCGCTTGCGCAGATCGCGAACATACTCGCCAACCTCGGGCCCCTCGTACTCGCCCACGACGTCGGAGACCTCGCCCACCGACCGAATCTGACCGTGGTCGATCCACAGCGCGGTATCGCACAGCTGCGCCAAGAAGTCATTGGAGTGGGAAGCAAAAACCAGGATGCCGGAGCGCTTCACCAGGTCCTGGAGGCGCACGCGGGCCTTGGCCATGAAGGCGGCATCGACGGCGCCAATGCCTTCGTCGAGAAGCAGGATCTCCGGCTCAATGGAGGTCACCACGCCCAGCGCCAGGCGCACGCGCATACCCGTGGAGTAGGTGCGCAGCGGCATGGAGAGGTAATCACCCAGCTCAGAGAACTCGGCAATCTCATCCATCTTGGCCTTCATCTGCTTGATGGTCTGGCCCAAGAAGAGGCCGCGGATGATGATGTTGTCGTAGCCGGAGACCTCCGGGTCCATGCCCACGCCCAAGTCGAAGACGGGAGCCACGCGCCCGCGCACATCGGCCGCGCCGCGAGTCGGCTCATAGATGCCGGAGAGCAGGCGCAGCAGAGTGGTTTTACCCGCGCCGTTGTGGCCAACGAGCCCCACGCGGTCACCTTCGCGCAGGTGGAGGTTGATGTCTTTAAGTGCTTCAACCATGACCACGTTCTGGTCATTCTTGCCAATGGAGCCACCAGCGGTGGAGAGCATTGCCTTCTTCAGCGAACGGGACTTGGCATCAAAGATGGGAAAGTCCACGCAAGCGTTATACGTATCAATGGAAACCATGGACAATCCTTTCTAGACCCAGTAGGAGACGCGGAAGCGCCACTGACGCATGGCCAAACCGGAAATGAGCAGGCCGACGACGGTGCAGCCCATGACGATGAACCAGTGATAGGCCGGCACGTGCACACCGATGAGCGGGCCACGGACAATCTCCATGTAGTGATACAGCGGGTTGAGCTCCGCAATACGCGCACGGCTCGCCACGGCTTCGCCCTGTTCTTTGAGCGTGCTCGTCATCCACACGATCGGCGTGACGTAAAAGAGCAGCTGTGTCAGAGCCTCCAGTAGCGGGGCGACGTCACGGAAACGAGTGGCGATGATGCCGAAGAACATGGCGACCCACACGCCGTTGACCAGCAGGAGTGCAAAGGCTGGGATACACAGGAAGAACTCCCAGCCCAGGCTGCGCGGGAAGATAATGATGAGCAGCAGCCAAATGATGAGGTTGTGGCCCAAGAAGAGGGTCTGCCGCCACACTAGGCGGTAGACGTGGACCGAAAGTGGCGCAGGCAGCTGCTTAATCAGACCCTCGTTTTCAATGAAGACGGTGGCGCCTTCCTTGATGGCACCCGAGATGAAGTTCCACATGATCAGGCCCACGGTCACGTGGGGCAGGAACTCCGCCACTGGGATCTGGAAGAGCATGGAGTACAGCAGGCCCAGGGCCGCGGCCATGACACCGGTGGCGATGGTGATCCAGAAAGGACCCAGTACCGAGCGGCGGTAGCGCTGCTTGATGTCTTGGATGCCCAGCTTGAACCACAGCTCGCGCTGGCGAGCGCCTTGCAACAGGTCGGCGAAGGCCGCCGACATGGTCATGGAACGCGAGGCAGGCTCCTCGCCGGGTGCAGGCGCGGAGGTCATGCGGGCGACGTCGTCACGCAGGTTTTTCTTGTCTTGCACGCCCTTCACCCTAGCGCGCACGTCCGCCAAACACCTACACACACGCCCGCCACCTGCGAAAACATCGACGAGCTGGGAAAATCTCGGGTTAGGAAAGATTTACGTGGGGAGTATAGAGTAGGGAGTCGATCGGACGATATGAGAAAGGGCCGCAGCATGACGCAGCAGTATGACGTCGCCAGTGTGCGAGGTCTTTACACTGGGCTGTCCGATGGCTGGACCTACCTCAACGCGCATGCCGCGCCGCAGATTGCGGAGCGCGTGGCGTCGGGCGTGGCCCGTTCCTTCCGCACGTCCGCCACGGTGAAGCCGCAGGAGGACACCGTGGGCGCGCACTCGGCTCGCCGCGCGCCGGGCGAATTGCTGGCGGATGATATGTATTCCTCCGCGCGCCGAGCCGTGGCCGATCTCACGGGTGCGACGGCAGACCGGGTCATCCTCGGCCCGTCCCTGCCGGTGCTCTACCAGTCCCTGGCGGCAGCGTTGCGTCCGCTTGTACGCCGCCAGTCCTCAGTGGTGCTCTCGCGCCTCGACCCCCCAGAGCTTTCCAGGGCATTCGCGCATCTAGACGCAGACATCCGCTGGGCGCAGCCAGACCTGGGCACGGGTGAGCTGCCGGCGTTCCAGTACGCCGAGTTGGTCGATGGTTCCACGCGGTTCGTGGCCTTCCCCGCCGCGCATGAGCTGCTGGGCACGGTCACGCCGACGGCGGACATTATTGATGCGGTCCATGAGCGTTCCCGAGCCTGGGCGCTTGTCGACGTCTCCTCGATCACCCCCTACCGCCGCATCGAATTCGACTCTGTGGGTGCGGATATTCTCGGCGTGGACCTAGGCACACTGGGCGGGCCGCAGTTGGCGGCTCTGGTCTTCCGTGATACCGCGATGTTCCGCCGCCTCGATGACCTCGTGGTAGGCCCGGTCTCGCCGGGCCTAGCCGGTGGCGTGGGGCCGCTGGCGGATCACCTCGCTGCCCTGGCCGGCGGCGAACGCGGTTCGCGCCGCGTGCGCCTGGGGCGCTCGCTCGATGCACTGTCGTCCTACATGGAGGAGCTCTGCGGTGATCTCTATAGCCTGCTGGGCACCCTGCCGGCAGTCCACATCTTGGGCGTAACAGGCGAGGCGGCTGCCGATGCCTCCGATGACCGCCTCCCGCGGCTTACCTTCGCCGTGCGCGACGTACCCGCGGACGTGATTCACCGCCGCCTCTTCGACAATGGTTTGGTGACTACCATCGCTCCGCACACCCCCTTGCTCACGGAGATGGGCGTGGACGAGGTCGGCGGCGCCGTGACAGTCTCTCTAAGCCCTTTCAGCACGTACCAGGACATCGAGCACCTGACTCGCGTCGTGGCCTCCTTGGCCTAGAACCTCAACGAGGGAGTCTAGACCTCGAGGACGAGTTTGCCCGTGACCTCGCCGGAGTCGAGGGCTTTGTGGGCTTCGGCGGCGTCGGCAAGCGCAAAAGTGCGATGCAGGTGGTGCTTGACACTGCCATCTTCCAGCCACGGCCAGACATTCTTGACGGTGTCGGCGATGATGGCAGCCTTGCCCTCCAACGAGCGGGAGCGCAGCGTGGTGCCATGTAGGGTCAGACGTTTGCTCAGCAGGATAGCCATGTTGAGCTCGGCTTTTGTTCCGCCCTGCATGCCGATAGTGACCATGTGGCCGCCCTGCGCCAGCGCAATGAGGTTTTTCTTGAGGTACTTCGCGCCCATGATGTCGAGGATGACATCACACTGGTTCTTCAGTTCCTCGGCGAAATCCTGCTCGTTGTAGTTGATGAGAATGTCCGCGCCGAGTTCCTTGCAGGTCTCGAGCTTCTCATCGGAACCAGCCGTGACGGCGACGGTGGCGCCCAGTTTCTTCGCCACCTGGATAGCGAAGGTGCCGATACCGCCCGCGCCGCCGTGGATGAGGATGGTCTGGCCTTTGCTAAGGCCGGCTTCCATGGCGATGTTGGACCAGACCGTGCAGGCCACCTCGATGACGGATGCGGCCTCGGCAAAGGAATAGCCGGTGGGGATGGGCAGTAGCTGGCCTTCGGGCACGGCCACGTACTCGGCATAGCCGCCGCCGGCGAGCAGCGCGCCGACCTTGGAGCCCACCTCGACGTCGGTGGTGCCCGCGTCGACGACTTCGCCGGCAACTTCGAGGCCGATAATCTCCGAAGCGCCTGGCGGCGGTGGGTAGTGCCCGCAGGCCTGGAGCAGGTCGGCGCGGTTTACGCCGGCGGCTTTGACCTTAACGAGGACTTCGCCGTCGTGGAGTTGAGGTTTGTCGGTGTCTCCCAGCTCCAGCGAGCTCGGGTCTTCCGGATTGGTCTGAATGATGGCTTTCATGCCACACCACCGTACTTAAATCCAATCATCCTCGACGAGGAAGGCGTTGACCGTAATAGCAGCAGCATTGGCCTGGCCCATGGCCATCGCCACCTGTGCGCCTGGATTGACCACGTTGCCCACCGCCCAGACGCGCGGGTGGCTGGTGGCACCGGTGAGATCAGCCTCGATCAGGCTGCCGCCCATCGCCGGCGGCGGGCTGTGGCGCTTGAGGTTGAGGTCAGCGAGGAACTCATCGTGGGGGCGGGGAATGGGCATGTAAAACAGTGCATCGACGGCATGCTCGTCGTTTTCCAGCAGGACTTTTCCGTCTTGGAAGGCGGTGACGGGGCCGTCGATAAGCGCAATGCCCCGCCGGGTCAGATCGGCGCGCTGTTCGTCGGTGAATTCCATACCATTGGTGAAGAAGGTGATGTCTTTCGACCACTGGCGCAGAACCGCGGCATGGTGGAAGGAGAACTCGCCGATGTAGAGCACGCCGAGCTTCTTGTCCGCCACCTCGTATCCGTGGCAGTAGGGGCAGTGGAGGACCGTATTTCCCCAGTTTTCTTGCAGGCCCGGGATAGCTGGGTGCTCGTCGTCCACGCCGCTGGCGACGATGATAGAGCGGGCAGCGATGGTCTCACCGTTGCTCAACGTGGCGGTGAGCGTGCGGTCATTATCGGTGACGGAATCCACAGTGGCGTTCACGATTTGTGCGCCATAGCTGCGCAGCTGTTCCTTGCCGCGCTCCTGGAACTCAAGCGGTGGTGTGCCCTCGAGGGCAATGACACCGTGGATTTCGTGGGCAAAGCGGTTGCGGGGAGTGGAGGAATCAACAACAAGGACGCTGCGGCGGGCGCGGACCATGACCAGGGCTGCCTGCAGGCCGGCCGCGCCACCGCCGATGATGAGGGTATCTACTGTCTGCATGGTCCCGAGTAAACCAGAGGAGGACGTGTGCGGCAATGGTTTTCAGTAAGTGGTGTCGGGTGCTTTGCTCAACCCTGACTTGGCTCAAGTTAGTGCCGAAGGGTTGGGGTGTGGTGGGAATCCGTCAACATGCGGCATCGGGCAGAAAAGCGAATGCGGCCCGTCGAAGGATGGCGCCATGTGTATCCTTTGGATGTCGTTGAGCCTCTAAGGAGCAAGAAAGTAGCATGACCTACCCCTCCACCGTCTCTAAGGTGGGCATCCGATCGCGTGCCCTGCGTTTCGCACCGCGCCGCTCGGACTGGTCCCGCGCGACGATCGGGCGCGACCTCTCTGCCGGCCTCATGGTGGCCCTCGTCGCACTCCCGCTGGCGCTCGGCTTCGGCGTCGCGTCTGGTGTCGGCGCGGCAGCCGGAATTACGACGGCCATCGTCGCGGGCATCCTGTCCGCAGTCTTCGGCGGTAGCAACGTCCAGGTAAGCGGCCCGACCGGCGCAATGACCGTCGTGTTAATCCCCATCGTGGCCGACCATGGTGCCGATGGGGTGCTCGTCGTTGGCGTGCTGGCGGGGCTCATGCTGCTCTTGCTGGCATTCACCGGCGCTGGCCGCGCGATGAAATACATGCCGTTGCCTGTCGTCGAAGGTTTCACAGCCGGTATTGCGGTGATCATCGCCCTCCAACAGCTACCTGCAGCACTCGGTGTTGACGTGGACGGCGAGAAGGTCCTTGGGTTGGCGTGGGACGCAATCAAAGCTTGGTTAGATGCCCCGGCATGGCAGGCACCCTTTATGACCCTCGCGGTGGCGGCCGGAATCGTGGTTGCTGCCCGCATTCGTAGTGGCTTTCCCGCGGCGCTGGTCTTGGTAGCTGCCGCGACGGCCATCAACATGCTGGCAGACAGTAACCTGAAGACAATCGGCTACATCCCGTCGACGTTGCCTGCTCCGCGCTGGCCGCAAATCCCGTGGGAGCACCTGGATTCCTTGCTGCTGGCGGCGGTCGCCGTCGCAGCGCTCGGAGCATTGGAATCGTTGCTGTCAGCGACGGTTGCCGACGCAATGACTGTCGGCGACCGGCACGATCCTGACCGCGAGCTCTTTGGGCAGGGCGTGGCCAACGTCGTCGCGCCCCTGTTCGGCGGGATCCCCGCAACAGCCGCGATCGCCCGAACTGCCGTCAACGTGCGGGCCGGCGCCGGTACGCGCCTGGCAGCGGTGTTCCATTCGCTGCTTTTGCTCGTCGCAGTGCTCGTCGCGGCCCGGTGGGTGGGCGAGATTCCTCTCGCTGCGCTTGCCGGCGTGCTTATCGCCACTGCGATCCAGATGATCCACCCGCGGAACATCCGCTCGGTGATACGCGCCACCAAGGGTGACGGGGCTACCCTGCTCATCACGGCTGCCGCCACCGTCGTGTTCGACCTTGTCGTCGCCGTGCTCATCGGCCTTGTAATAGCGGGCTTCTTCGCGCTGCGCGATACCGCCCGCACTGCGGTGTTAGAAGCTGCCCCGCTGGAGACAGGAGACCACCGCGACAAGGAACGCGAACTCCTCGACGAGCACATCGCCGCCTTCCGCTTGGAAGGCCCACTCTTCTTTGGCGCAGCGCACGATTTCCTCCTGGGGCTCGCTGATGTCTCGTCGGTCAAGGTTGTCGTGCTTCGCATGCGCTACGTCACGACGATTGACGCCACTGGCGCCCAGATGCTCGCCGACACGATCGGGCGCCTTGAACGTAACAGCACCCGGGTCCTACTCTCAGCCACGAAGCCCGAACATGTTCCGGTGTTGCGCGAACTCGGCGTATTCGACCAGCTTGCGCACGAGAATCACGTTTTTGACGACACTCTCGACGCCATCGCCCACGCCCGGCTGCATGTCTCGCGCATTCAGCATGAGGAGTCGGATGGCGCACCCGCGGCGTCGCAAAGTAATCAGCACGACGAGTAGCACTGGCGAACCTGCGGTTGTGAGGCCATTATCGGTGACGTGTTGAGCCGAATTCTTCTCCGGCGACGGAGTCTAGTACTCTGAACGTGTTGCGCGCGGTGCATGCTGACGCGTGACGAGGAGGCGTGGCAGAGCGGCCGAATGCACTGGTCTTGAAAACCAGCGTGGGGAAACTCACCGCGGGTTCAAATCCCGCCGCCTCCGCCAACTGTTTTTGGGGGTCATTTGTAGCGGCTTTGCTCCTGTCCCATGCGGCTGTAACGAAGCTCAGAACGCATCCAGCCAGTAGGAATCCGCTAATTTGCAGGTGGGTGGCCGAGTTTCCGCCGCCGCCAGCCACGACGAGGAAAATCGAAAATGCAATCGCGACAAGGCAGTGGATGACCAACCGGCTATGCGCTCCAAGGTGGCATTGCGGCCAAGCTTTCTCGATAGCCCAGCTCACTGCTGCGAGAATGGCATAAAAAGTTATCCCGGCTAATGCGCCTGGAACTAGGTAGAGCATGGGGTCTTCTCCTCTCGGGGGAATAATGGTTGTGGTTAGGTGAGACCGAGTTCTTTTTTAAGGTCTTCATGTGAAATCTCTACGGACTCTCCTCGGGCACTCTCTGCGGCTTGAATATCTTCGCGATCTTCTAGTGCTTCAACTGCGCGGGCGAAAAACGAAGGAGAGACGACAAAAGCGCGAACACGGCTTCCACGACTAGTGATGGCGACGGGTGTGTGCTGTGCCTCGTCAAGAAATTGGCTTTGGGATTGGCGGAATTGGCTGGACGCCACTGACATCGTTTTCATACTGAAAATGTACATCTTGTACATTTTGGTGGGCAAGGGCCGCGGGATTTCTGGTTGCTACTCGTCTTTGCCATCGATCCGCCCCGCCAGGATGCGAGGCAGCGCCTCCGCTGCGGTGGCGGTGACCACCACGCTGGCAAGCGGTGAAAGGTCCGTGGGCTGCGGGGTGACTTCCACGATGGGGATGCCGCGCACGTGGGCAATCTGTGGCAGGCCGGCGGCGGGGTAGACCACGCCGGAGGTACCCACGATGAGCAGCGCGTCCGCGGTGGACATGCGGTGCTCGGCCTCGGCCCATTCGTCGTCGGGCAGGGCTTCGCCGAACCACACCACGCCCGGGCGCACGAGCCCGCCGCACACGGGGCACTCGGGCGGAGTGATGCTTTCGACCGGTTCCTTCGGCAGCGCAATGTCCTCGCCATATGGCGCATCGCAGTCAGTGCAGCGGAAGGCGAACAAGGAGCCGTGCAGGTGGACCACGTCCTGGCTACCGGCGCGCTCGTGCAGGTTATCGATGTTTTGCGTGGTCACCGTCATGTCGCGTGCGGCGGCAATTGCGCGGTGCCCGGCGTTGGGCGCGGCCCGCTGCGCCAGCTGGGCGCGCCACAGGTACCAGGCGAACATGGGCTTTGGTTCATTACGCCATGCGCTTATCGACGCCATCGCCACCGGATCCACGTTCTCCCAGATGCCTGTCTGCGCATCGCGGTACGTGGCGATGCCGCTGTCCGCGCTCATACCCGCGCCGGTGAAAACTTCGACGTGGGTGGCATCAGAAAGAATCGAGTGCGCGCGCTCAAACAGGTGCTCCATGCATCTAGAGTACGGCGATGAGCACGCAGAACGCTATGGATGCGCCAAGGGCAATGCCCATGCGCCATAGGTAGCGCCGGCCTGGTTCGTGCGCGGTGTTGATCTGCAGCTTCGAAGGATTCGTGGAAAAGACTGCCATGCACATGGGGTCTGTGGGTTCGTTATAGATGCCCATGCCACCGGCAAAGCGGAGTGCTTTGTTACGAGTCTGTTCATCATGATCGGTGGGTATGGCTTTCACGGACCTTTGAACCGATAGCGTGAAGCGGATGACCCCGATCATGACGAACAGGAAGAAGCCCACCCATGCGGTTACGAGAAGAAGGCCCGAGAACGGGATGTCCGGTACCACCGTGCAGACCGCGGTGAGGCACACGCAGGTCGTCATGGCGAACACTGTCTGGGCGATGAACGTGGCGGTCTTTTCGGTGAGAAGCTCCGCGCGCTGGGCGGTGGCCTCGGAGAAAGGAATCGCTGACTCCGCCGGAACCTGTGTTGTCTTTCGCGCCAGCGAGATCGGCGGCACGCACAACGGCAGCGCGATGGCGAACACCACGCCGATCCACACCAGGACCGTTGCGTTGACGAAAGACTTGGGCTCGAAGCGGTCCGGGTGGCCCGAGACATCGAAGTGGACCGGGATGGGATCGGGGACCGAGTCCCAGCGCAGCAGCATGTACACCAGCGTGAGAGCGCACACGATAGCGGTGGCGACGTAATAGTGGCGGATCCTCATGGCAGTGAGCTTACAAGGCATGCGGATGGGGCCTTTTGCAAGATGCCATGTGGGGTGGAGGATGAGCAAAGATTTGGGCTAAGGGGTGTTGTGGTCTTGCCAGGCGTCGATGCCGCCGCGCAGTGAATAGACGTTGCTGAAGCCGCGGGCGCACAGGGCGTCGACTGCTTGCGCGGAGTAGAAGACGGTGACACCTGCAGCGGTAGCGCTATGGTGCACATCAGGGTCGTTGCGTTGAGGAAAGACTTCGGATCGAAGCGGTCTGGGATGGGACCTGGGACCGAGTCCCGGCGCTGCAATTTTACCCCTGGCGTGAGAGCATACACAGCAGTGGTGGCGACGTAATACTGGCGGGTCCGCATGGCGGTGAGCTTTCAAGGCGACGGGCTGAGTTTTCCGCGTTACATGGTCTGGGGTGAGCAGGTAGAGTCGAGTCTAAGCTGACGAAGAACCGGAAAGGACAGTAGCCGGCAATGGAACCTTATGTTGGAATTGTCGTGATGGAGCTTGCTAAAAAGTCCAATTCACCTGCCCAAAGCTTCTTCCGCGAGGACTTTTACATTGTGTATGCGGAGTCGGACGAGAAGGCCCGAGAGCGCGTCGAGTCCATGGCGAATGAGCAGGCTGATGGTGTGGACGTGAAGGTACGGCACATCGTGGATGTCGCGCCAGCTCTCTATGGTTATGTAGACCGCGATTGCGATCTTTACTCGCGGCACTTTGCGAACCTAGAGGACTATGAGCGTTTCGAGATGAAGCTCGGCGGAACTGACCCGCTGGCTGATTAATCGTAGACTTCGCGTCGGTGACCTAGGTCAACAACGGTGATCGCGACCGTGTTTTCGTATATTGGCGCGATAACGCGGTAGTCCCCGACTCGCCAGCGCCACAGACCGGATTAATCTCTCATGAGACCCTTGCCGCTCGAGCGCGGCTCTTCGAGTTCTGCCACTTTGCGAAGAAACCTGCTGACTCTCTTCTGCGTTGGCTTGTCTAACTTTCGGAAGGCCTTCGCACCGCGCGGCGTGAAGCTAATCTTCCACGCCACATTCAGCCTCTAGTTCTTCAAGAGAAATGGTCTCCAGATCGCCTCGGTGGGCGGCCGCGGCCTCGGTCTCGAGCTCGGAAATGTGTTCTTGCCAGGCGTCGATGCCGCCGCGCAGCGAGTAGACGTTGCTGAAGCCACGGGCGCGCAAGGCCTCGACGGCCTGGGCGGAGCGCAGGCCGCTGGCGCAGTAGAGGACGGCGAGGTCCTCAGAGTTTAGGGGCGGGTTGTGGCCAGCGAGGATCTCATCGAGCGGAAGGTGCTGCGAGCCGGGGATAAGGGAGGTGGCGCGTTCGGGAGCGGTGCGGACGTCGATGAGCGTGGCGTCCTCAGGGATCTCGCGGACGTCGGTGGGGTTGTCGGGGCGTGCCGGGGTGGCGCCGCCTGCGCGCACGGGGATGTATTCCCAGGTCCCGGCGAGGGAATCGTAGTAGCCCAGCGTGCCGATGAGCGGGGTGCCGATACCTGTGAGGAGCTTAAGCGCCTCCACCGCCAAGGCGGAGCCGGCCACACCGACGACCGGGCCCATCACGCCGGCCTGCGAGCAGGAAGGCACCTGCGGGTCGGTGGGGAAGAGGTCCTCGTAGACCGGGCCGTGGCCGGAGTGGAAGACGGTGAGCTGCGCGTCATAACCCAGGAGTGACGCCCACACGTGCGGAATGCCCAGCTCATGGGCGGCCCAGGAGGCTAGGTGGCGGGAGTAGAAGTTATCGGTGCCGTCGATGATGAGGTCGGCGCCGCGCAGTTGCGCCAGGGCGGTGTCAGGTGTGAGGCGCGAGAACTGCTCGACGGTGCACTCGGGGTTGAGGGCGTTCAAGGCCGCGGCGGCGGATTCGGTTTTGGGCTGGCCTACGGTCGCTGTGCTGTGGATGACTTGGCGGTGCAGGTTGGAGAGGGAGACGAGGTCGTCGTCGAAAAGCAGGATGCGCCCCACGCCCGCGCCTGCGAGATAGAGCAGGGCAGGCGAGCCCAGGCCGCCGGCGCCGATGACCGCGACTGTGGAAGCGCGAAGCCGTTGCTGAGTGGAGGTTCCCCAGAGGGTTTCCTGGCGTGCGTAGCGTGAGCTCATTCTGAAGTTCTCCGAGCTTTTCGTGGGCTTGCCTTGATTTCAATAACTCTTTGTGGCGGGATTCTGAATCCAAATCTCCCTGGCACTCTCAAGGCGTCACAACTCCATAGTTAAGAGCTACTTAACCCTTATGTACCCTTTTTGATAGATGCACCAATTTGGCCACAGTACCCGCATGAGTGCTGTGGCCAAATTTTGGAAGACAGTTTAGCAAGATCCTATCACTCTTTATCAAGCGATTAATAGGCTGCTAGCTCCACTTAAAATACCGATCATGCCGCTGATTGACGGAAGACTATATGGTTATTGGGCCAGAAAAAGTAGCAGATAGCTAGGAACACCACGACTATTCGCCCAACCAAGCTAGGGAAGAAAGCTGTAATAGCTATCGTTGCAGCAAAGAGGAAAATGGAACGCACGCGATGCATCCAAGGAGATCCCGCTTTTTCACCCATGATCATGGAGATACCAAAAAGGATTACTCCCAATATTGAATAGATCCACAAATATTCAGAATTGAAAAAGTGTTCAACTCCATATTTCTCAATAATATCCGAGGGGAATATAGTAACAAAAGCCCACAGAGTTTCTGGAAAGCGAATAAACTTTGGATCTTTATCCATCCGCATTAGTCATCCTCAATCTCTACGGTAATTGGCGGAAATATCCACTTAGAGTACCAGGTAATACCTTTACCCTGCGCGACCGCCCCTGTGATTTTAGCAGCAAGATCGACAAAGTAAGCTTCTCCAAGAAGACCGGCAGCGCCAGCAATAGCAGCTCCGATCGGCCCGCCTGATACAGCACCCCAAGCTAATAATGCCGCCTCAAGAGCAGCTGGCCCTTCCATTGCCGCTGCTTCTGTGGCGAACGCGGATTAACTGTCCCACTTGGCCGTGAATCCAGGCATCTCAAACCACGCCGAATGCTGACAGTGCGTACAGCGGTTCATTCCAGGCCTACCCAGGTGGTGGTGTCATCGGTGTGAAGCTGCTCTTTCCAGATGGGGACTTCCGCCTTGACGCGGTCGGCGCAGGTCGAGGCGGCCTCGAAGGCGTCCTTGCGGTGCGCGGAGGCGGCCGCGACGATGAAGGCGGACTCGCCGATTTCCAGTGCTCCAGTGCGATGCGCGCACCACAGGCGCACGGCAGGGAAGGCGGCGGCGACGTCAGCCGCGACGCGTTCGATCTCTTCTTGGGCGCTGGGATGCGCGGTGTAGGTGAGGAGTTTGACCCCGCGGCCGGAGTCGTGGTTGCGCACGATGCCGTCGAATAAAACGACGGCGCCGGTTTCAGCGGTGGCGATGTCCGGGGCGGAGATGGGCTCAGCGCTGATGCGGGCGCCGAGTAAGCCGAAGTTAGTGCTCATGAAGGCCTTCCAACTGGTTGATGATGTGGTTAAGCACCGGTTCGAGGACCGCGCAGCCGTCTTTGGCAGCACCCGTGGAGCCGGGCAGGGCCATGGCGAAGGTTTTGTGCGATACGCCAGCAACGGTACGCGAGAGCGCCGCGGTGGGGATGCCGACGGAGTGCGCGTAGAAGGCATGGGCCAGGCCGGGGAGCTCGCGCTCAAGGTGTGGGGTGAGCGCTTCGACGGTGCGGTCATCCGGTGTGATGCCAGTGCCGCCGGAAGTGAGGATAACCGAAGGGGCATCGGCAAAAGCGCGGGAGAGGGCGGCGTCGATGTCGGCGTCCGCGACGACGACAGGCTCCGGGGTATCGAAGCCCTGTTCACGGAGGAAGTTCACCAAGATGGGGCCGGAACGGTCCTCGTACTCGCCGGCGGCGGCGCGGGTCGAGGCAACGATGACGAGTGCGCGGCGGGTCATGAGAGCGGGAACACCTCCACGAGGTCGCCGGCTGAAAGCTGCGTGTTAGCCGGGATACGGATGAGGGTAGTAGCGCCGATGGCCTGGGACATCAGGTGGGAGCTGGTGCCGCCGAGGAAGGAGGCAGTTGCTGTGCCATCGGAAATACTGATAATTCCGCGGCGGAACTGCTCGCGGTTGTTGAGTCCATCCGTGGGTTCCACCAGGTGTGCGTGGAAAGGAGCCGGCGTGTGGCCAAGGACGGGTGCCAGGTAGAGGCGGAAGCTCACCAGCGTGGAGATGGGGTTGCCGGGGAAGCAGACCACGGGGATGTCGCCAAGGCGGGACAGGCCCTGCGGGCCGCCGGGCTGCTGCGCCACGTGGCCGAACCAGCCATCCTCTTCAAAGATTTGGCGGATGACCTCGAATTTTCCGTGAGAGATGCCGCCGGAAGTAACGATGACATCGGGGCGATGGGTAATGACTGCTTCGGCGAGGTCCGCGCGCAGGGCAGAAGGATCGTCGTTCGTGCGCACGAAGCCAGCCACGTCGATGCCATACTGCCTGGCCAAAGCTGCGAGCATCGGTGCATTGGAATCGGGGATGGTGGCCTCGCCTTCGCCACCGATTTCTGCGCCGCCGGTGCAGATAAGGATGCGGGCGGGCGCGAAGGCGAGGACCTCGGTCAGGCCTTGGGAGGCGAGGGTGGCGATGGAGGGGGCGTCGAGAAGCGCGTGCTCATTGATGAGGGTTGTGCCGGCCTTGACATCGGAGCCCGCGCGGCGGATGAACTGCTCAGGAGCTGCCGGCACAGTGACCGTGGCGCCTTCTTCCGGGAAGTGTGGGGGCTCGCAGTGCTCGACGGGGACGATGGTGGCGGTGCCTTCAGGGATTTTCGCCCCGGTCATAATCGGCACGGCTACGCCGTCTGTCAGCTCACCAGGAACGTCCCCCGCCGCGATAGTGCGGCCGACGGTGAAGGTGCCGCCGTCACATGTGGGAAGCGCATAGCCATCCATCTGCGAATTATCGAAAGGCGGAAGGTCCTGCTCCGCACGGTACGTCGCGGCGGCGCGGCGGCCGAAGGCGCTGGTTAGGGGAGTGGAGACCGCGCGAGGCTGCGGAAGGGCCGCGCGAACGGCGGCGAAGTGCTCCTCATAGGTGCGCATTGGGTTCCTTCCTGTCACGGAGGCTGGCATAGTGGCAACTATGGTTGATATACATTACTTTGCCGCAGCCCGCGCCGCCGCGGGGCGCGCGCAGGACACAGCGCAGGCGGCGACGCTGGGGGAGTTGCTCGAAGTGTTGCGTGCTCGGCATACCGGCAGCACCGAGGCTGGCATGAGCTTTGCGGAGGTGCTGGAGCGTTGCACCTTCCTGGTAGATGGCGCGAGCGCTACCGAGGACGCCGTGCTTTCCGACGCCTCCCGCGTCGATGTCCTCCCACCCTTCGCTGGTGGTTAGTTTCGGCTGCGCAGCGGGCTGGTGAAGAAGTTCACCACGCCGGAGACAATCGCGAGCACAACCGCGCCGATGATGGCAGCACCCCAGCCGTCGATGACGAGTGAATCCATCAGCGCGCTGACGAGGAGCAGGACCGCGCCGTTGATGACGAGCGCGAAGAGGCCCAGGGTGAGGCAGGTCAGCGGTGCGCCGAGGAAGCGGAGCACCGGGGTGACGACCTCGTTGACGATGATGAAGACCGCCGCGATGAGCAGGAAACTCTGGGTTCTAGCAGGAACGATGTCGATTCCGGGGACAATCGCTACCACGGCCCAGAAGGCCACCGCGACGGCAATGACGTTGAGTGCAAAATTGATAAATGTCTTCACAACTGCACTCTAGCGCGGAAACTACTCCTCTGCAGCGAAGGCAGCGTCCCACGCCTTAAGCAGGACGTCGGTTTCCTCAGCTGTGGTCACGGTTACGCGCACTCCCTCGGGAAAGGCGCGGACGAGGACGTCCTTCTCCGCGAGCTGTGCAGCGACTTCCTGCGGGGATCCCAACTTCGCAATGGTGTCTGCCGCGAACCAGATGTGGTTGGCCTGGGATTCCGGTACGCCAAAGTCCGCGAAGTGCTCCACTAGGCGGTCACGCTGCTCCACGGTTTCGTCGGTGCGCTCACGCAGCTTCTTCTGGGCGGCCAACGAAGCCACAGCACCTGCCTGCGCGATGGAGTTCACGGAGAACGGGATGGACACCTTGCTCAGCGCCTCGATGATCTCGGCGTTGCCGAAGGCATAGCCCAAGCGGACACCGGCCAGGCCATAGGCCTTGGAGAAGGTGCGCAGGCCAATGATGTTGTCGTGGGTGTGGACATAGTCGGTGGCCAGCGGGACGGCGTCGTTGCGGTTGTACTCGATGTAAGCCTCATCGAGCGCCACGATGACGTCCTTCGGGACCTTGGCTAGGAAGGCGTCGAATTCTTCCTTGGTGATGATGGAGCCGGTGGGGTTATTGGGGTTGCACACGAAGATCAGGCGGGTCTTGTCCGTGATGGCAGCCGCCATGGCTTCCAAGTCCACGCGGTGATCCGCGGTGAGCGGGACCTTGACCGGGGTAGCGCCCACGACCTGCGCGAAGATGGGATAAGCCTCGAAGGAGCGCCACGGGAAGACAATCTCATCACCGGGCACCGAGGTGATCTGTACCAGCTGCTGGCAGATGGCGGAGGAACCCGCACCGGTGGTGACCTGTTCCGGGGTGACGCCGAGGTTTTCGGCGAGTGCCTTGCGGATTTCCACCGCTCCCATATCCGGGTAGCGGTTGACGTGAGCGGCAGCAGCCTCCATGGCCTTGAGCGCGCCGGGCAGCGGCTCCTGAGTTGCCTCATTGGAGGAGAGCTTCAAGGCGTGCTCGGCGTTCTTTCCGGGAACGTAGGCAGGTAGGGAGGAAAGGTCTGGTCGAATCATGTTCTCCACCTTAGGCGTTGCGGGGGCCACGAGGCCCGAAGTCGAAGTCAGCGGTCTGCGGCCCGAAGGCCTGAAGTCCCTTCGGCGCGTCGAAAGGATCGAGGCGCACCTCAAGGAAGGCACCGCGCTCCGGATGAGCGGCGATGTCCTCCAAGGCCTGCGCCAGCTCGCCCTCGGTCGAGGCCACGTAGGACTCCATCGTGGTGTCCTTCATGAAGGCCTTAGGCAGTGCGGTGTAGTCCCACATCTGAATCTCGTTGTATTCGCGTTCCATACCCAGGATGTAGCGCTCGATGGTGTATCCATCATTGTTGACCAGCACGATGATGGGCTTGAGGTCCTGGCGCAGGATGGTGGACAGCTCCTGCGCGGTGAGCTGGAAGGAGCCATCACCGATGAAGAGGACGTGGCGACGCTCCGGGTTGGCCAGCTGCGAGCCGAGCACGCAGGGCAGGGTAAAGCCGATGGAACCCCAGATGGTGGAGTTAATGTACTGCACGCCCTCGGGCATGCGCTGCTGGCCCAAGCCAATATTGGAGGTGCCGGCTTCAGCGATGACCACGTCATCTTCCTGGATGAAGCCGAGCATCTGCGGCCAGATGCGCTCCTGAGTCAGCGGGGCATCCGGGTTCGGCTCGAAGGGCTCGGGCTCGAAGGCTGCGCTTGGCGACGTCTCGGCTTCCGGGATGCGGTCGAGGAGGACGTCGAGAAGCTCCAGCGTATTGATGCCCACGAAGAACTCACCGTCGGCGTTGACGTGCTGGTCGCCGAAGTTGTAGACGCGAGCATCAGCCAGGTTGTGGGTGAAGGAACCGGAGTTGACCTCGATGAAGCGTGGGTTCGTGGTGACCAGGAAGTCGGACTTTTCGATGCGCTCCTGCACACCCGGCGCCGATGCTGCGCCGTTATAGGTGCCGATGAACAGCGGGTGGCGCTCAGACAAGATGGCCTTGCCGGAGGAAAGCTGGGAGTAAGGCAGCTGGGCTTTGTCGATGATGGCGCGGAGCTTCTCCGTAAAACCGTGGCGGTTGGTGTCCTGATCGATGAGGATGATCGGGTCCTCGGCCTTAGCAAGGTGCTCCAGCACGTAATCCGCGGCGGCGTTGAGGCGCTCCGGATCGGAGGGGGCGAGCTCGGTGGAGAAAGGCTCGTCGGGGACCTCGATGGTCAGGTGAGTGATATCGGAAGGAATCTGGATGTGCACCGGGCGCTTTTCGCGCAGGCAGGTGTGCAGGGCGCGGTCGAATTCCTCGACCACGTTCATGGGGGACACACGCGTGGCCACTTCGGTGAAGGGTGCGAAGGAATCCAGCATGTTGGCAAAGTCGCCGTCGGCAAGCGAGTGGTGCAGGTTCCAGCGGAATTCCGTGGCGTACTGGGGTGGTGCGCCGGCGAGGGATACCAGCGGGACGTGCTCAGCGCGGGCACCAGCGATGCCGTTGAGCGCGGAAAGCTCGCCCACGCCATAGGTGGTGAGCAGGCAGCCTACGCCGCGTTGGCGGGCATACCCGTCGGCGGCATAGGCGGCATTGAGCTCGTTGCAGGCACCGACGAAGCGGATGCCCTCAGCGGCCTCAATCTGCTCGAGGAAGCTCAGGTTGAAGTCACCGGGCACGCCGATGATTTCGGTAATGCCGATGGCCTTGAGTCGGTCCAGGATGAAATCACCAATGGTGGTCTGCATGGAGGGAAGTCCTTTTCTTCTTTAATTACTTAGTGCGGGCGTCGTGGCGCTTCTTGCCCAGCCAGATGAGGGCCAAGGTCACAATCCAACAGGGTAGGACAATCGCGCCGGTGCGGTAGTCCGGCAGCATGAACATCAAAGCGATGACGAGAGCGAAGAAGCCCAAGCACAGGTAGTTAGCGATGGGGTAGAGGGGCGCGCGGAAAGCGGCATCCGGGCAGCGCTTGCGGAAGTTCAGGTGCGCTACGGCAATGGCGGACCAGGAGATGAGCTCCGCGCCCACGATGATGGCGAGGAGAACCAGCAGGATCTTCCCCTCGAAGAGGAAGTTGAGCAACACCGCCGAGCCCATGAGTAGGGAGTTGAAGAGCAAGGCGCGAACCGGCACGCCCTTGGCGCTGACGGAATCGAAGAAGGGAGGAGCTTGGCCGCCGCGGGAGAGATCCCGCAGCATACGCGCACCAGAGAAGGTCATGGTGTTGAACACGGAGACGGCCGCGACCAGCACGATGAGGTTGAGGCCCGTGGCGGCGGCCGTAATGCCCAGGGTGCTCAGCGCGCGCACGAAGGGCGAGGTAGACGTATCGAGTTCGTTCCATGGAGCGAGCAGCACGATGATGCCGATGCCGCCGACGTAGAAGATGAGGATGCGCCAGATGACGTTGTTGATGGCCTTGGGCAGGCTCTTGGCGGGATCTTGCGCCTCGCCCGCGGCGGTGCCGATGGAGATGATGCCGCCGAAGGAGAAAATCACCGCGACGAGGGAGAAGAGCACACCGGCGATACCATTCGGAAAGAAGCCGCCGTGCTCAGTGATATTGCTCAAGCCCAGGGCCGGCTCCGGGGTGAGGCCAAAGACGATGGCCGCGCCGACGATGATCATGAGGATGAGCGCAGCGACCTTAATGAGGGAAAGCCAGAATTCTGCCTCGGCGAAGGCACCGACGTGCACCAAATTGATGGCGGTGACGATAACGAGCGCGACGAGGGCGGTGAGCCAGTGCGGGATTCCTGGGAACCAGAAATCCATGATGGTGCCGGCGGCGGTGAGCTCCACCATGCCGACGACGATGGTGGTAAACCACCAGTTCCAGCCGGTGACAAAGCCGGCGATGGGCCCGATGTATTCGCGGGCATACGCGCTAAAGGAACCGGCGACGGGGTGCTCCACGGCCATCTCGCCGAGCATGCGCATGATGAGGAAGATGATGAAGCCGCCGATGGCATAGGCGGCGATAACACCTGGGCCGGCCTCCTGGATGGAGGCGCCGGAGCCCAAGAAGAGGCCCGTGCCGATGCACGAGCCGAAGGCGATCATCTGCAGGTGGCGCGACTTCATGCCGCGCTGCAGGCCGTCGTCTGCACTGGCGTTGTCGCTGGCGACAACGTCCTGTGCCCTGACGGATTTGTTGGTTGTGGTCATGTAGACGCCCTTCATGAACGTATATCTGTGACGTGAGTCATTGAACTGTAGGAGATTATTACGTACCACAGTTTTGTTTGTCATCAGACAATATTCGTAAGTATCTTTGACATATGTCAAAAGTGACACCCCCGCAGCTGACGAGCATCCAAGATATCGTCGACGAATGCGCCCAGATCCTGCAGCGCTCCGTTGAGGTGACTACCCCCGCCATCGCGGTGATTGCCGCCAGTGCGCAGATCGGTGCCATCGATAAGAACCGCGCCGCTTCCATCCTTAACCGCACCCCGCCCCCGGAGCCCATCCCGTGGATGCTGAGTTTCGGCATTCAGGAGGCGACCCTACCGGTACGCCTGCCCGCCAACCCGCGCTATGACATGCTGCCCCGCGTGGTCATTCCCTTGCGTCACGAGGACGGGCTGGTGGGCTACCTGTGGATTATTGATGAGCCCGCGCTGGGCGACGCCCCCTTGGCCCGTCTGGATTCGTTGCTTGCGCCCCTGGCCAGGCTTATCGACGAACGCGATGCTCCCCTCGCCGCCCGCGCCCAACAGCTCGGCGAGTTGGCCCGCGAGGTGCTCACCGGTGATCCAGCCGCGCTGGCGGGTGCGCGGGAGCGCGATCTTTTGCCTAACGATGGTGAGTTGACCGTGCATCGCGTGCTGGTGGAGGGCGATCAGCGCGCGGTAGCCGTGGAACTTGCCCGCCCACTGGCGCGCCGGCCTTTCTTGGTGGCGGATTCCCACGATTCCCTCGTGCTTGTCGAGTGCCGCCGCGATGACAAGGACACCGAGGCCCTCATGGAGGAGCTACAGAGTGCTGCGCTCGTCGCCGGCGCCGAGGTGGTCGCCCGCGGCTCGGCACCGACGGCCCCGCTGGCGCGACTCATGGCGGACGTGGCCAAGCTCTGCGGCCAGGATTCGTTGCGCTGGGAGGAGGCCGGCGCGTGGCGGCTGCTGCGTGGGTGGGAGCTGACCCCAGCAACGGTGGTGGAGATGAGCCCCGATGCCGCCGTGCTTCTCGACGTCCCCCGCAACTCCTATTGGCACACTCTGCTGACCTATTTTGAGCATTCCCGCAACGTCTCTGCGACCGCCGCTGCGCTCTACATTCATCGCGCCACGCTGCACTACCGCCTAGACCGCGTGCGTGAGATTCTCGGGCCTGGCGTGCTGGATGATGGCTGGCGCTGCGCGGCTCTCTACGTTGCCCTTAAGCTGCATGCGGCGCTTCAGGGAAAGAATAGGGAAGCCCCATTTTGTCCCTAGGGGAAGCGCTCAGGTAGAGTGATGGACGATTCATTGCGAATCGCTGGAGACGTGCCAGAGCGGCCGAATGGGGCTCCCTGCTAAGGAGTTGACTTACTTGCGTAGGTCCGGAGGTTCAAATCCTCTCGTCTCCGCAAAATTCAAGTCTCGAGACATCGTTCCGGTGGTGTCTCGAGACTTTACGTTTTCGGAGCCGGCATTCAGGCTAAGGCCACATTCACGGTAGATAAGGGCCAGAAATTTGAAATTTTTCGCCCTTATTCACCGTGAACGACAGCGACAGGTGTGTGAAACCAAGGACTGTGGGCTGGAGCCCGAATATCGGGTAGCCGCAACGTCACGGATACTCCTCAGGGCAGGCAACTGTGCGGGCCGAGATTGTGCCCCGTATGCGGACTTTGAACACGATAACTGAGACTTAGTTCCGACCTCAGCTGTTGCTTATAGGTTGAGACACAGTTCTAGAACTGCTCCTGAAAGCGCTAGAAGCAGCAGAGCTGGGCCTCACACGGGCCTATCTTCAGCAGCCGTCGCTTCGGTGCGGAAAGTCGCAGAGGTTCGATGTCTCCGAACCAGACACTCTCGTCGCCGCAAACTCCAGAACCCGACTCATCGTTTCACCGGTGGTTCGGGATTGTACGTTTTCAGTCGCTTCGTATGCCGGTAGCCTGTGAGCGGAGAACTTAGAATGAAGGCACTGAGCTTAATCCGTGCTGGCTGGGAGCGTCATGGAGTTACTAAAAGGGCCAATTTGGGATGTGGAAAGTGACGCGAGCATCGATCCCGATGAAAACTTTGTCCGAATTCGCCTGCATGAAGAAAGCGTTGTAGCTGAATTTACAATTGCTGAGCTGTGCAGTTTCTTTGGAATTAATGGTTACGATTGCCTGCAGCGACAATTCAAGGCTTGGTATGACTTGAATGCTTTCGCGTGGGATTCAGAAGATAAAGTCCACTGTGAACAAATCCCTTTCTCCGGATACTTTGTTCTCGCCAAAATTCATGAGTGCTATTCCCCGCAGCCACTTCCCGAAGCAACGAACGGCGTGGTGAAGTGGGGGATGAAAAAGAAGTAATTATCGGGCGAATGTGCTTGATGGCGAAATAGGGCAGGGCAGTTCCGAAGAATCATTGGTCGCCTAGTTCAATACTAGTGTCAGGACGAGTACGCCGGTCGAGAGCGCGAGCATGCCTAAGCAGTTGATCCAGAATTCACTGCCGAGGAAGTGGGCGCGGACATGGGCTGCTGCTGCGAGGCTCGTGATGACAATGAGCGCCCACCACCAGTCTTTGGGGAGTTTGACGCCGCTGAGGCAGGCTTGAGAAGTGATGGCCCGGATGCTCGGGGGAGGCTGCTAGGCCAGCGCAGGGAAGACGCGGTCACGCAACAGATGCGCAAGCTCGCGGTCGGGTGCTGCTGGGTCGACCCAGGCGGTGTCGCCGATCTCGGCGGCGGCATGGGGTTCGTCGGTGGTGACGGTGCGCGTGCAGGTGAAGATGGTGCCGACGACGACTTCGCCCGGTTCGTTGGCGGCGGGGGCGTCGAAGGTGCCGAGTTTGTTGAGGCTCTCGGCGTCGAGGGTGAGGCCTACTTCTTCGGCGACTTCGCGCAGGGCGGCGTCGACAAGCGCCTCGCCCGCTTCAGGCTTGCCGCCGGGCAGTTGATATTTGGTTGAGGATTTTTTGCGCACGGTGAGCACGCGGCCTTGCGGGTTGCGGATGACGACGGCTGCGACTTCAATCATGGCCGCCGATTGTAGTGCCCACGTTTACAGCATTCCTGGGCAGGGGAATGTTGACGGTGTTTATATGTCGAGACAAGTTTGCTTCTCGTGTTAAAGGTTTTTGTTTCGGCAAACCATATCAACCTTTAATTGTTAATCATGGAAATTACTTTATGGGTTTCGGCAGGTTAGAGACTTGAGGCTCAAGAGGGTACACTCCCTTCAGTGCGCCAAAGTTGGAAAATTTTTATCAGAGATGTAGCCAGGCTTGGCCGCGTCCCTAGGGCGTGGATCATCCTCATCGGACTCGTCATCACTCCCGCGTTGTATTCATGGGTAAACATCGCGGCGTTTCGTGACCCCTACGGCCATACCCAAAACATCAAGGTGGCCGTGGTCAACGAGGATAAAGGTGCATCCAACGAGCTGACCGGAAAAGTTGATGTCGGCAGCGAAGTCATTGAGAAATTACGGAACAATGACCAGCTTGGCTGGCAATTCCTTGACGCTGAAGAAGCTGACAAAGCCCTGCTCAAGGGAGATGTCTATGCGGCGGTAACCATTCCGGAAGATTTCAGTGAGAACCTCGTGGGCATGCTTGATGGCACGTTCGCTAAGCCTCAGCTGGTCTACCGCGTTAATGAGAAGAATAACGCTATCGCCGTGAAGATTACGGATACCGGCGCTAAAGGTCTTGACAAGCAGATTACGGCTGCCTTCAAGGAACAGGTAGCAACCGTTGCCGCGGAGAACGTCAAGGACACCGGCACGGACTTTGAAAGCAAAGTCACCCGTGCGATGAACAACACCAGCTCTGCCTTTGGCGAGACCGCGCAAGAGATCGACGGCAACCGCCAGAGTCTCGCGCGTATCCAGGGCAAGCTGGATGATGCTGCGGCGTCTATGTCCGGTGCCAAGTCCACGGTGGCTGATGTGAGCACCGCGCTGGGCGACGCCCAGCAGGCCCTCACCGAAATCTCCTCCCTCGTCGACCAAGCACAAGGTGGCATCGGTGACTTCACTGACCAGACCACCGACGCGTTCGTCAATGGTGCCAGTGCCGTGGCTGACGGCACTGCCCAAGCACAGGAATCCATCGCGGATGTGACCGCAGGTCTGAACCAGGCTGGTGACCGCTTCGATTACGCGACGCAGCGAGCCAACACCGCCATCGACGCGAGTGCCGAGTCGATTGCTCAGCTCAAGGCGTTGCGTGATTCATCGACGCTGTCCCCGCAGGTGGCCAAAGAAATCGATGACGCCATCCAGCGTCTTGAGGAGGGTAACGAGTCTAACCGCCGTCTCGTTGGAAACCTGGGTGCACTGAGCAAGGACACCCAAACCGCCGCGCAGGACGTGCAGGCCAGTGCTGATGCCATCAACCAGGCCGCCGCTGACACCAAGGCAACATCGCAGACCCTGCGCGACACCGTCACCACCGCCATCCCGGAGATTAACCGCGCGATGAGCGGCCTGAGCTCCACGGCGAGTGCTTTGAGCGCCACCCTGGAAGCCCAGAAGGGCACGATGCAGGAGGCCGATGGCCTTCTTGACGGTGTGGCACAGCAGCTGCGTGCTACGAAGGACACGTTGTCCGACTTTGACACCAACCTGGCTGCCTTGCAGGACAGCCTGCGCAGTGTTCAGGGCGACGTGCGCTCGCTGAAGGCCGCGATGAATTCCCAGGTGGTCGAAGACATCACGGGCCTCAACGCCGATGAAATTGGCCATTTCTTCGCCGAGCCCATCGAGCTCAAGTCCGAAACCGTCTACCCGGTGGACTCGTACGGTTCCGCCATGGCTGCGCTGTTTACCAACCTTTCGCTATGGATCGGCGCTTTCGTGCTCATGGTGATTTTCCGCGTCGAGGTGGATAAGGAAGGTTTCCACCGTGTCACGGTGGGCCAGGCCTACTTGGGCCGCTTTCTGCTCATGGCCGCGATGGTTATTATCCAAGCCGTCACCGTCACCGTTGGTGACGTACTCATCGGTGTCCAGACCGTCAACGCCCCAGCATTTGTCATCACTGGCGTGCTCATTGGTTTGACATACTTGAGCATTATTTATGCGCTGTCGACTTCCCTGGGCCACCTCGGCCGCGGCCTCTGCGTGGTCTTGGCCATCATCCAGATCCCAGGCGCTTCCGGCTTGTACCCCATCGAACTGCTGCCGGGTTTCTTCCACGCCATTTACCCGTTGTTGCCGTTTACCTATGGCATCGACGCCATGCGTGAAACCATCGGTGGTTTCTACGGAACCCACTACTTCCAGTACATGGGCGTTCTCGCCTTCATGTTCCTCCTGTTCTTCGTGTGCGGTCTTGTTCTGCGCAAGGCACTCGCGCACTTCAACGTCATCTTCAACCGCGAGCTGCGCGATACCGAGCTCTTTGACTATGAAAACGTGCAGGTCGTGGGTTCTGGTTACCGTATCGCGGATGTCATTCAGGCGCTGGATAGCCGCAGTGGCCTGAAGAAGGACTTGGACCGCCGAGCACACAATTGGGGCTACTGGCTCAAGCTGGTGGCCATTGCAGGCATCGTCGGCGTGGTCATCCTCATCGTGGTCTCCGGCCTTCTCCCCGCACAGAAGCCGCTGCTGCTTGCTATCTGGACTGCCTGGTGCCTCCTTGTTATCGCTGCCGCGGTAACGCTGGAGTATCTGCGCATCAGCTTGAAGCAATCGGCAGAGCTGGTCACTTTGGATGAGGACGAGATTAAACACCCAGCTCGTGCTGGTGTAGACAGCGGCGTAGACAGCACGGAGGGAGAGAACTAATGCGCGGAACACTGGATCTTTACCTCAATGACATGCGCACCGCTTGCCGCAATGTCATGAGCGCAGTCATGCTCGTTGGCCTTGTTGTTATTCCTATGCTCTTCACGTGGTTCAACGTGCTGGCCAGCTGGAATCCTTTTGATAACACCAGCGATCTCAAAGTGGCGGTGGCTAGTAAGGACACCGGCTACGAGAGCGATCTTCTGCCGGTGCCCATCAACGTGGGTAACCAGGTTCTCAACCAGTTGCGTGCGAATGATCAGCTCGACTGGGTCGTGACCACTTCTGATGAGGCCGTTGAAGGTACGAAATCCGGCGAATACTACGCCGCTATTGTGCTGCCCGAAAGCTTCAGCACCGATATGTTGACCTTCTATACCGACGGTTCGGAACCAGCGAAGCTCTCCTTCTATATGAATGAGAAGAAGAACGCTTTGGCGCCGAAGATCACGGGTCAAGGTGCGGAAGGCGTGTCCGCCCAGGTGGCGGAAGCATTTACCGAGACCGTCGGTGATGTCTCCTTCGACATCGTGGCGTCCCTCTCAGAGTTTCTGAACCAGGGTGACACCAAGGCTGTGCTGGATCGTATGCAGGCCCGGGCGGAGGGCGTGCAGACTCAGCTCGACATGGGCGCGCGCACGGCACGTTCCCTGGCCGGCCTTGTGGAAACGGCCGTGCCGCTCATGGAGAGTGCGCAACGTATCGCAGGCGCAGCGGATCTGGAGCTGCCGGAGATCCAGTCCACGTCGTTGAATGTCTCCACCGAGGCACTGCAACAATCCCTCGACGCCACGAGCGCCAGCTATGACGTGGTGCGCGAGCGCATTAATGCGCTTTTCGACGACGCCTCCGCCAGTCGTGCCGACCGCGTCGCCGCCCTCAACACCTGGGCAGACCAGGTAGAAGGCACTATTGCCCAGTATCAGAACCTGCATGGCCACGTCGAGGCCCTGCCGTTGCCGGCCAATGAGAAAGACAAGGCGCTGAGCCGCATCGAGGATGCCATTGACTCCGAGCGTGCCCTGCATGCTCGTCTTGAAGCAGCGGCCAACGCCCCGGAACCGACGAAGCCGGACTTGTCCGCTCTCGATGATGCGAAGGCCTCCGTGGAGGCGATTTCTACCTCCGGACTGCGCGAGTCCCTCTCCAGCCTGCAGGACTCTCTTGCTCGTGTGGGCCAGGATCTCGATACCGCGCAGACTCCCGTCACTATCGATTCCTCCTCGCTTACGGACGCCCAAGAAGCGGTGCAGCGCCTGGCTTCTGGACTGCAGGACAAGGCAAACAAGTTCGCGGATCTGAAAAAGGATATCGATGCAGCCGCGGAGTCCGGTGACCTGAAGAAGCTCGCGGACATCGTCGGCTCCGATCCAGAGGCGCTGGCACATGCGATTGCGGCCCCTGTGGACGTCGATAGGCAGCCAGTCTTCCCCGTCACCAGCTTCGGTGCGGGTATGACCCCGATGTACACGGCGCTGGCGCTGTGGGTCGGTGCCCTACTGACCGCAGTGAGCATTCGCACCGACGTGACCGACAAGGATAAGTACTCACCGATGCAGCGCTTCTTCGGGCGCTTCGGTATCTTCGCCACGGTTGGCCTCGTGCAGTCGACCATGCTGATTTTGGGCCTCATTTTCTTCGTCGAGATTGAGCCCGCGCACCCCTTCCTCATGCTGTTTACTGGGTGGGCCAGCTCGTTGATTTTCATGCTGATCTGTTACACATTCGTCGTGTCTTTCGCTAACGCGGGCAAGGCACTGGCGGTGCTTATGCTGGTCATTCAGGTCTCGTCCTCAGGCGGCGCCTATCCGCTTCAGGTACTGCCGGAGTGGTTCCAAAACATCAGTCCCTGGCTGCCGGCGACGTACACCATCCGCGCCTTCCGTGCGGCCATCGCCGGCACGTACCACGGAGATTTCTGGCTGGCCATTCTCTGTCTGCTGCTCTTCGCTCTACCGATGTTGGTGCTGGGAGTGGTCTTCCACAAGCCTCTGGAGAAGTTCACCAACGGCTGGGTAGAGACTCTGGAGAAAACCAAGCTAATGTAGCCCCCTGCCCGCAGCCAACGCAGGTGCCATAAATGAGCAGAATATTCACAGCAAACGTGTCTTTTCCCTCCGGACATTGAGGGCTAGGGTTGTAAGGCGTGATTCGCGGTCAATTTCTGGGCCCTGCTCGGCTCACTGCCGCGGGCTTTATCCTGCTCATTTTGGCGGGAACGGTGCTGCTTATGCTTCCGGTGTCCGCCAATGTGCCACATTGGACGCCTTTCCTTCCAGCATTATTTACGGCCACGTCCGCTGTGTCCCTGACGGGCCTAGTGGTGGAGGACACCGCTACCTATTGGACTCCCTTCGGCCAAACCGTCATTATCGTGCTTATCCAGCTCGGTGGCTTGGGCATCATGAGCTTGGCCTCCTTGTCCGGCATGTTGCTGACGGGGCGCATTAGTTTCTCCGCGCGGCGCACTTCTGCGGCGGAAGGCCGGCCGGTTGCCCCCGGCGGTGTGCGCCGTGCGCTGCTTCTTACCATTGCATTAACGCTGGTCTGCGAGGCCCTCGTGGCTGTGTTCATCGGCGTGCGCCTAGCTACTGCCCACGACGTCTCCCCGAAACGTGCCGTGTGGGAGGGCATCTTCCACGCTATCTCGGCCTTCAACAACGCTGGTTTTAGTACCTACTCCGATAGCCTTGTCTCTTTTGCCGCCGACGGGTGGATTCTCATCCCCTTGGCGCTGGCGCTCATCACCGGTGGTTTGGGCTATCCCATGTTGGCGGAATTCGTTCGCCGAGTTCGTGGGCGCTGGACTCGCTGGCGTGGCGGTAACCCACGCATTCACCGTATGTCGATGACCGCTCGGATGACGCTGACAGCTACGGCACTGCTCTTGGCTGGCGGTACGGTGTTCTTTTTTGTCTCCGAAGGATCCGGGGTGCTTCAGGGGATGCCGTTGGGGCAGAGACTCCTCAATGCTTTCTTCTTGAGTGCGTCGCCCCGAACCGCAGGTTTCAATGCCATCGATTACGGCGAGGCCCACCCCATCACGCTCATGTTCACCGACATCCTCATGTTCATTGGTGGCGGCTCAGCCGGTACGGCCGGCGGTATCAAGGTGACGACTGCCTGCGTTCTCGCCGCGGCGATGACTTCAGAATTTTTGGGACGGGAAGATACCTCCATCGGTCACCGCCGCCTGCCACTGTCGACGTTCCGTCAAGCCTTGGCGCTGACCGCGGCCGGAATGATCGTCGTGTCACTGGGCGTGGCGACACTGCGCATGTGGGACCCGGAGTTCACATCGGACCAGATCACCTTCGAAGTCATGTCCGCCTTCGCCACGGTGGGTTTGTCCACAGGTATTACCGCCAGCCTGTCTGCGCCATCGCAGATTATGCTGTGCCTCATCATGTATGTCGGTCGCGTGGGTCCCACTACCTTTGTGGCGGCACTGGCCGCCAGGACCATCAGCCGACGCTTCCGCTACCCCGAAGAAAGGCCCTTCATTGGCTAACTTGTTTAGCGCCCTACGGCGCGAGAAAAACTCCATCAACATCCCACCTGTCGTCGTCATCGGTCTGGGCCGCTTTGGTGCTTCCCTGGCCAAGGAGCTTATGGAACACGGTGTCGAGGTGCTCGGCATCGATGCAGACGAGAAGTTTGTGCGTGAACACGCAGCCTATCTCACGGAGGTCGTCACCGCCGATAGCACCGACTCCGAAGCTCTGCGCCAGCTGGGAGTCGATGAGGTGGAGCGGGTCGTCTTGGGCATTGGAACGGACTTGGAAGCCTCTATTCTTACCGCCTCGAACTTGGTTGAGTTGGGGATCAAGGACATTTGGGCCAAGGCTGATTCCGATGCCCACGCCCGCATCTTGACGCAAATTGGCGTGCAGCACGTCATCCGTCCGGAGCGCGACACGGGTCGCCGTGTGGCCCACCTGTTGGGCGGCCGTTTCGAGGACTTTGCGGAAATCGCCGTGGACTATGGCGTGACGGTGATGAGCCCGCCGGCGTCGGCAAGCGCAGGCCCTGTTGACCTGCAGAAGGTGTGGGAGGAGCACCACGTGCAGCTCATCTCTCGCTGCGCGGGGCCGGGGCAGTGGCGCCCGCTTGCCGACGCCACCCAACTCACCCCCCGCGACCTCATCGCCGTCGCCGGCAGTCCCGCGGACTTGGAAGCCTTCTCGCAGTCCTAGGGAGGATGCCTCGCACTGTGGAACGGGGCGCGGGGCGCTACAGTGGCGCGTATGACGAAGGCACGTTTTCCGAGCTCGGTGTATGGCTCGGGCGAGGAACCCGATCCGCGTTTCAGCATGGCCAATGAACGCACGTTCCTGGCCTGGATCCGTACTTCGCTGGCCTTTATCGCAGGTGGTGTGGCTCTGGAGACCTTTGAGCTGCCGCTGAACACCACGCTGACTCGCGTCGTTTCCGTCATTATGTTGCTCGTGGCTATCGTGCTGCCAGCCGTGGCGTGGCTGCATTGGGGTGCGTCCGAACGGGCGATGCGCCATTCCCGCCCGCTGCCGGCTAGCCCCGCATTAGCGCTGGTGGTGGCCGTGGTGACCGTTATTGGCGTCATGATTCTGGCGGGCGAGCTGTTAGCGTGAATGAGCTTTTTGATCCCGGCCTCCAGCCTGAGCGCACCCGCCTGGCGTGGCAGCGCACGGGACTTGCGGGCCTTGTAGCAGGTCTGCTCGTTGTGCGTAGTGTGGCACCCTGGGCTGCCGTGATCGTAGGCGGCGTGACCGCCGTTGTGCTCTGGCTGGCCACTACCAAGCTGCGCCGAGCCGATGACGTCCTTTCGCGCGCCGCGCCCCTTCCCGGTGCCGCGGCTCTCGCTGCGGTCACCGTGGCCACGATGCTCTTGGGAGCGGTGGCTTTCGTCGCGGTCTGGTAGTTTCAGGCGCTCCCAGCGGGGAGAGGGTGGAGGGAACTGGAGTACAGATTCCTGAGCGACTAGGGGCAATTTCATGGCGCAAGCGGGGGTAAAAACCGGAAAGCCTTTGTTGGAAGTCTGTGGCCTCGATAACCTAAACGTGTAGGCCCATTCGGCGATCCCTATCACTCTCTCTCGACTGAATGGGGGCTGGTTAACCAGGAAAAGGAGGGGGCACATGACTACCCCACACACTCACGTCTCAACCGCGCACACAGAGGGTGAGGACGATCGCGGTGTCGACCGCAAAGACTGGCGCCGCATGGCCATTGGCCTCATTGTCGGTCTCGCATTGGCCATTCTCGTGTGGTTCATCTTCCCCAGCAACGCAGTCGACACGGTATTGGAATCCCCCGGCGCCAAGGATGACGTCGAATACACGCAGAGCGCCTTGCGTGCCGTCGCCGCGGTGACCATTCTGATGGGCGTGTGGTGGATGACGGAGGCCATTCCGTTGGCCGCTACGGCACTGTTGCCGTTGGTTATCTTCCCGCTAGCTGGTGTGGGTGCCATCAAGGAAGTCGGTGCACCGTATGCCTCCGCCACTATCTTCCTGTTCATGGGCGGCTTCCTTATTGCCCTTGCGCTGCAGCGCTGGAACCTTCACCGCCGCCTTGCACTGTACGTGGTGAAGCTGATTGGTACCTCGCCCAAGCGTCTTATTTTGGGCTTTATGGTGGCTACTGGCTTCTTGTCCATGTGGGTCTCTAACACTGCAACCGCCGTGGTTATGCTGCCGATTGGTACGTCAGTGCTGGCGCTGACTGCGGAGACCGTTGGTGGTTGGGATAAGCAGAAGAAGTTCGCCACTGCTCTCATGCTTGGTATCGCGTACTCGGCGTCCATCGGCTCGCTGGGCACACTTATCGGCACCCCGCCGAATGCCTTCCTCAATGCGTATATGGCGGATACCTGGGATGTGACCCTCGGCTTTGGTCGCTGGATGGCTGTAGGTGTGCCGCTGGCCGCTATTTTCCTTCTCATCGCGTGGTTCCTGCTCATCACCATTTTTCAGCCGGAGATGAAGGAGATTCCGGGTGGGCGCGAGCTTATTGATGAGGAAATTGAGGCCCTCGGCCCGTGGACCCGCCCCCAAATCATGACGGGGATTATCTTCCTGCTCGCCGCCGCTTCCTGGGTGACCCTGCCGCTCGTGCTTAAGGAATTCGACAACTACGATGACGCCATCGTGGGTATTGCAGCCGGTATTCTGCTTTTCATCTTGCCGGCGGACAACGAGCGCCGTATCCGCCTCCTGGACTGGGAGACGGCGAACGAGATGCCGTGGGACGTGCTCCTTTTGTTTGGTGGTGGCCTATCGCTTTCGGCAATGTTCAATCAGTCCGGCCTGTCCCTATGGATTGGTGAGATGGCTAAGGGGCTTAGCGTCCTGCCGGTCGTACTCATCGTGGCTGCCGTGGCTGCGCTGGTGCTCTTCCTTACGGAAATCACTTCTAACACCGCAACTGCCGCGACCTTCATTCCGATCATGGGCGGCGTCGCGGTGGGCGTGGGCCTGACTGCTGACGGTGACGTCAACGTCCTCCTCCTCACCATCCCGGTGGCGCTCGCGGCAACGTGTGCATTCATGTTGCCGGTGGCTACCCCGCCGAACGCCATTGCGTACGGCTCTGGCTACGTCAAGATTGGTGAAATGATTAAGGGCGGTCTGGGTCTCAATATCATCGGCATCTTCCTCATTACCCTGACCGTTTACCTGCTGGCGGTGCCTATCTTCGGCCTCGCGGTCTAGCTGGCGCAGCCACCCCTTGATGAAAAACGATATCATTACGGGATGGCTACACCTGTTACCGTGCTGTCCGGATTTTTAGGCAGCGGCAAAACCACTGTTCTTAACCACCTGTTGGCCAACCGCGAGGGGCGCAAGCTGGCAGTTGTGGTTAATGACTTCTCCGAGGTCAACATCGATGCCGCCCTCGTCGCCGGCGAGGGCCATCTTGAACGCGGCGAAGACCGCTTCGTTGAGCTCTCCAACGGCTGCATCTGTTGCACGTTGCGCGAGGATCTCATTGAGTCCGTCGGCAAGCTGGCTCGTTCCGGCCGGTTCGACCAGATTGTCATCGAGTCCACCGGCATTTCTGAGCCCATGCCTGTCGCTGCCACTTTCGAGTGGGAATTTGAAGATGGGACCACGCTTGCCGACGCCGCCCCCATCGACACCATGGTCTCCCTCGTGGACGCCTCCACGTTTCTGGCTAATCTTCGCCGCGGCCGCAGCCTGGTCTCTGAGAATATCGAGGCCACGCCTGACGACGACCGCACCATCGCCGACCTCCTCGTGGACCAGGTCGAATTCGCCGATCTCATCCTCATCACCAAGACGGACCTAGTGGAGGCCGCCGAAACGGAACGCGTCATCGCCACCGTGCGTGCCATGAACCCCCGTGCTCGCGTCGTGCCCGTGACCAACGGGGTTATCGACCCCGCGCTGGTCCTCGACGCCCACCTCTATGACACCGCCACCGCCGCGACCTATCACGGCTACGCGGAAGAGCTGGCGAATCCGCACACCCCCGAGACCGAGGAATATGGCATCTCCTCCGTGGTCTTCCGCGCTGACCGGCCCTTTAACCGTGAGCGCCTGCTCAAGGCCTTGCGCGACAGCACCGGCCTGGTGCGTTCGAAGGGTTTTGCTGGATTGATACCGATCTGCGCGTAGCTCACGCTTGGCAGCAGGCCGGCCCCAACCTGCAGATCATCCCAGCCTCCCTGTGGGCAGCCAATGGTGTTACGCCAGGCACCGAACTCGTGCTCATCGGTATCGACTTCGATCATGAATCCACCCTCAGGGCCTTCCGCAACGCCGTGCTGTCCGACGCCGAAGTGGCCGACCTCGTTTAGTCCCTCATAAAGGTGAACACGGGGTGAATTGCTATACCCATTCGCGAGGATAAAAACATGCATTGACATCGGGATTTGTCAGTTTTCTGGCGTGTGGGTATAGTTATTCCTCGTTGCACAGCAGCGCGCGCATTACAGCGTCACGCACTGCAAGCCAACGGACTGCGCCCGTAGCTCAACGGATAGAGCATCTGACTACGGATCAGAAGGTTGGGGGTTCGAATCCCTCCGGGCGCACCAAATTTTTTAGCCCCTAGCTGCACAAACAGCTAGGGGCTTCGTCGTTTGAATATGATCGCAGGGCCAGGTATTTCGGGTTGACTGCACACGATCGAGTTTTCTGACATAGTGGGGCACCTAAACGAAACCTCGATTAAAGGAGTTTGTTAATGACTAGCGCATTGTTCGTTGTCAGTGCAGCAGACGGATGGCCCCTCAAGGACGGATCTGTTCATCCCACTGGTTACTGGGCTGAGGAGCTTGCCGTTCCACACCGACTGTTTAGCGACGCCGGCTGGGACATCACCATCGCCACGCCCAATGCAGTAGCGCCGACGGTGGATGAGGGAAGCCTCGGCGAGGGCGCCGGTGATCCGAAAGAGCTTGAGGAGATTCGCGCCTATCTTGAGTCCATCAAGGACGAACTCGATAATCCGAAGCCGCTCGCTGACGTTAACGAGGAAGACTATGACCTTGTCTTTTACCCGGGTGGCCATGGTCCCATGGAAGACTTGGCTGTCGACGCCGTCTCTGGTGCACTGTTGACGCAGCGTCTTGCCGCCGGCAAGCCCTTGGCACTGCTGTGCCACGCGCCCGCTGCGCTCTTGGCGGCGAAGAACGATGATGGCACCAATGCCTTCGCCGGTAAGAACGTCACGGCTTTCTCCAACACGGAGGAAGAAACCGCGGGTCTCGCAGAGAACGCGAAGTGGCTCCTGGAAAGCGAGCTTGTCAACGCCGGCGTCAAGTACGACAAGGCAGCAGAGGACTGGAGCTCCCACGTCGTTGTGGACGGCAACCTCTACACCGGCCAGAACCCGCAGTCTTCGGCTGAGCTGGCAAAGCGTATCCTCGCGGACCTGGGCAAGTAGGCACCGAGAAATGATAGAGCGAGGATCGCACAGCAGACCCCGTTATAGGCGGCTAACATGGTGTCCATGATTAAAGCGATCCTCTCCGCTATCCTGCTATTTGTCTCCTCGCTGTTTTCTAGCGCGGGCTCCTCGGAGCTGGCGGGGAGTTCGGAGGCATGGGGGGTGGGCGTCGCCCAGCACGGCATGATTGCCCACGCGCCTGCAGGCCTGGTCGAGGCAAGCGATGAGCAGATGGAGCACATTACGGCCCTTAGATGGAGGTCTGAGGTGAAGCCGGAATATTTCTCCCTGAATTTCCAGAATCAGACGATTTCGCTGCCGTGTAATAGCGGCGAATTCGCCTTGTCTGGTAGCGAGGTGGAGCTCGGCGGCGTGACGGAAAAGGCCTGTTCCGGAGGAAAGGTTGACCTTCCCTTCATTGTGTTCCTATCCGAACCGGCGAAGGTAATGGTGGATTCGGATGTCTCCGCAACGCCCGAGCGCATCTACCTTGTGAACGGGGACCAAGCCATCGCACTCACTCGCTGAGACGCACATCGCGTAGCGCTGAGTGAAACGCAGAGCTGAAAACGAAGACAAACAAGACTAGGCAGCACCGTTAGTCAGGCTTTAGACGTCAATCACCGGTTGAGAAGTGCCAAAGATAGCGCGGTGTGACTTGCCAGCACGGGCCAGCTATGCGTCAAACAGAGGCGATCGATTGACTATCGTTTCGAAACGACTGCCTGCAGCTTTTCCTCTAAGTAATTGCTCCGCTCTTCAAGCGCACCAATCATTGTTATCAGCGATAGGGCCAATCGATCGGAGCTGATGGTCCCGTCCTCGTTGGGGTACTGCTCGGACAGAGCTTCCAAGCGCTGTATGAAGGTGGCGGTGATTGGGAATTGGGAAGAATCTATGTCAGACGCGGCCTGCTTTAATAGCTGCAGTATGGCATTATTGCTGGTAGAATTCATTTTTTGGTTCTGGGAGGAACTTTAAAAGTAAACGCGAAATTTATCGGAGCGGCTGCCCTGTCGATGGCAACTGTAGCAGGTGCTTCGCCCGTTGCGCAGGCAGCTACTGTCGAGGTGCCAGTGGGAACCATTGCAGTAGGGGGCCATCGGTAGCCAAGTCGTTTCCTTAGATGACCCCGAGGAAACACTGGTGCCTACGGGAATACGAAGCTAGGTTCAGCGGCATTGGAGTATGCGTACCAACCAATAAAGGAACGTGGCTGTTGTCTGTTAAGTGGCGTGGCTAAAGCAGAGATATGGCTACTGCGATCGGTAATAAAGCGTAACGCCGCAGCGCATCTACCTTGTGAACGGGGACCAAGCCATCGCACTCACTCGCTGAGACGCACATCACGCAGCGTTGAGTGAAACGCAGAGCTGAAAAGCGGCACAAATGTAAAGACCGGCCAGAGCTATTGGTCGGTCTTTAGACGTTTTCTACTGCAAGGAGATGAATAGGTGTCAGCGCGTGCCCGAATAGTGGGCCTCGATATTGCTCGTTCCTTGGCCATCATCGGGATGATTATTCTGCACATGGCCAACCTGGTGTGGAGCGCCAAAGTGGTGCTCTCCGGGTTGCCGGCGGCGGGCTTTGCCATCATTGCAGGTACCACGATGATGATTCTTGCCCGCGATTACTCGCTGCGAGTTTTCCTCAAGCTGGTTGCCCGCGGACTGATAGTCATGCTCATCGGCGTGGCCTTGCTTCCCGTCGGCGGTGAGATTCAGGTGGTGCTCGTGGTCATGGGCGCGGCCATGGCTCTCACCGCCTGGGTGCCGCCACTGGCCACCGGCTGGAAGGTCCTGCTCTTTGCGCTGGCTACTGCGGGCGCCACGGTGCTCTACGCGCCCTATACCCTCCCGCAGGTCTACCCCCTCGTGGCGTTCCTGGCGTACATGGTGGCGGGCATGCTGCTTTACGACGTCTACCTCACCCGCCCCACCCGCACCCAAACCATTTCGACCGCGGTGGCTGCCGTTGTCGCCGGCATCGGCCTGTGGCAGCGCTTCAACCCGGAAATCCCTGGCTGGCTGCGTTTCACCGGGCATACGGGTGTGCTTGGTGAAATCCTTCTTTCCGTGGCGGTTACTGCAGTGGTGCTGCACCTGTGCCTGATCATTGGCCGACAGCTGCCGCGCTTGACCTTCCCCTTCGCGGCATTGGGCTCGATGTCGTTGACCATTTATATCCTGCACATTCTCACCGCACGCTATTGGCAAGCGCACGTTTCGCTGCACAACACCATTGCAGCCGTGGGCTTTGTGCTCGCTTTCCTGGTGCTGAGCGCGCTGTGGAAAAAGTTCTTCGGAAAAGGTCCGGCTGAGAGGGTCGTGGCTTGGGCAATCAAGGAGGTGGCCGCGTAATGGTGGCACGAAAAATAACTGCTGTTCTGGCAAGCTCGGTGGTCGTGGGGCTAGGCGCTGCGCCGGCCATGGCCTTGGAATTCGCCCAACCCGCACCTCAGTCGGAGGAAAGCGCTGCCGTAGCTGCGCTGCGCATGGGCAAGATCGGAAACTTCGGCGATTGCACCGGCACGCTGGTGGCCGAGCAGTGGGTGCTCACCGCCCGCCACTGCTTGGAGTCCGTCAACAACGAAGGCACGCAGGCACGTTTTGGTGACCGCGTCTACGACGCTGACTCGTGGGCGGTATCGCCAACGATCGATGCGGGCCTCATCCATCTCACCGAACCCGTCAAGGGCATCAAGCCCGCCAAGCTCGCGGATGCGGTCCCCACTGCTGGCGAGAAAGGCCGCTTCTACGGTTGGAGCAGCAGCTCCCGGATGGCCCGCAAAGGCCAGCTGCCGATGGCCGAGATGGAAGTCGGCGAACTACTGTCTGGCGGCACCCCACCGGCGAGCCCTGACGAGTCGGGCGAGAAAATGACGCCGGTGGCGCCAGGCGAGTCCGGCGCCGCGGCACCTGGTGGAGTGGCGACTGCGCCGAAGGATTCCGGTGCCATGGCTCCTGGCGGCATGGCCGTTCCTGCACCGAACGGACCTGGCGGAATGGCCGCTCCCGCCCCTGGCTCGTCCGACGCTCCCCAGGTGATGAAGGGCGGCGAGATGCCAGACATCACTTCGGGCCCAGGTGGCGCGGAAAGCATCCCAGCTGGCGAGCTTGGGGGAGTGGGGCCGATGATTGCCGCTGCCATCATGGACGTGAAGTCCCTCAATGGTGAGGGCATGCAGGGCGGCGATTCGGGCGGACCGTTCTTCGTCGATGGTCGCCTCGTCGGCGTGGCCACGGCTGGCACGTCGAATGCGGACCCAGATCTGCCTTCCCCTACCGCGGCGATTACTTCCGTGGTCGAAGTCCGCGACTGGATCGAGGACATCACCAGTGGTCGGGATACCGACGGCGTTCTCAACGCCGATAATTCCCCGGCGCCGCCGACAACGATGCAGGTCAGTGCCCCGGTTGCATGGCCGGCGGGTGTTGCCGCGGTAGTCGGACTTATCGCGATTGCCATCTTCTCGCGCCTGCTCAACCGCAAGTCTGTCGCTGAGCGGGGTACCAACTAGGCTGAATCTCCATGAAGGAGAAACTCGTTCCGTGTCTGATCGCTGGTGCCATCCTTGGCCTAGTTCTGTGGCTGGCCTCCGGCATGCTGTGGCTACTGCCGGTAGGCCTAGCAGCCGGCCTGGCGGGATACCCGCTCCTCGGCATGACGCGCGACGAGTCCCAAGCCCGCAAGCGCCGCGACGACACCTTCCGCGACTAAACGCCCCGCGCACCGCTGCACGCCGCCCCGCCGCACGCCGCTCCACTCCACCGCGCACGTCACTTCACAGTCCGGCATCACATGGCATCCTGCAAAAGGCATCCGCTAGAAGGCGTCTTTGGGGCTAAAAACGCCATGTGCACGACCGACAAGGCGTTTTCAGGCGGGAAAACGCCTTTTGGCTAATGCCATCTGCGCGATGCCTTCTGGGAACCGCCCACATGGCTGGGCGCTCTAAAAAGGTTGCAGTCAGAAGTCTCTAGTCAGAAGGTTCCTTTGAGGGCAAGCCGCTTGGGGGTAAACAAACCTTCTGACTAGAACCCTATGAGGGGAACCCTGTGAGAAGCCGCTGACCAAGAGTTGAAGAAGAAGCCCACCAGCTGGCTAGAAGATCTCGATGCGCCCACCCAAGGATTCCGTCTGGCGCAACTGCGCTACCCAATTCGGTGCACCTGGGTGCAGGCGCAGCACCGGGCGGGAAGAAATCTTGACCGGAGAAACGGATTCCTTACGAGCGCCGGATCGGGCTTCGATGCGGGTGCGGGCTCTGTAGCCGGCGTCGGCAAGCTCGGCGATGGAAGGCTCATCTGAAGCCAGCGAGTCACGGGCAGACTGCATCAACTCAATCGCCTCATCCAAAGCAGTGACCAGGGCAGTCGCGTTGGTCTCGCACATCTGGCGAACCAGGTCCGGGCGGGTACCGGCCACGCGCGTGCCGTCCTTGAAGGAGCCAGCCGCCAGGGACTGCGCCAGGATGCCGCCATTATCGCCCACTACCGCGAGGGTCTCTGCCAGCACGTGCGGCAGATGAGAAATGCGAGCAACCGCAGCATCGTGGTTCGCCACGCGCACCGGCACGGCCTCCGCGTGGACCATCTGCGTCATGCGGACAACATCAGCGAAAATATTCTCCCACTCGGTCGGGATACGTTCGCCGCGCGCGTCGCACTCGGCGGCGTAGTCATAAGTAATAACCCAGGCAGCGCGGTTGAACAGGCCGGTCTGCGAGTTCTCCCAGCCGGACTTGGACGTACCCGCCATGGGGTGGCCACCCACGTAGCGTGGGTGCATGTTGCGGTCAACGACGAGCTGGCGGATTTCGGTCTTCACCGAGACGACGTCCGTAAAACCACAGCTCGGGGCGTGTTCCTGGATAGTGTCAAGAACCGAGGCAACCGCATCCATGGGCACCGCGATAACGATGAGCGCCTTGTCTTCCTCCGCGCGGCGAAGAATGGCGGGGAGGTCATCGGTGACGTCAAAGCCCTGCTTCACAGCAATGCGGGCACCGGACGTGGAGTGGTTGTAGCCGTACACCGGATGGTTGCTTGCGGCGAGGTCACGCAGCAGGGAACCACCAATGAGGCCGAGGCCGATAATGCAGACGGGGCGTTGAACATCTTGAGAACTCACGGTGACAATTGTGGCACAACCCGACTAATCTGACGAGGTATGAGCCACGACGATCTCTCTTTTTCCATCACCGTTGCCCGCAGCGAGCACGGATGGGTGATTCGCCCCTTCGAGGATGACTTCACTAACGTCAACACCTCCATTAAGGCGGTGCGCAACCTGCGTTCCGAGGGTGCGGCCTTTGCGCTGTTGTGCGTGGAGGATGACTATTTCGTCGTCGTGCGCCCGGTGCCGGGGGATGTGCGCATGCTGCTTTCCGACGCCACCTATGCCGCCGAAGACGACTTCGCCGCGGATTTCCTCGACCTGCGCGATATTGATATCCCGGATTTGGACGAAGACGAGTGGGAGGAAGCCGATCCCTACGGCGATGGCGACTTCGACATCTTCGCGGACCTCGGCCTCGATGAGGACCAAGTGGGCTACATCATTGACAACGATGAGGACTGGCCTTCCGATATGCTCCTGCGCATCGCCGGCGAGCTGGGCTTTGGTGATGAGCTGGAGGATTTCATCGACGGCCTCGACTCGGATGACTCTTAAGCCGGCGGAAGGGCTGGTGCGCGCGGAGGTCCGCATGCGCCGCGCCATAGAGGTGGCGCGCACCACGCCGGTGGGAGATATCCCGGTGGGTGCCGTGCTGTACGACGCCTCCGGTAACGAACTCGCCACCGGCGTTAACCGCCGCGAGCAACTCAATGACCCCACCGCGCACGCAGAGGTAGAAGCAATCCGCCAGGCGGTGCGCGTGCACGGCGATGGCTGGCGGCTGGAGGGCTGCGAGCTGGTTGTCACCTTGGAGCCCTGCGCGATGTGCGCGGGCGCGATTCAAGCTTCCCGGGTGGCCTCGGTGGTCTTTGGCGCTTTTGAGCCGAAGACGGGGGCATGCGGCTCGCTTGTCGACGTCCTCCGCGCCCCCGGCGCCCTCCACGTGCCCGAGGTACGCGGTGGAGTGCTGGAGGAAGAGTGCGCGGAGCTGCTCACGGGCTTCTTCGAGGGTCTGCGCGGCAGTGGCGCTTAACCCTGAGTTGGGACGTGGTCTCGGATCCACCTTCCGATTCGCGTGTAGGCTGGGTGTCCCACGTGAGAGAAGTAGAGAGTAAGGAGAAAATCATGGGTGATTTCGAGAATAAGAAGGACGAGTTCGTCGGCAAGGCTAAGGAAGCCGCTGGCAACGTAAGCGACAACGAGAAGCTGGAGAACGAGGGCAAGGCCGACCAGGTCACCTCTGAGGCCAAGCAGAAGGCTTCCGACGCCGTTGAGGGCATCAAGGATAAGGCCAACGAGGTCATCGGAAACCTCAAGGACTAATTCCTCGCCTTTATATAGCTGAATCGCTGTCCCGCCGCCTGGCGTGGGCAGCGATTTTGTCGCTCGGGACGACTCCCGTAATCTGGAACGCGGTGGCGTGTCCGAGCGGCCGAAGGTGATCGCCTCGAAAGCGATTGTTGGGTAACCCCCAACCGCGGGTTCAAATCCCGCCGCCACCGCCAGATCCGGCACTCCAGTTTTTAGCTCTGGGGTGCCGGTTTTATGTTTTAGAAGCCAGCCCGCCCTCTATCAACATCTCTTTGGAAATCCAGCGCGGCTTGGCGTTCCTCGGGGTCGTGGTCTTCCGTACGCTTGTGAATCCGCCGGCTCATCATGCCTGCTGGGATGGCAATGAGAAGGATGGCCGCGACGACGACAATGACGAAAGTAGACATAGCAGAGCCTCCTATAGTGTTGAGTAATCGCGTATTGTAGCGTAGATCACATCGCGGAGGATTGTTCGAGCTCTTACGGGACCGTTAGGGCTTCGAAGCCCAACTGGTTAAACTGGTGCACATTCGTGTCCACCACCAAAGCTGCCGTGACTATTAATCACGCATGTGAAGGGGAATTTCCGTGGCAAAGCTGCTCTACCACCTAGGCCGCTGGTCTTACATCAATCGATGGAAGGTCATCATCGCCTGGATCTTCATCGTGGCGGCCGCGGGCGGAGCGACCTTGAGCTTGATGAAGCCGATGACCACGGAGTACTCCATCAGCGGCACGCCCGCAATTGACGCCACCCGGCGTGCGGTGGAGCTCTTCCCGGAAAACGGTAACCCGGCCAATGCGCCGACGGTCAACCTCGTCTTCAAGGCCCCGGAAGGGCAGAAGCTCAGTGACCCGCAGAATGAAGCGGCAGTCGGGGACGTGGTGCGCCACATCGCAGAGGGCTTGGATATCCCGGAGGGAAGCCAGCAGCGTTGGGGCAATCCGCTTGAGGTATCGCCGGCGTTGCAGCAGCAGGTCATCGAGCAATTCACCTCCATGGGATTGCCGGAGGAGACCGCGCGGGCGGATGCCGATAACCTGGCCATGGTCAATGCCGATGAGACGATTGCTTATACCACCTTCGACTTTGACGCGGAAAGCCCCTACTCGGTAGACCCCGCGGATAAAGATGTGGTCCACGAGGCCATGGATATTGGCCGTGCAGCTGGTCTGGAAGTAGAGGCCGGCGGCGCGGGCTTCGGTGATGAAATCCAGGTCAACTCGATTTCTGAGGTCATCGGCCTGGCAGTGGCGTTTATCGTCCTTATTATTACCTTCGGTTCCTTGGCCTCCGCGGGCATGCCGCTTATCTCCGCGGTCGTGGGTGTGGGGCTGGGCGCGATGGGCGTCATGATCGCCACCCACTGGATGGAGCTGAACAACCTCACCCCGGTGCTGGCCGTCATGATTGGCCTGGCCGTGGGCATCGACTACGCGCTGTTCATCATGTCGCGCTTCCGGCAGGAGCGCTCCCGCATGGACGGACCAGACGCCGCCGGCATGGCCGTCGGCACGGCGGGATCCTCCGTGGTCTTTGCCGGCGCGACGGTCTTCATCGCGCTCTTTGCTTTGCTCGTGGCGCGCATCAGCTTCCTCACTGCCATGGGCCTGGCGGCCGCGGGCACGGTCTTCATGGCCGTGCTTGTGGCGCTGACCTTGGTGCCCGCGATGCTGGGGCTGCTCGGTGATAAAGCCTTCGCCGGGCGCATCCCCGGCGTGGCCGGCAACCCCACGAAGCGCCGCCCGCGCCGCACGAAACCAACGATGGGTAACCGTTGGGTGCGCACGGTGCAGCGTGTCCCCGGTGTGGTTATGGCCTTGGTGGTGCTCGGCCTCGGAGCGTTAACCGCCCCGGTTCTGCACATGGAATTAGCGCTTCCGGCGGATACCACCTCCAACCCGGATACCACCCAGCGCAAGGCGGCGGATCTTCTGTCCGAAGGCTTTGGCCCCGGCATCAACGGCCCCTTCCTGGTGATCGTGGATGGCGCCAACGCCAACCCGGACTCTGCAGCCTTGCAGCCCTATATCCAGGGCCAGGAGGGTGAAGAGGACGAGCAGAAGAAGGCGGCCCTTTCTTCCTTCATCTATTCCGTGCAGCGCCTGAATCAAGTGGGCGGTGTCAAGCACGCCCAGCTGGTGGGGGTGAGCAAAGACATGAAGTCCGCGCAGATCATGGTCAGCCCTACCACGGCGCCGACGGATGATGCCACGGTTGGCACCGCCTCCGCCCTGCGTACTGCCGGTGCGGAGCTGGAGGATGCCACCGGTGCCGAGATCGGCATGACGGGCCTGACCGCGGTGCAGCTCGACATCACCGAGCGCCTCGAAGAAGCCATGGGGCCATACCTTGCCATCGTGGTGGGCCTGGCCATCTTCCTGCTGCTGGCGGTATTCCGCTCCATCTTGGTCCCGCTGGTGGCCGGCTTAGGCTTCCTGCTCTCCGTCGGCGGTGCCTTCGGTCTGACCGTGCTGGTGTGGCAGGACGGCTTCACCGGACTGGTGCCCGCGCCGGGCCCGCTGATTTCCTTCATGCCCATCTTCCTCATCGGCGTGACCTTCGGCCTAGCCATGGACTATCAGGTCTTCCTGGTCACCCGCATGCGCGAGCACTTCTCCCGCTTCCCGCAGGGCAGCGGTGGCAAGTACAGCAAGTACAACGCCAACGATGAGGCGACTATCGCTGGCTTTACCGCCGGTGCCCGCGTGGTCACCGCCGCGGCCATCATCATGATTTCCGTTTTCGTGGCCTTTATCAGCCAGCCGCTGCCCTTCATCCAGATCTTCGGCTTCGCGCTGGCGGCGGGCGTGCTTTTCGACGCCTTCCTAGTCCGCATGTCCCTCGTTCCCGCCACCATGTTCCTCATGGGGCACACCACCTGGTGGATGCCGAAGTGGCTGGACAAGCTGATCCCACAGCTGGATATCGAGGGCACCGCACTCGAGGAAGAATGGGAGCGCAAACACGCGGCAGCGTCTCGTGAGGCAGAGGATAAGGCAGCGCAGCCCGTAGAATAGTTCCCTATGACCCACCCTAAGCCGCAGCTTGAGACCGACCTGTCCTTCGATGTGAAGAAGGAGCTGGACCTAAGTGGTCCAGCACAACCGGGAAAGCACGGCCGCACCGGCGTTATCCATACGCCGCATGGAGATATCCAAACCCCGGCCTTCATCCCGGTGGCCACCAAGGCCACGGTAAAGACGCTGACCCCGGAACAGATCCGGGCCACCGGCGCGCAGGCCATCTTGTCCAACGCTTATCACCTCTACCTGCAGCCGGGCCACGACATCGTGGATGAGGCCGGTGGCGTGGCTACCTTCGAGAATTGGCATGGGCCGACGTACACCGACTCGGGCGGATTCCAGGTCATGTCGCTCGGCGTGGGTTTTAAGAAGGTCCTCGCCATGGACGTGGCGGACCTGACGGAGTCCGATATCCGTGCGGCCAAGAAAGAGCGCATGGCGCAGGTGGATGAGGACGGCGTGGACTTTAAATCCTTCATCGATGGCTCCACGCATCGCTTCACCCCGGAGGTCTCCATGCAGATCCAGCATGGCTTGGGCGCGGACATCATGTTTGCCTTCGACGAGCTCACCACGCTCGTGGATACCCGCACTTACCAGGAGGAATCCGTGGAGCGCACGCGCCGCTGGGCGCAGCGCTGCTTGGATGAGCATGACCGCCTTACCCTCGCCCGTGGCCCGCAGAAGCCACGCCAATCCCTGTGGGGTGTGGTGCAGGGCGCGCAATACGAGGACCTGCGCCGACAGGCTGCGCGCGGGCTCGTGGAGCTGTCTGATCGCGCCGAAGCGAATGGCCGGCGCGGCTTCGGAGGCTTCGGCATCGGTGGCGCATTGGAGAAGGAAAACCTGGGCACGATTGTGGGGTGGGTATGCGATGAGTTGCCCGTCGATAAGCCCCGGCACCTGCTGGGTATCTCTGAACCCGATGACATCTTTACCGCCGTTGAGGCTGGTGCCGATACCTTCGATTGCGTGGCGCCGACCCGTCTGGCGCGCCGCGGTGGCGTGTACACGCTGGATGGCCGCCTCAACCTCACCAATGCGCGCTTCAAGCGTGACTTTGTTGGTGTGGACGAGGAGTTCGGCGGTTACGTCTCGGAGAACTACTCCCGCGCTTATATCCACCACTTGCTCAAGGCCAAGGAATTCCTCGCCGGCACGCTGTGCACTATCCACAACCTGGAGTTCATGATTCGCCTGGTGGATAACATCCGGGAGTCCATCGATGGCGGCTATTACGAGGCTTACCGCGATGAGTTTATGGGGCGCTATTACGCCAAGTGACCGGTGACGATGACGTTGTACTCCAAGTCCGAGGCGCCGTCCACCGCACACGCAATGAGTACGATGCGCCCGGGAACCTCGGTATTCATGAGGTCGGCGTCGCTGCCGAGCTGATTCTTGGGGATGAGGAAGGCGTTATCCACGATCCACTCGCGGCCCTCACCACCCTCGGAGGTCATGCGGATGTGGGAGCCGTTCAGGGTGGACGTCGCAAAGCGCTGCACATCCACGCCGTCGAGGCCCTCCACGGAGGTGGGGTTGCTCAGATCGACGTTGGCTGTGACCACCTCGGAGAAGGGGTTGAATACCAGTTTCTGTTGGCCCCAGGCATGGCCCAAGACGTAGGTGGTGCCCTGTTCTGCCGTGGCGGGGGACTCACCCCAGTCTCGGACCCAGCGCACCATGGTCTCCTGCGGACCGGCCGGGTTGAGGGGCACGACGAAGGGCATCGAGTCATAGGTCGCGCCCGTGATTGCGGCCGGGCCATCCATCTCAAACGCACCGGTCAGGGCTGGCGCCGGGCCCTCATTGAGTGGGGGAGGAGTGGGCGCTGCGCTTGACGACGCCTCACTGCTCACCGCCGTCGTTTCCGGTGCCGCGTGGCTCGTCGTTTCAGGCGACGGGTCTTCTTTCGTCCCCGAGCATGCAGCAATACTCAGGACCGTGGCCAGGTTAAGGATAAGGAGGAAGGAGGCTCGAAGATGCTTATGCATCGTAGATGTCCTTTAAGACCTCATCGAGGTTAAAGCGCTCGCCGGAATCCTCTGCCATTGCTGCGCGCAGTTCCTGAAGGTCGTAGTAGTCTTCGACCCGTTCCAAAAGCGCTGCGCGGGCAGGATCAGATATCGGACGGCCTTCACATGCAGCCATTATTTCTCCTTTGTCACCGTGAATGCATCGTATTACGCAAGATGGGTGAAAGGAAGAGAGAAATAGACCCCCTCAGCACAGTGCGTGCCAAGGGGGTGAAAATTCGGGAGAGGTCGCTGCTACTTAGATGGCGTTGCCGTAGGGGTTTCGATCTCGTCGATAGGTACGTAGTCTTCGCGGCGCTTGACCCAGGAGATAACCAACGTGGTCAGCGGAAGCATGATGACCTCGCAGGCGGTCTTCCACAAGAAGCCCACGATGACGTAGTTCAGGAAGCCGCTGAAGGAATCGATACCGATGACGGGCGCTGCGATGGCGCAGAACAACAGGGTATCGCCGAACTCGCCAACGACGGTGGAAGCGACCAAGCGAGCAATGAGGCCCTTCTCGCCCGAGCGGGCCTTCATCTTCACCAAGGTGAAGGAGTTGAGCAGCTGGCCCACAACGTAGCCGACCAAGGAGGCAGCAAGAATTTGCGGAACCAGTCCGAGAGTTGCTTCGAAAGCTTCCTGGCCTTCATAGAAGTCCGCGGCAGGCAGCCAGATGGCGATGTAGAAGGAGAGCGCGGCAAGGATAGCCATGGCGAAGCCGATGTAGACAGCGCGGCGGGTGGACTTGAAGCCGTAGCACTCAGAGAGAACGTCGCCCACGATGTAGGCAAGAGGGAAGAGGAAGAAAGCACCATCGGTAATGAGCGGGCCCAGCTGGACGCCCTTCGTGGCATTGATGTTCGAGATGAGGAAGGTGACGACGAACACCGTGACCAGCCACGGGTACAAAGTGGAATGTACCGGGATGAATCGGATGCTCTCGCCACCGGGTTTGGTGGTTGCGGTTGCCGATTGAGTTGTCATAACACAGCATTTTTCCATGAAGATGGGGGAACTAGAAATGGGGTGGATCTAGCGCTACTACCGGGGAGTAATCCCTGTGGTGTCATTGTGAAACAAAACTGCAGATGAGCAGCTTGTTTTCGGGATCCATTAAGAGGATAGTAGCCAGAAAGTTATCTGAACTGGGCAGAAAAGGTGGCCATACTATGGCATTCTTTTGCTTGCAGTGTTGTCGTGTTCCCTGCACGTTTCTTGTCTGCTGTGCTTGCTGAGCGCTCGAAGAAATTCGGGCGCGTTCGAATTTTTAGGTCAGCACGAGAAGAACGTGTCCGAGACTGCGACTACCTTATATCTCAATGCTCTCAGCACTCCGGCTGATTCTTTGTCTTCCACGCACTTATGCAGGGAGGAGAGGGAGGTCGGTCGGGGCAAACACCGTTATAGAGAAGGTATCGCTATGACATTTGGTTCCCCAGGTTCGTCACCACAGTTTGGCGGGCGCCCTCCACAAGGTGCGCCCACGCCGAACCCCGGCGCAGGACACAACGCCGGCTCTGGGTTCGGTGCGCCCGGTGGATCCGGCGGATTTGGTGTTCCCAATCCGGCGCAGAACCCGAACCCTAACCCCAGTTCAGGACAGAGCGCAGACACGGGCCCAAGTTCCGGCTTTGGTTCCGGTTCGGGCTTTGGCGCGCCGGGCTCGTCGGATGGCTTTGGCCAGTCCTCCCCAACCCCAGATTTCCGCCGCCAGGTCGCCACGCCGAGCGAGCCGACGAAGGGGCCGTGGTCACTGCTCATCGCAGCAGGTGTCTCTGCAGTTATCGCGCTGATTCTGCTTATCGTGGCGCCCCTCGTTGCCTCCCCGACGCAGGGCCTGTACTTTGGCCTCGCGATTTTTGGCTGGCTGCTGGCGGGCATCGTTACCTTTGTTCTTTTGGGCCTATACACCTTGAAGAACACGCAGCGGCAAGCAGAAACCTTCTACATTGAGGACACCACACAAACCTTGCTCTACCGCGTCATTATGGGCGGTAGTTTCCTCCTCGTCATCGTCGCTGCGGTCGAAATCGCCTTCTATGTAGGAAAGGCGGTTGGCGCCTAATGAAGAAGTTCACTCGTGCACTAGCTTTGTCCGCAGCAGCGATGATTGCCGGTTTCGGCGGTAGCTTGGGAGCTGTAGCGCAAGAAGCCCCACCGGCTCCGGATGCACCAGCTCCTGAGGCGCCGCCGGCACCGGATGCACCCGCGCCGGATAATCCGGAAGGGAATCCGGACGATAAACCTGAAGACCACCCAGAGGACAACGGCGACCACAATCCTGACGAGCACCCAGAGGACAAGCCTGCTCCGGAGGAACACCGCGAAGGTATCGGTTCTGAGTCCAAGCTTTCTGAAGTCTCCCAAAAGAACCTGTCTGACTTCGGCTCGTGTATCGCGAGTGAGAAATCTGCGGACCTACTTTTTGTTCTGGACCAATCGGCGTCGCTCGTCGGCTACGAAGGCTCAACGCCTACGGATGCCGACTTTTTCCGCGTAGATGCTACGGCGGACATTGTGAAACAGCTGGCTAACCTCGGCGAGGATAACGGCGCCGACATCAACGTCAAGCTCGCTGGCTTTGGTTCCGAGTACTACAGCGATCCAGCCGAGTATGGTGGCTGGACCAACGTTTCCGGTAAGGAAGACGCCTTAGATGGGGAGCTGGAGAAATTCCGCCAGGATGACCGCGTTTCTGATCTAGAGACCAACTACGGTGCTGCGTACTCGGGTGCGCTCAAGGAATTCGCATCTCATGAAAGCAGTAATTGCCGTGCCATCGTGTTCTTTACCGATGGCAAGTACTACACCGATGCCGAAGCAAATAATCTGAAGGGCGCACAAGACAAGCTGTGTGAGGTCAACTCTTCAGTAACTGCTTTCCGCAACTCGAACATTCGCCTCTTTAACGTCGGCCTTGTTCCTGCTGCTGAGGCCCAGGACCAGATTAGCCAGCTGACTCGCATGGCAGAAGGTGAGGACTGTGGCCAAGGTGCCCCGAACGGTGCGTTCTTTGATGCTGGTGAGGACCCTGCGGCACTCTTCGCTGCCTTCCGAAATCTCATTCCGACCTCGGGTGGTGTGACTAAAGACGGCAACCTGAAGGACCAATTCGACTTCGTTCTGGATGACTCCGTCTCCCCAGTGCGCCTGTCCGCAGTACCGAAGAATTCGGTGGATGAAGGCACTCTTATTCCTACGTTGACCGGCCCCAATGGTGAGGTGGTTGAGCTCCACACTGATACCACCAAGGTGGCTGGCGCGAAGGTCTCCGTGACCGAAAACAATAAGCTGCCGGGCATGGTGGACATCGCTATGGAAAAGGATGGCGATGACTGGGCGGGCGCATGGACCTTCGGCTACAAGGTGGCGGAGGGCACTGATGGTGAGTACCTTGCGTCTGTCGTCATGGTCCCCGGTCTCACCCTTGACCTCAAGCGTGAGGATGGCACCAAGGTTGAGGGAGGCATTAACTCCGACCAGATACTCAAGGGCCAACTGGTGGACGGCAAAGGTGAGGCCCGCACGCTAGAAGGCGAGGGCACACTGCACGCAGAGTTCGTACCGGAGGAAGGTTCCCCGGTCACTCTCGTGGACAACGCCCCCATTACCGATGGGCAGCCTGTCGATATTCCGCTCGATCAAGTAGAAAACGCTGCCTCTGGTCAGCTGGTCACTCGCGTGGACATCACCACGAAGGGCACGGAGGATCGTCCGGGTTCCAAGCTGGATCCCATCAATGCCGAAACCCCGCTGACTATTACTCCGGTGAACATGCCCACTGTTGGCTCGGCGCAGACAATCACGATGACGGAAAAAGAAATTACCGTCGACGTCCCTGTGACCGGCCCGGGCAAGGTGTGGGTTGCAGACCAGACAGTGAATACCGAAGATGCCATGCTGCCTGCAGGAGTGTCCTCCATCGCTGTGTCCTCCAAGAATAACTCTGAGGACTCTGCACTGGAGCTGTCCAAGGACGAGAAAGCCACCATTCCGGTGACGTTGAGCGTGGAGAATATGGCTGACGGTCCGCTGCGCGTGGAGCCGGTAATTAATCTCCAGTCAGCAGAAGACAACCAGCAGATAGAGTTGCCGTTGACCTTGCAGGGCTCCATGAGTGCTCCTCTGAGCAAGTCTGCATTTGGTTTGGCATTTGTCCTTGCAGTGCTGCTTGCACTGCTCATTCCGCTGGCCATCCTGTACTTCATGAAGTGGTTCTCTGGCCGTATTCCAGAAAAGCCACGCATGTTCGTTAAGACGATCCCGGTCAAGCGCGACGGGGCCAACCTGGTTCGCACCGATAATGGCCGCCCATTTGCAGTCAGCAAGGATGAGTTCCAGGGCGCGGTACCGGTGGAGACCTCGGCACGCTCAGCTCAGCTGGGCCGCAATGAAGCCAAGGTGAAGATGGGGCTGAGCCCCTTTACCGCCGCGCACGTAGAGATTCAGCGTGACGGCACAATCTCCGGCAAGGGCAAGAAGTCCGGTTACCGCGCAGTGCTGCCGCTGGCCATTCAGAATGAGTGGTTCTTTGTTGGTAACCAGAAGGACCGTGATTCCGGTGAGATCGTTATGACCGTCGATACGCTGGCGCAGGCCAGCCAGTACGACGAAATGTCGAAGGAAATCAGCCGACAGGCACTGCCGCTCTTTGACCAGGTAGCGTTCCCTGCTGAGAAGGAGCCGACACCGCCGCCAGCAGGGCAGCAGACCCCACCTCAGCAACCGGGTGGTCCGTCTGGCCCCACCGGTCAACCAGGACCATCTGCTCCACAGGGCCCGTGGGGCCCGCAAGGTGGACCACAAGGAGCTCCGTACCAGGGCAGTCAACCACATACCCCGCAACGCGGTGGCTTTGGTTCCTCGCAACCTGCGGGACCGTCCCCGCAGACCCCGCCTCAGCACGGCCAGCCGGGCCGTCCGAATCAGCCTGGCCAATCTGGATTTGGTGGAGGGCCAGGATTCGGTGGTGGACAGGGCTTCGGCCAGCCACAGCGTCCGAATCAGCCAGGCGGTCCAGGACAGCCTGGTGGCTCCGGGTTCGGTCAACCGGGACAGCAACGTCCGAACAATCCTGGTACCCCTGGTAACAACGGCGGCTTTCCCCCGAACCCCGGGTTCGGACCCCGGAACTAAGTCGGTTTAGCACCACACAACAGCACAGAAGCGAAGCCCCTTCGAAAGGTAGTTAAAGATGAAGAAGTTCCTCGTCGTCGGTTGCGGTGGCTCCGGCGCCAAGACCCTGGCGTTCATGATGGACCAGCTCAAAGCAGAGCTGCGCAGCATTGACCCGGACATGACCGAACTGCCCAAGGCGTGGCAGTTCGTCAACATCGACGTGCCTCTTGAGGAGGAAGCCGGCCCGCAGAAGCTGCCCAACGTGACGCAAAACGGCGGACAGTACGTCGGCATTGGTTCGCGCCAGAACTACAACACCTTCGACGAGGGAGTCTCCAGCATCCTCGGCCGCTCCGGCAAGCTTGGTGAGATCGCCACTTGGGCTACTCGAAACCCGGCGTCCAATGATGTCAAGCTTGCTGATGGTGCCGGCCAGTACCGCGCTATTGGCCGCATGCTGACCCTGCCGCACCTTAAGGAGATTCGCCAGTCTCTCAAGGCAGCGGTGGATGAGATGTTCACCCAGGAAGCAATCCAAGAACTCAACCGCTTGAATTACAAGCAGACCAAGTTGGACTCCGATACTGGTGACTCCCAGCCGGTCGTCCTCGTGGTCTCCTCTATGGCGGGCGGTGCTGGTGCCTCGATGTTCCTTGATGTGTGCCGCGTGCTTACCACTATTCCGAATGTGAACCCACAGGGCACTCTCGTCTTCATGTACACCCCGGAGATCTTCTCCGATAACAAGGCCGATGACATGGCTGGCGCGTGGCCGAACTCCTTGGCCATGTTTGGTGAAGTCGTGGCAGCCCAGATGGGTAATTCCAGCAAGCATGACCGCGCCATCTTCGAAGCCTTCGATATGGGCAACCCGCCGGAGGGTCAGACTTTTGGCCGTATTTTCCCAATCGGCTCCAAGATGGGTACCACCAGCGCGCGCTTCGGTGACGGCTCTGCGATGTCCATTTATCGTGGACTTGGCCGCGCGCTGGCCGGTCTGATGGCCTCCACAAAGGCCAGCGATAACCTTGTCTCCTACGCGTTGACCAATACTCCTGCGGGTGACGGCGGCCGCCGCTTCTTCGGTTGGGATAGCCCTACCGGTGGTACTCCGTGGGGCCGCCTACCCTGGGGTTCTCTTGGTTATGCCCAGGTATCCATGGGCCGCGACCGTTTCGCCGAGTACTCCTCTCAGCGCCTTGCCCGCAGCGCCTTTGAGCGTCTCTTCAACGGTCACCTCGATCCGCAGAACCCCGAAGCCGGTGAGATGCAGATTGCCAAGAAGCTAGAGGAGCGCCTGCCCAATGCTTTTAGCTCCATTACTCTTGATCCGTCCTGGGCGCACGGCGGTCAGATTGATAGCGGCAGCGTCTGGAACTGGCTCAACAGCGTTTTCGGTGGCCAGGCTCAGCAGGCTGCGGATAGCGCAACGAAGTACCTGCAGAACTACATTCCGGTAGGCCAGGGCCGTAACGTCAACGAGTGGCGCGACGAGTTCGAAGGCAACATGGCTGACCCACGCAACGAACAGGCGATTGCCTCCGTGCTGAACAATGCTGCGTATGACATTGTCTACCGCTACGCCAACTTCTTCACTGACAGCGTGCTGGCTACCGTCGAGGGCGAGCTGGCGGCCGTGGGCGTGCCCTATGTGCGCGAGATGCTTTCGAAGATTACGGATGTGTTGACGAACTCCGACCGCCTCATGCCGGTCTTGGGAGAGTACTCGGGTTACTACCAAAACACCCGCGTGCTGACGAAGCCGGAGGGCGCGGATCCCATCCTGAGCCCGCTGACTGGTAAGGGTCAGATGACGGATCCGACGCCGACGGTTAATGCGCTCATGGGCTTGTACTACAACCAGTTCTACAGCTACGCGCTCATGGCCATCGCACACCTGCTCAAGGATGTTCTCCAAGATTATGCTGACGAGAACCTTTTCCACCTCAAGCGCGAGCTGGCAGATGCCCACGCCGTGCTAGAGAAGGCAGTGTCCAAGCGTGCTGAAACCAACAAGCTCGCGGATGTGCGCACCGATGAGGTCAATGCGTGGCCGACGGAAATTGATGAGGTTGTCGAAACCCGCTTCAAGGGTGCCGAGAACGAAATCATGCTCACGGACGTCAACTCCTTCATCGTTGACTACAAGGATCAGATGCTGCGCACGATCCAGGGCCAGCAATCCACGGCGGACGTCACGAACTATGAGCAGGCTTATCCTTTCGCAGTGCGCTCTGTCATCCGCGGTGAGTGGGAATCCCTCGACGCAGCCCAAGCACCGAATGACACGTTGGCACCGCAGAAGCGCACGAACGATGCTTATTCCAACCGCGCTGGCTGGGTTTCTAAGTACCTGTCACGTCACCCACAGACTGGTGAGTCCCGCGAATCCCAGCGTGCGCACTACCGTGCCAAGATTCGCCCAACGGATCTGCTGGAGCGCTCCCGCCAGTGGATTAACCGCCGCGATTATGAGTTCCAGAAGTTCAACTCGGTGGATCTTCGCCGCTACCTCACGCTGACCCCGGACATCAACGAGGTTGAGCACGCCGAGCGTCAGCGCCGCTTCGTCGAGGCCTTCCAGCTGGCACTAAGCTATGCCCGTCCGCTGGCGGCCGTCAACGACGACATGGTCCAGCGCATCCATGGCAAGTCAGTGCAGTACACCTACTCTTTCTCCGATATTCCGTTTGCTGAGCTCGGCTCCGCAGAGAGCGGTATCGCTGCGCAGTTGGAGTCCGTGCTCAACCGCCCGGAAATTGACGGCCCGTCCTCGGTTGCTCTCCGCAACTCCTTGAACATGTCGGATCATGTTCAGCACATCGAGATTTTCGGCTCCTACCCGAACTACTCGCCGATTGTCTTCTCCTCCATGTTCAACTACATCGCCAAGGACATTGAGAAGCAGGACAACTTCGATGGTTCCTGGTGGTCGGAGCGCCGAACCCGCCCGCTCCCGGCAGCGTTGCCGCTCACGGAGACCGAGCGCCAGGCCATGGTTGCCGGTTGGATCATTGGCCGCATCACCGGGCGCGTGTACATCTCTAACCCAGACACCAGCAACGCCGCGGCCCATATCTTTGATGACACTGATGGTGGCGTGAACAATTGGGTCGACTTCCCGAACCCCATGCTCATCTCGCCGCGCCGCATGATCAAGAAGTCGGACTGGATGTCCTCGGTACTGGAATCCATCTTCATCGCATACGCCAAGGTGCAGGAGAACGGTCCTCACGGCTTCGCATCATCGCTGTATCCGTACCAGTTGCTGCGTGGGCTTTTCGACGACGGACTCGACTTCGCTCACTCCGGCGCATCAACGCACCCGGTTGTCCACCGTTTGGCGCAGTTCCTTTCGTCCGGTGAAGTTCCGAACCGCGGCACGGTGGGCACGTCCATCCAGGATCGCTACGAAACCTTCGTCGCGGAGTTGGACAAGTTCGCACGCGGTGCTGATCACTTCGTTCCGGGCCACACCAACGCCTTGCCAGGCCAAGGCCGCGCGAACAAGCCATTCGCAGAGATTCGCTCCCGCGAGGTGGCGTCCATGACGCCGTACTACCGCGACTTGGCCGAGGACGTTATCGCTATGGTGCCGGTTATCCGCAACTACCTGGACCAAGCCAAGACCGTAGCCGAGAATCCCGTGGCGCAGCCGAGCCCGCAGGCACGCACCTCAGAGTCAGATTTCGGGCAGACCACTTCACCGGAATTCAACCTCAACGATCTGGATGACACCTTCTAATGACGAACGTAATTATCTTCGGGCACGGCGCGACTGCGGATGATATCCGCTCGCGGTTGAGCGATTTGCGTGCCGTCGGCCTCCTGCAAGACTTCGTATGGATCGACTACGCGCACCCCACCAACGGAGCGGTTGTGCGTTCCTTCACGGAGGACGGCACTGTGCGCTTGTCGACGCTTGATGATGCCCTCCGCGGCTTTTCCGGTGACGTCCTCCTCGCCACCATTGATCCGATGGATGCCGAACAACCGCAGGACGCCAACAAGCTCACGGAGTGGGTCAGTGCAGTCGACCAACGCCTGATTCAGGCCTCCAACCTGCGCGTTCGTCTGCTGCTGTCCGCCTTGCCGATGGACAACGTTGAGGTAATGCCGCTGCAGGGCTGGAGCAACCTCGTGCTTTCCCCGGAAGAAGGCGGAACCCCGGCCTCCTCACGGATTCGCCCCATTAAACGGACCAAAGATGGTTTCGAGCTCGCACAGTTTGCCGCCCCTGCCGTGGCCAGCATCTTCGGCCTGTGGCGCGGCATGCCGGAGCCGGCCGTGCTGGACCCCGATACACACCGAGTCATCGAAACCGGTGACCGCCAGCGCTTCCGGCTTGTGCGTGCCTTCCACCGCACGATCGACGCCAGTGACATTGAGGACAAGGTCAAGAAGGCCGTCTTTGACCCCACTCAGCGTCTTCCGCAACCGCAGGTCAACAACATTTCCCGTGCTGTGCACTACGCAAACCCGGAGCAACTCACGGATCAGTGCGCCAAGATGTTCATTGACCAGCAGATCTCCCCATTGGTGAGCGCGCCTACCGCTTATGAGGAACTACAGTCTCACAAGGTCAGTGGTTGGGCAGCACTTAAAGATAATCTGCGTCTGTACTGGTCAACGGTCGTCGGCAAGCCCCAGGATTGGGTCGAAGGACAGCGCGGTGCCATGAACAAGAACGCCGCCACGTTCCTCCAGAAGATGCTGTACGGCGAGAATTCCAGTGTTGAGGTTGTGCTGGCAGGGCACTCTGGCAAGGGGAGCGGTGCCACCAGCGTCGATGAACTGCGCCAAGCCAGCGAACACACGATGCGCGTGGCAAAAGAACAGCACTTTTCGCTGGGCCAAGAGCCGCAGTTGTCCCACACCTGGGAGGCCTATCACGATTACGCGCTCGGATTGGTTGACGGTTCTTGGCGCGAGAGCATTGAAACCCAGGGACTGCGCAACAACCAGGGCAACATGTACATCGTGCAGTATGGCGGCCAGTCGGTACAGGATGTTAGCGCTTCCTTCCACGGCTTCCATCCGCTCATGACCAGTACCTTGGGGTACACGCATGAGTCACAGGCAACGGTGGCTCCCTTCGATCCGGTAGGCGCAGAGCGCTTCGCCGCCGACATCGAGTACACGAGTCAGCAAACCCGTAACGAGGCTGTCAGCCGCAAGAAGCATGAGTTTGCTTCCTGGCGTGCGAAGAACAGCACCACCTTCGCATGGAAGGTGGGCCAGGGACTGTGGGATAAGTTGGGCCATGCTCAGCAGAAATACCGTGAGGCACACGCTATGGCCCGCGAGCTACAGGAGCTGGCCAACAGCTTCCAATCGCGTGACTTCAACGCAGAGAACAAAGCTCTTACCGGCAAGCTACGCACGATGTGGGTTGTCCTCTTCGTGTTCCTTGCGCTTCTGACCTACATGGTGGCTGGCCGCTACAACCAGGATCTGCCGCTTGGTGAGTACCTGCAGTGGTTCGACTGGCCGTGGTACGTAGTGGGCATCATTGTGGCGATTCTGCTTTTCCTCCTGTGTTCGTGGGCGGTGTTCACCAAGGCCCAGCGAGACATTTTTGACTACGTACAGCGTCGCAAGCTACTCGCCCGCAACCAGGAGATTGCAGCGCAGAACCTGGCGACATCCTCGGCGGAAATCGCGCGCATTTCCAATGCCTACAACCAGTTCTTGAGTTGGTCGGCGTTGTTGGGCCGTGCTATCTACGCCCCATTCGGCCGCAAGGAAACCTCGAGCGATCACCTGCGTACCCCGCAGTCGGGTCTGCCGGAGAACGCTCGTATTGCCCAGGCCGTGCTCAACCGTGACGATGCTGTGCGCATGACGGATGAGATTCGTTCCCATATTTTCCAAACGGAGTGGGCGCACCGGTCGCTGAAGTCCATGTTGGATGACATGAATAACACCTTTGAGCGCAACCGTACTGGCCACACGGCCGTGGCGCTTAATGAGATGTGGGGAATGGCCGGTCTGGGTTCGAGTACTGCGTTGGATAACCTCTCGCGCAACCTTGACCACCCTTATATGAAGGACCGAGACTTGAAGCAGCAAGAGTGGCAGAAGGTCATTACGGACCCGCGCATGTCGCGCAGCTTGCAGCAGTACTTGGGCCACGTCACCTTCCGTGAGGAAGGAGGCGCACGGAGCCAAAGCACGAGCGAGTTCCTCGCCGGCATGAATCAGGAAAAGGGCGCTTTGCAGGCCTTCAGCCCCAATGCGTTGACAAGTGCTGGCGGCGCTGAGGGCTACACCGAGATTGATGGCTCCCGCACTCGCATTGTGGAAGTGGATAGTCAAACCGCACTGACCAGTCAGCTTTCCCGTTCGGTCACGGTGGTGCAGTACGGCAAGATCACTGATTTCAAGTACCTCATCCCCGATTCCGTCCCTGGTGCGCATACCTTTGACAACACCGCGGACTTGTCCCTCGATGAGCTGGATGACACCAGCCACATGGGTTTCGGGGTGCCAACACAGACCGATGCGCCAAGCGACTCCCGTGGTACCCAGGAGAGCACCCCGTGGCAGCCGGGCTCGAATGCTAACCCCGTGTTTGGTCAGCCGGGGACTCCGGACTTGTCGGACCTCGATGAAACCTTCTAAGGAACGTTGATGACACACACCCCGAAACCCTCAATCAAGGATGTTCCGTTTAGCGAGCTCACAACGTTGCATGAGCTGAAGCGTGTGAGTGCTGACGATGTCCGTGAGGCTGTCTCCGCCCCGTTTAGACAGTTTGCTGAGCAGATTGCCGCTGCATTTAACGGTGAGGAAGTAGATCACCCAGAGCTGAGTGCGCAGTCCCTCAACGCAGCGGCGGCACAGGCACGCGCTGCCGACCACAAGGCTGCGCAGCAAGCAGCCAACGAATGCGCAGCGGCAGAACGGGCAGCCGCAGAGCAGGCACGGCGTCAGCAGCACGAGCAGCAGGCCGCCGCTGTTCAGCAGACGCAGCCTCACGTGCAGCCAGGGTCGGAAGCGCCGGCTGCCGCGGCGCCGCGCGACTTCTTTGCTGAATGGGCAGAGCTCCAGGCGGAAGAAGAACAGAAGACCCAGGTCAACGAAGAGGACTACATCACCATCCCGGGCTTCGGTATCCGGGCAGAGTACCAATACCGCCAAGACCCCAACTGGGTTGCACCAGGCATTGAGTTTGAGGTTGAAGTACCAGATACCACCTCAGCCGAGGATGAGTCCGGTGATGAGTTGGGCTATGGCGTAGAACCGGAGCCAGAGGAAGAATCCGACCAGCGCCACCCAGTACGCCTGTGGTGGCCGGAGCTTGAGCATGAGCCGAACGAGGTCGTGTTCTATCGCGTGGTGGCTGATGATTCCGAGATGGTTGCCTCCCCCGACGCTGGCGATACCCTTGTGTACACCAAGGGCACTGCCTACCGCGATAACAACCCGGGAGAAGCAGGACTGCGGCACTACGCCGTGTGGGCCTATAAAGGTACGGACCTGCGTGAACTGGTCAATAGCCAGCCAGTCTTCATGGGTGACACCGCTGTGGTATTCCCACCGGTCAACGTGCGAGTCTCAACCATCAAGGGGGCTATTCAAGTCTCCTGGGACCTGCTGCCAGGCCATTCCAGCGCCATGGTTTATGCCTGCCGTGATAGCGAGAAGGAGCTGCTTTCCCCGCGATTTGAGCAGGACGTGGACAGCTCCGGCCGCAAGGCCACCATCCCGGTCCAAGAATCCGGTCAAACCATCGTCATCTCCCTGCTGGGCCAAGCAGAGTTCCACGGTGCTACCGAGCAGAGCCAGGATGAGGTTGCGGTGCAGCGCTCCGTGAAGCTGGCCAGTGAGTTGGAAAAGCTGGAGCTGTCGCGCTGTGAGCGCCGCAGCGAGTACGGCCACGATTCCATTGAGGTGGATTGGTATTCACCGAAGTCAGGTGAGGTGAATATCTACCTCACCCCCACAGCTCCACCAGCAGATCTAACTACCTCAGCGGTACCAAAGACGTACGTCGAAAGTGCGCTATCGAGCGCCTTTACTGAGACTCGCGGCATTTCTGAAGCGGGTTCCTTCCAGACCGTCACTATGACGTGGCCACCGGACTGGTACGAGGTGTACATCACCCCGGTGAACTTCAACGACGCCGATGCCTGGGTAGGCGAATCCAAGGTGTTGCAGCGCGTGCAGTCCATTGAAGATGACCAGTTCCGTCTCATCGAGCGTGTGGAGAGCCAGCTCATCACCTTCGATTGGCCAAAGGGCGCTACCGCGGTCGAATACTTTACAAACCGCGAACATGACCAGATTCGTGAAGAAGACTATGACCTCCAAGGCGGGATCCGCCTGCACCTCGACCAGCACGGCGATACCGTACGCCTCAAGCCTTATGCGGTGTTTGCTGGTAAGCGCACTGAGGGCGAGGAGCGGGTCATTCAGTATGAGGGGCTGCGCCCCGTGACGTATGACTTTGACGTCGATGTCTACCAAGGCCAGGTCAAGGTCTACCTGTGGAGCCTGGGCAATGGCGATAAGCGTCAGTTCTCCTGCCAGGTCGTGTACCGAGCTGACCGCCTGCCACTCTTCCCGGAAGACGGTGAGGCACTCGGCATTGTGGAAACCAACCTGCAGAGCACGACCCACGTGGCACAAGGCTTGGGCCCTTCACGCGGGCAGTACCCAGACTTCACGGTGTCGCTTGGCCAGTACGCACAGCGCGGTGGATTCATTCGTTTGTTTGCTGTGGAAGGGTTCGACACCTACGTTGATTCTTCCTTCGACAGCTTCGGCGGTAACGATGCCTTCAGCGGATTTGCTGAGAGCTATAGCGAGGCATCGCCGACTCTGAGCGCATCAGATAAAGCCGTGGTCGTGGAAGGAGATGTGGCGAACCGCTTGATGTTCTACGCCGCTGGCCCGAATGGTGGCCCGCAGTATTCTGAGCAGTACACCGAGCCGCAGCCCGGGCAGTACTACGACCAGAGCTATGGCCAGAATTATGGTCAGGACCAGTACTTCCAAGGAGGCCAGTAGCTATGGGCGGCGCATTTAGCTATGCATCTTTCTCCCGCGCCAAGGGCCGTGCTGGCGGTTGGGGAGTGGGCCAGAAAGTTGGTGACCTTACTCAAGAGGAGCTCGCGGAGCTGGTGTCTTTCGTGCCCACCTCGCTCAACAACGGCACTGCCATCCCGGATTTTCCTTCCGCGCAGCAGCGAGCTGAGCTTGTTCGCCGTACAGCAGTTTTCGCTCTGACACCGGAAGCGGATAAGTGGGTAACCATGGTGTCAGTCCCGGCTGGTCTCGATGCCACTGGGCGCGGCGGCAATGTTTTCACCTACACCACCGTGACGCGAACTGGCACCCCGCCGGCTCCCTCCACGGTGCTTTATTCCCCCGATGTACCTGCTCCTTTTTCCATCTATGAGGTGGATAAGGTGCAGATTCCGGAGGGAATTTCGGCGCGCGGTCCGCTGCATTCAGATGTTTTGCTCGACGAGTTCCTCGACGGGGAATTCCGCCAGCCGGAGAAGCTTCCGGCACCGTTTAAGTCCGTAACCCCGAACCCAGATTCCACGTTCAACCGTGACTTGGTATCGGCGATGGCCACGGTGCTTAACTCTCGGAACGGCCTGGTCATTCTGGTGGCGCCAGACAACCAAGCGGCATTGTGGATTGCCGCCACTGCCCGCGAGGTGGGGGAGGACGGTTTTGGCTTCTCTACTTTTGAACGAGCCGCAGCCATCAATGAATTTCCACTGAGCACCTCCACCATGATCGTGGTCCCGCCGAGCGAGAAGCAGCGCTTGGCAGACACCACCATTTCCGGAAACCCAGTGGTGTTTGTGCTGGGTGAGACCCTGCCTGATGTCAGCGCGTACGAACAATCTTCTGCTGAAGAGGACACGCGGAGAGCGGAGCCGGAAGCCCCAGCGGCGCAGGAGGAAGCACCGTTTGGCGCACCTTCTTTCGGTTCCTCGCCTTTTGCTGGTGGCGGCGATCCCGCCGCGCCATTCCCGCCGAATCCTCTTGCTGCGTCGCACCCACGGGAGGAGCAGCTTTCGCCGAGCGATGATGGGCTGCCACTGAACGCGGCATCGGATAATCCTTTTGCAGCTGGGGCAGCTGGCGCGCCTATGGCGTCGGCAAGTGCGGGGCTGGAAAAGGAGACGTCGACAAGCGCAGCCCCAAGCTTCAACCCGGCAGAACCAACTCCTGAACCATCCGCAGCAACGGCCACAGATGGCGCGCAGCCGGGGGTGAACGCGACTGTCCCAGCCTTGAGTGCGGAGGAATACCAGAAGCTCACCACCTTTGATGCGCGCTGGTGGATTGAGTACCTCGATACCCATCGCGGCCGCTCAATCCAGTTGGCGTACCTGGACAAATCCACGTTGGGTGACGGGCTGGACAAGCTACTCATGTCAGCGATTATTGCTTCGTGGGTCTTTTATTTCCCTCGGGATTTCACTCTGTTGGCCGAGGACGCACTGCGGCCGTGGGAGAACCGCGACCTTGAACACATCGCGCACCTCACCGCTGATCATTTTGTGAATGCGTTCCACCTTGAAAACTGCGAGCGTTATGCCACTGGTCGCGTCGCCATGGTGCTCGATGCCGTGGCGCAGCTTCTCGCAGAGCGCTCCGTGCGGCACCAACAGCACCACCCAGGTTGGCAGAACCGCGGACAGGGGCAGGGCAGAGGCCCGGGGCTGTGAAGCGATGGATGTTAGGCAACACACGACTAGGGAATATTAAAGAAGGTAAGAAGCGTCATGGCTAAATACACATTGCGGGACGGCGAGTCCCGCCGCATCGGCTCAGACGGCATCCTGCGCGTCGAAGCCTTCGAGATGGGCAGCGGTGGTGCATCGATGGAGCTGGCCATCGTCGGTGAAGGCGTCGATGCCGTCCGCGTGCACGACCTATCCCTGATGGTTCACTCCCTTCCGGAGCGTGCCACCATCGTGGTGCAGCCCAAGCGCGGCGGCACCTTTGGCCAGCGCAGCGAGGTGCGCCTCACGGTGAGCAACGCGGGCGATTCGGTGACGTTCCCGCGGGTGCTTATCGACGCCGCAGAGGACTCCCCCGAGCGCCTCGCCGAAGTTACACCCGAGTCCGGCAGCTACCGCCTTGACGCCTTCGGCACGACCGAAGGCGCTGGCATTACAGATTCTGCCCGCGAGGTGCGTTCCAAGATGCGGCGCGCCGAGCTCGATGCCTCCGGGCTGGATGATGTCACCGTCGTCGTCGATGGTTCTGCGTCCATGCAAGTGAACGTCACACCAAAGATTGTCGAGGCAGCCGCCAAGTACATCGATGCGCTCTCGGATGCTTTCAAGCGCTTCCGCGCCACTGATGGCCAAGACAGCATCCAGACCCACAAGGTGGATGAGCTTACTCGCTTCATCAGTGGGGTCATTGAAAACGGCGCGGAGCGCGTGGGGCAGCGCCCGTGGCACGGGCCGAACATCGTATCCACGTCGTCGTTGGCTATTTACGTTACCGACTCCCCGGTAGCGTCCATGGTGGATACCGGCGTGCCCACTGTCGTACTCATCACGAGCGCTATTGGCCGCCAAGAGCTGGAGCTCGCCCACATCAATGGCACGCCACGCCAGGTGGCGTATGCGGTGATTGATGAGGACGTCGTCAAGCAGCTCGACAGCGGCGCCAACACTGAGCTTTCCGAGCTCACCGACCGAGTCACTGCCATGCTGAAGGAGAGGAACTCATGACCCAGGCACGTTGCCCATGGACGTTCAAGCCGCTAGAGGCGGGCGTGACTGTGAGCCCGTACACGAACCGAGAACTGCCGGAAGGGTGGACCGATGCGGTTACGCATTGCGTAGCTATGGCCGGTGCCCGTAACTCCGGCAAGTCGCTGTATACGGCGGTGATGATTAAGCAGCTCAAGCAGTTGGCCCACAAGCACGATAGGTCCGTGCAGCCAGCGGATGAGTCGACGCGCGAGCGCTACGCGGAGGTCTATGAAAAGCCTCTCTTCGAGGAGATGCGCGCCATGGATCCCACGCCGAGCGCTGTGGCGACGGACGCCTACCAGCGTGACCCACTCATTTTCGAGCTGGGCGTATGGCCGGATGAGCAGGGACAACCGCGCATGAATTACTTGGTCTTCCGCGATGTGGCGGGCGAAGACCTGGAAAACCCGCCGGAGAACGAAGCTGATCGCGAGAATCTCGCGTTCTTTTCCCACGCAGACCTCGTAATTTTCCTTTTCGATCCGCTGCGCGTAAAGCAGATTCAGGATTTTATACACGGTCTTATTCCCAACATTGGTGAATTGGGCGCGGATTCGCTGAGCGTGCTGGATAACCTTCTGGATCTTCTCGACACGGATACCCCGCCGCCGCTGGCTGTGACTATTTCCAAGTTCGATACCGTGCAGAAGCTTGAGCAGGTTGATGATGTGCGGTGGAAGAAGCTCATGTCCAACCGTGGTGCGGCCTTCCGGCGCGATACGGGCTGGAATTTCAACGACTCGGACCGCTACATGGTTCACCTGGAGGCCGAGTCTCTGTTGCGCTTCCTTGGCGCGAATGATCTCATCAACAAGCTGTACTCTGCGGCGCCTCGTGAGGGAAGCTTCTTCGTTGTGTCTGCTCTCGGTGAGGCCCCGACGGGGCGTCAATTAGCGCGCAGTGGCATCGCGCCCTACCGCGTGCTCGACCCCATCCGCTGGCAGCTGAACCAGCGAGGCGTGTTTGCGGGGGACGTCTCATGACCTTCGGGACTCCGCAGTCCGGGCCTTCGCAGCCGGGGCACCAGCATCCTGCCCCAGCGCCCATCCCGGCTGGCCCGAATGCCGCACAGGACTATCGCTATGGGCACGTCACGGATTCTGCCCGGGAATCGCGCCGAGCAGCGGATATGAAAGCCCAGTGGGCGCCGTGGCCGTTGAAGGTCGCAGCAGTCATTGAGCTGTTTATCTGCGCCTATGCGGTGTTTAATATCTGCAAGCTCGTGGCCTTTGAGAACAGCCCGGAAGCAGTGACCCGCACGGAACAGCTATCGACCGAGTTGGGCGTGCTGCTTGGCGTTCTGGTGCTTCTCGTCTGTGTGCTCACCACCTACGTGCTGCATGCGCAGCAGTCAGCGCGCATCGCGCTTACCGCTATCAGCGCAGTGCTGGTGTTGCTCATCCCCGTAAGCTCGGTTATGCCGGTGTCCATCGCCTCAGCCGTGGTTATCGTGCTGCTGTGGTTGCCGGTGAACCGGCAGTGGTTCGGTGGCACTAAGACCTAAGACTTAAGCCCTCGCTCAAGCTCTAGCTTGAGCCTTAGGCCTTCTTGCGCAGCTCCTCCAGCGCGCGCGTGTTGCCGGCGGCGTCGAAGAGGTTGTAGGCGAAGTGGTACATGTTCCGTGCGCGTTCGGCTACGTTGCCGGCTGCATAGCGGTCACCGAGGAGTTCGGCTACTTCCGCCAGCGCGCTTTGCTCAGTCGGGGTGGTGGCGGCGGAGGCGGTGTGCTTCTCCAAGAAATCAAGCAGAACCTGCGTGGACTTGAACATGTCCTCGGCCTGCGTGCGCAAGCTCTCGGAGTAAAGCACCGTCCACTTGGCGGCCACCGGCAGGCTCTTCAGCTTTGTAGAATCCACATAACGGGAGGCCAGAATGTCATAGGCCTCTTGGGGGTCGGTGGGAAGAACATGTAGGCTTACCCGCTTGAGGATGGCTTGCAGTTCGTTGTCGACATCACCGAGGCGGGCGTACTCCCGCTCGGCTGCCTCCAAACATGCGAGGCGCTGGGCTTTATCACCGCTTGAGTTGGCTGCGGCATCGCTGTAGAAGCGCGCCAGCATCGCCGGTGGCAGCTGCTGGTATTCTTCCTCGCGGCGGGCGTTCGACAGGATGGCAAAGGACTGCGCGGCTACACGGGAACAGTCGTCCTGCGAGTTTGATGCCCAGAGAGCACCGACAGCGGATTCAAGGATGACCGTGAGGGCGTCCACAAACGAGGTTTCGGAGCCATCAAAATTCCCGGAGGTCACCGCGTCATTGATGGTGACAAACTCAGCGGCGTGGGCTCTTGCATCGCCGTTCTTGGCCGCGTCGAGGCGCGTGCGCAGTTCAGCAAGTGAGGACGGGCTGCTATCCCCACCAGAGGCAGCAGACGCAGCCGAAGAATCGGCAACGGGCTGGGACATTGATGCAGTGACGGCCTCAGAAAAGTCCTTGTGGCTAGCAGCGGTCTGTGCGGCAGCAATCTCATCGAGCACGGAGCGATCCCCCGCAGCAGCGGCCTTGGCGGCGAACTTCTCTGCTTCTTCTTTAAAACCGTTATCCAGCCAGGCGCGCGCAACTCGGGCGTAGCCGGTAGCCACCAGATCCGGCTGGCCGGTCAGTACGCCGATGGAGGCAATGGTGAAAGAGTCGTTGGCATCTTCGATGGTGCCGGCGGCCTGGCGGAGAGTCTCGCGGGCTTCCAGGTAGAGAGCAGCGGGATGCGCATCCTCGATGCTGCCCAGGAAAGAATCCTTCGCGATGACCCGGTTAATTTGCTTGTCAATGTGCGCTGACTCCGTAGTGGGCAGCGTCAGACCAGAGCTCTGGGAGCGCGCATAGGCCAGCATGCGCTCGGCGTCGGCGGAATCAAGCAGGGGATAGGTCGCGTCAGAAGCCATGGGGGCGATTCTAGTGGAGGACTCGCCTCCGCGCGGCCCCTAGACTGGACTGCATGGATTCTCTTTCTCCCGCCGGCCGCTATGCCCCGAGCCCGTCTGGTGATTTGCACCTAGGCAACCTTCGTACGGCGCTCCTCGCCTGGCTCTATGCGCGCAGTAGCGGACGGCGCTTCCTCGTTCGCGTGGAAGACATTGATACGCAGCGTTCCTCGCGCGAATCGGCTAAGCGCCAGCTGGAGGATCTCGCGACCTTGGGCCTGGGCTGGGACGGGGAGGTCATCTACCAGCAGGATCGCTACGCCGCCTACGAGGAAGCCTTGGCACAGCTGCCCACCTACGAGTGCTACTGCTCGCGCAAGGACATCCAGGAAGCCTCCCGCGCACCGCATGCAATTCCGGGGCAGTACCCGGGGACGTGCCGGGCGCTTAGCGACGATGAACGGGCCGCCAAACGCGCCGAACTCGCCACCCAGAACCGCGTGCCAGCCATACGCCTGCGAGCTGGGATGGCAACGTACACCATCCACGATGCCGTGGTGGGCGAGTACACGGGTGAGGTGGATGACTTCATCTTGCGCCGCGGCGGCCAGCCGCCGGCAGATCCGACTCAGGGTATGGACTGGGCCTATAACTTGGCGGTTGTCGTTGATGATGCCTTCCAAGGGGTGGATCAGATTGTGCGCGGCGATGATCTCCTCTCCTCCGCGCCACGCCAGGCATACCTTGCGCACCTTCTGGGCTATCCGGAGCCAGAGTTCGTCCACGTGCCGCTCGTGCTCAACTCTGAGGGAGTGCGCCTGTCCAAGCGCGATGGGGCAGTGACCCTGCGTCAACTACTCGCCGAGCCAGAACGAGAAGTGGGCGACGTCATCCGCCTGCTTGCGGGCTCCCTAGGCTACGACACCGAAGGACTGTACACGCCTACGGATCTTCTCACGCGCTTTAAACCCGATAAGCTTTCGCGTGAACCCTATGTCTGGGATGGAACGGTGTAGATCGGAGGAGCATGGACGCCTATGAGTACGCCCAGCTGGAAGACAGCCTGGATTATCTCTATGACTTCTTCGACACGGATCTAGAAGAACGCGTGCGCGCTGGGCGTGAGCTCCTGCCAGAAGGCATGGAAGACATCTTGGGTGACCATACCTTGGAAGACTACGTCTGGCTGTGGATCAAAGAACCTGGTCCCCACGGCTTCCGCCGCTACCTGCGTGACGGCGGCTATGACGAGGCCGAGGTGGAAGAGGCTTTCTTGCTAGCTCGCACTGAATGGGGAATGAATACCCCGCCGCACGTGGAGTGGCTCAAGGAAGACGGTTTCGAGGCCCCCAAGTTCGAGTAGGGGCGGTTGACCATGGGCGTTCGATGGAAGCGCCCAGCTCGAGTGCCCAGCAGTAAAGAAACCAAAGGATTGGCACCTTATGCGAAATCTAGCATTCAACCACCTGCGGTTTTACGTGCTCAGCCCCGCAAACGGTGCCTTTACTTTGGTTCCTTTGCCCAAAAGGCTCAAGCCTCGCCCGCCCTCTAACCGGCCAGGCCCGGATTGACGGGCGGTCAACACCGACTCCGGCGTAGGCGCTAGACGCAGAATGCGAAAAATCCCGGTTCACAGCGTGATGCCGGTGAACCGGGATTTCCCAGTGGCGGAGGATAGGGGATTTGAACCCCTGAGGGATGTGACTCCCGCACGCGTTCCAGGCGTGTGACATAGGCCGCTAGTCGAATCCTCCGCTGGAAAACATTACATGAGCCCCCTAATGAAGCAAAATCGCCAGGTCAGCGCGAAAAACTTGGGGATGGGAGGCGGTAGAGGGGAAGCCGGGCTGGGAGTCAGGGCGGGAGCTGGGTGGCGAGGGTGCGGTTTGGCGTCGGCAAGCACGGCACGCTAGGCTGGACCACAGGATTCCGCGTGGCGTCCATCCTCTGAACTCCCCCAGGGCAGGAATGCAGCAAGGGTCAGGAGGCTCTGGCGGGTGCGCGGGGTCCCCTTTTTTATTTATATGTGGCCTTGCACACGGGGGAAGCGTGCGGCAGTTACTATGGGTGCCATCTGTCCGCCACATGTCCCGGAAGGAAGAGGGATGTCGCTTTCCAATCTCGACGCATCCGAGCTCAAGGAGCTTGCTGCTGAAGTACGCAAGGACTACGAGGCTCTTAAGGCTGAGGGTCTCAACCTAGATTTGACTCGCGGTAAGCCGTCTAAGGCTCAGCTGGACCTGTCCAACGATTTGCTCGTGCTGCCAGGCCGCGGCCACTACACCGACGCTGCCGGCAATGACCTGCGCAACTACGGAAACCAGAAGGGCATCAAGGAGCTGCGTGACCTTTGGGGTGAGCTCACCAACATGGAGCCGGAACTGCTTGTTGCTGCGGATTCTTCCTCGCTGAACATCATGTATGACCTGATCCACCTGTCCTACACGTTTGGCAACAACAGCTCTGATCAGCCGTGGAGCAAGGAAGAAACCATCAAGTGGATCTGCCCTACTCCGGGGTATGACCGCCACTTCACCATTACGGAGTCCTTTGGCTTCGAGCTCCTGTCGGTGCCGATGGAAGAGGATGGCCCGGATATTGACGCCGTTGAGGAGCTGGCGAAGGACCCGCAGGTCAAGGGCATGTGGGTGGTGCCGATGTTCTCCAACCCAACGGGTGCGGTTATCTCTGAGGAAAAGACCCGCCGCCTTGCCGCGATGGAGACGGGTGCGGCAGATTTCCGCATCGTGTGGGACAACGCCTACGCCGTGCACACTCTTACCGAGGACTTCCCAGAGGTTCTGCCGATTCTGGAGATCGCGGAGCAGGAAGGTAACCCGGACCGTTTCTGGGCCATGTCTTCGTCGTCGAAGATCACTTTCGCCGGTTCTGGTGTGAGCTTCTTCGGCTCCTCTGAGGACAACCTTGAGTGGTACCTCGAGCATGCAGGTATTCGCGGCATTGGTCCGAACAAGATCAACCAGTTGGCGCACTACGAGTTCTTCAGTTCCGCTGAGGGCGTGCGCGCGATTATGCGCCGTCACGCTGCACTGTTGGCACCGAAGTTTGAGTCCATCCTGCGTATCCTGGACAAGCGCCTGACTCAGTACGACATCGCGGAGTGGACTCAGCCCAAGGGCGGCTATTTCATCTCCTTGAACGTGCCAGATGGCACTGCTACTCGCGTGTGGGAGCTGGCTCGTGACGCCGGCATTCTCCTCACCCAGGCAGGCTCCGCCTTCCCCTATGGTGAGGACGCCAAGGACCACAACATCCGCCTTGCTCCGTCCCTGCCGCCGCAGGAAGAGGTAGAGGCCGCGATGGACGGCGTGGCTACCTGTGTCCTGCTGGCCGCCGTGGAGAAGCTGGGGGCATAAGGCTATCAACGCTGACGAGACGGCCTATTGGCTCGATGACGTCATCCCCGTTGACCTCGAGTTCAAAAACATCGAGGGGCACCGTGTGGGCTTAGCCGTGCTTGACGACGATCAATCGCTCGCCGTCACCTGCGACTTCGCCGACGTGGATACGGGGTTGGCCCACGCGGAGCAGGGTATCGATGTTCGTTGCGAGCTTCTCGCGGTTGCTCGCATCGGCCAAGCAGAGGTGGCTGCCGCTGTGAGCGCCGCGTCCAGCCTTCTCGCGAAGGCCGCCGGCGTTCTGCCGGCGCAGCCGGGCCTCCTGTTACCGAATCTCTTTGGTGAGAACGATGAGCGCTTCGCGTACCTGTCAGTGCGCCACGGCATGCTCATCGCTCCTTACCTGTGGGGCGGGCAGACCCCACAGGTAGCGGAGGATAAACGCCTGACGTTGGTGTGTCAGCTGCTCATGCTGACTGATGCCGAATATGCCTTCGCGGTTGAGGAAGGTGTACCGGCCCTGCAGAACGCAGTGGCGGAGCATGGCATCGATCTGTTGGACTGGCAGCGCTCGGGGTAGCTGAAATATCGCCTCACTCGTGGGGCTTCCATGTGTGATCCGTGTGTCCGAGCAAGGCGCTAGACTGACTAACCGTGGCTCTTTACCGGAAATATCGTCCAGCAACGTTCGCGGAAGTGGTGGGCCAAGAGCAGGTCACCACGCCGTTGTCCGCCGCCCTCGACGCGGGGCGCATTAACCATGCGTACCTCTTTTCCGGCCCGCGTGGCTGCGGAAAGACCTCGTCGGCACGCATCATGGCACGCTCGCTCAACTGCGAGCAGGGCCCCACATCCACGCCGTGTGGCGTGTGCGATTCTTGTGTTTCCCTAGCCCCTGGCGGCCCCGGCAACCTGGACGTGACAGAGCTTGACGCCGCCTCCCACAATGGTGTGGAGGATATGCGTGAGCTGCGCGACCGCGCCTACTACGCGCCAGCCGAATCGCGCTATCGCATCTTCATCATCGATGAGGCGCACATGATTTCCGCCTCCGGCGCCAATGCCTTGCTGAAGGTGGTTGAGGAACCACCGGAGCACGTTATCTTCATCTTCGCCACGACGGAGCCGGAAAAGATTATCGGCACCATCCGTTCGCGTACCCACCACTATCCTTTCCGCCTGCTGACCCCGCCGGCTATGAAGGGCCTGTTGGAACGCACCGTAGCTTCAGAAAATGTTCACGTGGATGACACCGTCTACCCCATGGTGATCCAGGCTGGTGGCGGTTCTCCCCGTGATACCTTGTCCATTTTGGATCAGCTCCTTGCGGGTGCTGGCCCCGATGGCCTGACCTACGACGTTGCACGTCCGCTACTTGGCGTGACGGACCTTGGATTGCTTGATAACACCGTGGAAGCCTTGGCCAACCAGGACAAGGCTGGGTTGTTCAGGCTGGTCGATGATGTCATTGAAGCCGGCCACGAGCCGCGCCGCTTCGCCATTGACCTGCTCGATCGCCTGCGTGACCTCATGATTATCCAGGCCGTGCCTTCCGCCTTGGAGGAGGGGCTCGTGTCTGCGCCGACCGACCGCGGGGAGATCCTTACTGCCCAAGCGCAACGTTTCTCAGGCCCGCAGTTGGCCTACTTGGCAGAGACCGTTAACGAACGCGTGTCCTCACTGCGCGGTGCTACCTCTCCACGCTTGCTTCTGGAGATTCTCTGCGCCCACCTCATTGTGGGCACAGCCCCGGCTGCTGCCGCTGCCGGTCAAGTTCCTGCAGCCGCGCAACCAGCTTTGGGCGCATCCTCCGGCGCCTCCGCTTCTGGTAGCCAGTCCGGAGCTCAGGGCCAAGGCCCGGGCGCTGCAGCGACCCAGCGTCCGCAGTCTGCAGTATCTAGTGCCCAGGACCCTGCCGCTGCTGCTGCCGCCATCATTGCGCAGCGCCGCAGCCGCCAGGCAGCGAAGCAGAACGCTCAGCAGCAAGAACCGCAGCAGTCCGAGCAGCAATCGGCACAGCAGCCTGAGCGTGAGCCAGTGCAGCCTCAGCAGACGCAGCCGCAGCAAGCTCAGCAACAGCAAGAGCAGCGACAGGACACCGCACAGCAGGATCCGGCTAGCGACATCCGCTCTCGCTGGTCTGACCTGCGTGCCACCATTGGCCACCGCAACAAGGTCGCGGAGATCATGCTTGCTGAAGCCCGCGTCCTGGGCGTGCGCGACGACACCCTTGTCCTTGGCCACACCACGGGTGCTCTGGCAGAGCGCATCAATTCGCCGGGTACCAACGAGGTCATCGTCGCGGTCCTCAAGGAGGAGCTCAACCGCGACCTCAAGGTGGAGTGCGTCATTGGTACTGACCCCAAGGCCCACGGCTTCACTGTGGAGAAACCCGTCCAGCGCACTCAGTGGAACCCCAACCAACCCCAGCGTGAGGCTTCCGAGCCTGAAGAGGAGGCAGAGAGTCCGGAGACGCCTAGCTCCACCGAAACCTCCGATTCTGGCCAAGCGGAAACGAGTGAACAGCCGGCCACCACTGACACGTGGGGCGCGCCGCGCCGCATCGGTGGACAGGAGCCGTCGTCTGACACGACGGAGCAACCCCAGCCGACACCGCAGCGACAAGAGACGTCGCCGCAGCGACAGGAGACACCTCAGCGCGGTGCGACAGTGCCCCCAAAGAGGGAGGCTCGTGGCAGCCAATGGCGATCACGCATTGCTCAAGCGAGTCAGGTAGCAGCCCAACGCGATGAGGAGTTTGCCAAGGTTCCGCAGTTTGGAAACGGTGTTCCGTTGCCGCCGGAGCCAGGTCCGGATGAGGGTGAGTACGAGACGCCACCGGAGCAGTATGCACCGCCGGCGGGAGCGGATGGAGCGCCGGAAAGTGCAGGGCACAGGCCTGAAACACCGCCGCAGCCGACTCCACAGCAGGTCTCTCAACCCCAGCCGGAGTACTCACGCGACGACGAGGAACGCGACATGATGGAAGCCGCGCAAAACGCCGGCGAGATGGATCATCGCAACGCCACGGAAGTTGCCATGGAGCTTCTCGCACAAGAGCTAGGGGCGCGGCGACTATAGCGCGGCATCTGTACACTTGTCGCGTAGTGAAAATAACCGTGTGAAAGGACTTTTAGCATGACTGAGAACGACCCGATGCAGCAGGCCAACGACATGAACGACATCCTGGCGCAGGCTGCCCGTGTCCAGGCTGAACTGCAGAAGGCACAGGAAGAAATCCTGGCCGCCACCGTGGAGGGCACCGCAGGTAATGGCCTGGTGAAGGTCACCATGACCGGTGGCGCTGAGCTGCAGGACATCACCATTGATAAGTCCGTGGTGGACCCAGAAGACATTGAGACTCTGCAGGACCTCATCGTGGGTGCCTTCAAGGAGGCTCACGCTGCTGCCGGCCGTCTTGCACAGGAGAAGATCGGCCCGCTGTCTCAGGGCATGGGCCAGTCCCAGCAGAACTACGATGGTCCGTCCATCCAGGATGTCTTCGGCGGCAACCAGTAAGTCGCGCGATACACTAAAAGGCCGTTGTTGCTCTCCTTTGTGGGGAGAGCAAGGCGGCCTTTTGTGTACCCGTGCCCACTCTGGGTTCGGGATTATGAAGTAAGGGGAGCATCGCGTGTTTGAAGGACCACTGCAGGATCTCATTGATGAGTTCTCGCGCCTGCCCGGAATCGGGCCGAAATCAGCACAGCGCATCGCTTTCCACGTGCTGCATCAGGATCCGGAGGACATCGACCGGCTGCAGAAAGCCCTCGGCGCTGTGCGCGATGGCGTGACCTTCTGCCGAATCTGCTGCAATATTTCCCGCGAAGAAGTGTGCCGCATCTGTATCAACTCACAACGCGATGCTTCCACCATCTGTGTGGTGGAAGAACCGAAGGACATTCAGGTTATCGAGCGCACTGGCGAGTATGAGGGTCGCTATCACGTGCTCGGCGGTGCGCTGGACCCGCTGGCGAATGTGGGGCCGAAGGACCTCAATATCTCGCAGTTGCTGCAGCGCCTCGGCGGCGTGCTGCCGGACCGCGAGCTTGCGGATTCCACTCCGGAAGAGCCGCTGTACGACGACACCCCGGAAATCACCGAGGTCATCCTCGCTACTGACCCGAACACTGAGGGCGAGGCTACTGCCGCTTATCTCGTTCGCCTTCTCCGGGATTTCCCCGGGCTGAAGATCACGCGATTGGCTTCAGGTATGCCGTTGGGAGGCGACCTCGAGTTCGTTGATGAGCTGACGCTTTCGCGTGCTTTGAGCGGCCGCCTAACGGTTTAGCGCTGCGAGCGCGGCGGCTCGGAGGCGTTGAAGCGCTCGGTGCGCAGGCGCTCGATGGCGGGGATGTCGAGCGGTACGAGCTCACTGAGGGCAACGCCCATGGCTTTGGCCAGCAGGAGATCTGCCAGCTGTGGATTGCGGGCGAGTACTGGGCCGTGCATGTAGGTGGCGATGACGCTGCCCTGAACGGCGCCCTCGGCGGCGCGCTGGGCAGTAGTGTCGGACAAGTCGTAGGTGGCAGCGGTATCAGCATTGCCGGTGCCGCGAGTCAGGGTGCCCAAAGGCTGGGCGGCCGGGCCCAAGATGGTCGCGCCCATGTGGTTCTCAAAACCGGTGAGTGGCTCGGTGAGCTCGGCGGTGATGCCCGCCTTGGTGGGCTCGGAGGCCACTTCGCCGATGGCGCGCTCGGACAGGGAGGCGGTGGTGGCGTCGAGAAGCCCCAGGCCGTCCACGACGCGGCCAGACGCCCGGAAAGATTCGCCGAGTACCTGCAGACCTGCACAGATAGCCATAATTGGACGGCCGTTAGCGGCCGCACGAGTGAGGCCGCCGTCAGAAATAAGGTGCTCAGCCGCGAGGATCTGCGCAGTGTCCTCGCCACCGCCGAGGGTGTAGACGTCGAGCGAATCCGGCACCGGCTCACCCAACTTGATGGGCACAATCTCTGCCTCGTAGCCGCGCATGCGAGCGCGCTGGCGCAATACGAGTGCATTGCCATCATCGCCGTAGGTGCCCAGCACGTCCGGCAGGATGAGGCCAATCTTAAGGCTAGTCATTGGAGTGCTCCTTTACTGCGGCGGTGAGTGCCTTCTTGAGGTCGCGGAAGGCGGTGTAGTTGGCCAGTACCTCGATGTGGCCTTCGGGGCAGGACTGAATGGCGGTCAGGGGGTCGTCGATAAGCTCATGCGAGATGTCCGCATAGACCAGACGCACCGCGAGGTCCGTCCCGCGCTCACCGGAGGCTTTAACCGGGATGTCCTCGAAGTCCTCAAAGCGCACGTCCCACAGCCAGGACATATCGATGCCGTCAGCCACGTGGCCATTGGTGGCGATGACCAGGCCATCGGCGTCACGGTCCACCATGGACAGTGCCTCTTGCCAGCCGGCCGGGTTCTTGGCTAGGAGCAGGCGAATCGTGCGCTTGCCCAGCGTGATGGTGGAGTAGCGCCCAGCCACATCATCCACGCCCTCAGCGGCGGCGATGGCCTTGTGGCGGTCGACGCCGAAGGCTTCTACCGCGGCGGCGACGGCTTGGGCGGCGTTGCCACGGTTGGCACGGCCGGGAAGGGAAAGACGCAGCTTATCGACGCCACCCGGACTCACCAAGCTCTCCTCCGTGACAGCCCAGGTGGGGGTGGGGCGGCGGAACTCGCGGCCGTCGGCAAGCTGCTTGACCGCGTGCCAGTCCTCGCCATCACGCACAATGTGGCCACCGGTGCGCGGGCAGGTTACGGACTCGCCCATCCAGCCGGCACCTGCGGAGACCCAGATGACGTTCGGCGCGTCATAGGCCACCGAGGTCATGAGGACGTCATCGCAGTTGGCGATGACGAGCATGTCTGGGTGGGCCTCCACGGCGCCGCGGAGAGCACGCTCAATCTTGTTGATTTCGCCCACGCGGTCGAGCTGGTCACGGGAGAGATTAAGCAAGACCAGCGCGGTGGGGTCGAGGTTATCGGCTACGTGCGGGACGTGCAGCTCGTCAACCTCAAGGACGAGGTGGGAGGCTTCCTTGCCCGCAAGAAGCGCGGAGATAATGCCGGCGTCCATGTTGTCACCGCCATCGTTGGTAGCCACGCTGTGCTCAGTGCGCACAGCTGCTGCCACCATGCGGGTGGTGGTGGATTTACCGTTCGTTCCGGTCACCAAGACGGCCGGGCGCTTCTTGGCCAGGTTCTGCATGATGGTGGGGTCGATGGCACCTGCGATGAGGCCGCCAATCATTCCGCCGGCGCCGCGGCCAGTGGCGCGCGAGGCGGTGGTGGCCAGCGAGGCGGCAGTCGTAGCCACCGCGGTACGCGCCGAGCTCAGCGCGTTTCGGAAGTTAAAATTCATGTTCCCCAGGGTAGTCGGGGAGGCTAGTTATCTGTGGTGCGGGAGCGGTTGTGTCCCGAGTTTTGCTGGTTCTGCTGGTGCTGGTTGCCGTTGCCGCGCCGACCGCGTCCACCGCGGCGTCGGCGCCGACGTCCATTGTTGTTACTACCCTTGTTGGAGCCGCCTTTGGCGTTACTCTTATTCGGGGAGCCGTTGTTGCCGGAATCGTCCTGCGTGTTCTTGTGGTTCTGGCCCTGGTTGGCGTTGTTCTTTGAGCCTTGACCGTGGTGGGAGGATTTCCGGCGGGAGCGGCGGCGATTCTTGTTGTGGGAGGAGCGGTTGCGGTTGTTCTGCCCGCCAGAGGCACCGCCATGGTTGCCGTGATTCCCACCGTTACCTGCGCTGGAGCCGCTGGTTTTGTCTGTTTCCTCCGGCTCCTGAGCGTCCTCGATGCGCTCAAGTGCAGCGAGGAAGGCCGTATCGGACATCAGTGGAATGTCCTTGCGGTGAGCGTGCATAGGCTTGCCCACGAGGTCCGTGGTGATACTGCAGACCACCAGGGAGGTTTCCCGCGTGAGTTTTTCAGAGTAGTTAAGCTCCTCACGGGTAAGTGCCGCGATGATGGTGTCGGGGTCCTCAGTGATTTCTGGAGCGACCACGATTTCCATGCCGCGGATGAGCTCCTTGCCCGGAACGTAGGGGCCGGGGTTGTGGTGCTGGCGGGGAGCTTCGGCGGCATCGACACGGACATGAGAGCGCTGCAGCCCGAAGCGGTCTGCGCGCAGATCCTCTGGGGAGGCTGTGCTCAGCGTACCTTCACGTTGTGCGCGGTAGAGCTCTATGAGGAGGCGGGTGGCCTCACGAGAGGTGTCCTTTTCCGTGCGTTGGGCGCGCTCCACGGTGGCCTTGGGGGAAGGTGCGTCGAGGCCCGTATCGCGAGCGACGGCGGCGAGGCGAATGTCGGTGCCCCACACTCCCTGGCGGCGGGCGGTGGCAAGCGTATCGATAATGCTGACCGGGGCCGGCACGTGGCCTACCTTGACGCGGCGGCGACGTCCTTTGTTGTTGCGGTTCCGATTGCGCGCACGGTTCTGGCGGGCAGCTGCGGTCATGGCGCGGCGGGCCTCCGCCACGATGAATCCCCAGGTGTAGGTGGTGTCGTGGACGATGAGTGTGCGGCCGTCGATGAGCCTGTCCAGCGGCTTGAGCAAGGAGGAGAAAGCCTGACCAGCCTTGATCTCCTCTGGGCTTAGGCCATGCAGGTGACGCGGTCCCGGGTCGCCATCGGGACTGATGACGGCATGGAATTCTTGGCCAACCTCCCCTGCGTCATTCAGCGTTAGCGCATCGACGGTGAGCAAGCGGCCCGTCGAGGGATGAATGCCGGTGGTCTGGATGGTGAGCGCCACGTAGGGGAATGCCGTGAGGGCTTCCTCGCGCGCCGTGTCCCTAGAGTGCTTGGAACCAGCATGCTTGGAATCAGTGTGTTTGGAATCCCGCGTGTTCGGGGAGTCGTTTGCCCCGCTGGTGTCCTTCGGGGACGGGGACGTGTCGGTGGATGTGGGGCGTGGGCCGGGCTTGGGGGCGCCAGTGCTTGGCGACGCCACAGCTGCCGCTACCTCAGCGCTCTTGTGCGCTGTGGGCTCGGTGGGGCTGGGTGTCGTCGTCATTGTTCACAGTTTAGTACTCCGTCCCGCGGAACCAGGCAAGGGCACACTCTTAGCGATTGTGCAGGGCCGGTGCCCGTCCGTTTTCCCGTTCCATCTTCTTGAGCTGGCCCGGAGGGATGTGCGAGTTGCGCTTGTTCTTTTCTCGTTCATCCCGTTCTTCAAGGGACGTGGTGGGCTCAGTAGCTTCCGCTTCTGGGAGTGGCTCGACGCTTGGCTCTGCGCTCGGCGTCGTGCTTGGCTCCACGCTCGGCTTGTCTTCTACTGCGAGGTCGGCCTCTGATTCAAGCTCTTCCTCGGAAGTCTCGGAAGGCTCCGTCTCCGTCACGGGAGCGGGGTCAGTGGGTTCAGTAGGTTCTTGAGGTGCGGTGCTTTCCGCTTCCGCCTCAGGGGTCGGTTCCTGGGGGATGTCGGTCGTTGTGCCTGGTAGTGGTTCCAACAGCTCAGGCGGAAGGAACGGCAGGAAGGGAACGATAATGAGGCCTTCGATCCGAGGCGAGCGCTCTTGGCCGGCAATTGCGCGGTCTTGGTCCGTTGCGGAGCGATTCTGGCCAATGGGAGAGCGATCTTCGCCGACGGCTGCACGATCTTGTCCGATAGGGGCAGACGGGGTGGGTCGTGGTGTGCGCGGCTCGTAGGTGGGGCGCGGGTCCGGAAGGTAGGTCGGACGTGTTGCCGATGGCTTCGCAGGAGTGGGCTCAGCCTGGGGCTTTGTTCGCGGCGGTGTGACTGTGTTCTTCGCCGTCGGTGCCGCAGCTGCCGTTGGAGCGGCCTTCGGAGTTGTAGGACGCGGTTTCGGCTTAACCTGGCGCGACGGTGTCGAGCCACTAGCGGCAGTGTCGCGTTCCGCTGGGCGTAGCGGCGAAGAATCAGAATTCGACGTTGAGCGGGTGCGGTTGCTGGGCGAGGGACGGTGCTTTGGTGCTGCGTCGGTGTGTTGTGGTTGCTTGGGAGGTGTGGTGGCCTCGTGGTGTTCGCCGGCGCGGCCAGCGGCAGTGCTCTCACTAGGTGCCTCGTTAGCCATCGCTGCGGCGGGGCCAGCACCGCTAGAGCCGCCTAGAGTGTCCGGCTCATCGTCAAGCAGGGGAGAAGTCGCATCCCAGAAGTGGCCTTGCTTCGTGTTCTGGGTGACGTACTGGTCGCGGTACTCCGAGGCGTCAGAATCGTTGGTAGCTTCGGTTTCGTCGGGGTCTTGTGCGCCTGCCGCACGCGGGATAGTAAGTGGGTCCTCGTAGGTCTCCAAGGCAGAGCCGGTGACGACCTCATGGGACGAGCTGAGTGAGACTACTGAGGCGGCAAAGTTCGCGGTGCCGCCAATGATGATTGCAACGCTGGCGGCGCACGCGAGCTTTAATCCGGTGCTGGCACCAGCGGCCTTGGCGCCAATTCCTGCCTTGGGTGAGGCACCGTCGAGGGAACTGAGCGAAATTGTTGGGGAATCTGAGCCTGCAGAGGTTCCGATGAACGGGGTGGGAGACGTCGCGCCGTGCGCTTCAGAGTGGACAATGGCCGCTGTAGCGCCGGCGGTGGTAGCCGCTGCGATAGCTCCCATGGTGCGCAACGCGGGAACGCCGGTAGGGGCGTCGTGGCCGGCAAAGATCGTAAGTGTTGGTGCGTCACCCTCCACCGAGTAGTACGCGCGCGACACGGCGACAAGACCGTCGTCGTTAAGCGCGGCGATGGAATCAGCCAGCCACGTGGCCTCCCCGCGGGGGATGGAAGCAATGTGAACGTTATCGAGGGAGAGCTCAATGTGGCGATGGGCGAGGCCGCGCTTGTTATCGACGCGCACGAGCAGGTGAGCGGAATGGTCCGGAAGAGCCTCGTGTGCGGCGTCGAAATCGGTGATGTGCAGGGCACTATTACCCTCCAACAATCCCCAGCGCTCAGCCGGAGGGATATTGCTGGGAACGCACAAGCCGGGTTCAGGGAGGAGGACTTCGAAGATGGGGGTCGTATCGTCGTTGCCATCCGTGCTCAGGCCTACCGTTGCCGTAACTTGGGGGCTCAAGCCCGAGCTCATCATCCAATCGAGTTCGCTGTACTCTTCCGATTGCTCGGCGGAGATCATTCCCACCACAGTGTCCTCGTGGCGAACGCGGAAACCTGAGCTCGAGTGGCCGCACAGAGTTACGGTGAGCTGTTGGTTATCGCCTTCTTCCTCCAGAAGGCTGAGGAAGAGGTCTGGGTCAACGTTGCTGACGCTCAGACGGCGGGGATCACCAAAACCCTCGTGGGGGACCACATAGTTGGTGACCATCATATTGTTCGCCTTTGGGACTGGCTTTGGTCTACAGCCGCGGTTGATGTGGGGTGAGAGAGCACATCAGCGCGGGTAGATAGAACTGAGCCTTAGTCTGAGAGTGTCATTTAAAAAAATAGTAAAAAAGTTTGCAGATTATCGCGCTATGTGCTTAGCCTACAATGCCCGCTGTGTGGCTACAAGCTAGTGTGTCCAGCATAATGTTACCCCCAGTAACCTAGCAAAAAATCTTGCATTGTCGACGTGTGTACAAGTGGTTTTCTTATCTCGGGTGTATATACAATGCGATGACGCCCGGGGATTTCAAAGGGGTAAAGGTGCAATGCCCGTCACGCAATTCGTGAAAAGTGGGGTAGCGTGACGGGCAGTGCGCGTGGAGACTGCAACTAGTGTGTACTAGTTGTAGTTGCGTACGTGGTGCAGCCCTGCGGCTGGTGTGGGGGGACTAGGCGGCGCGGTTGATTGCTGAGGTGATGGCGTTGATGGAAGCGCGAGTGGTGGAGCCGGCGATGCCGGCGCCCCATACCCGAGTGCCGTTGACCTCTGCGGCGATGTAACAGGCAGCTTCAGCATCGTCACCGGAAGTACGGGACTGCTGGGAGTAATCGATGACTTCAAAGTCGATGCCAATGCCTTCCAGCGCGTTGGCATAGGCGGCGATGGGGCCGTTGCCGCTACCGGAGACGACGTGCTTCTCACCGTTGTAAATGATCGAGGCAGTCACCTTGGCGTCCTCCGTTTCCGTCGTTGAGTTATCAACGTGGAAGGTTTCCAGCTCCAGCGGGGTAGTGCGGTCGAGGAATTCGGCGGCAAAGATGTCCCACATGTTCTTGGAGTTGACCTCGCCACCCTCGGCGTCAGTGACGGCCTGGACAACGGAGGAGAACTCTGCCTGCATGGCGCGCGGCATGTTGATGCCGTGGTCGGTCTTCATGATGTAGGCAACGCCACCCTTGCCGGACTGCGAGTTCACGCGGATAACGGCCTGGTAATCGCGGCCCACATCCTTTGGGTCGATAGGCAGGTACGGAACTTCCCAGGTGGTCTCACGCAGTTCTTCCCAGGACACGTCGGTGTTGTTTGCGCCGGGGCGCACAACTTGGGCCAGGGCATCCAAGCCCTTGTTGATAGCGTCCTGGTGGGAGCCGGAGAACGCCGTGAAGACCAGCTCGCCGCCGTAGGGGTGGCGCTCAGGGACACGCAACTGGTTGCAGTACTCCACCGTTTCACGTATCTTAGGCAGGTCGGAGAAATCGATCTGTGGATCTACGCCCTGGGTCAGCATGTTCAGGCCCAAAGTGATGAGGTCGACGTTACCGGTGCGCTCACCATTGCCAAACAGGCAGCCCTCAATGCGGTCCGCACCGGCCATGTAGCCCAGCTCCGCAGCGGCGACACCTTCACCGCGGTCATTGTGTGGGTGCAGGGACATGATGATGGAATCACGCTTGGCAAAGTTGCGGTGCATCCATTCGATCTGGTCGGCGTAGACGTTCGGGCTAATCATCTCCACCGTGGATGGCAGGTTGATGATCATCGGATTGTCCGGGGTTGCCTCCATAATGTCGACGACCGCATCGCAGACCTCGACTGCAAAATCCAACTCGGTGCCGGTAAAGGACTCCGGCGAGTACTCCCACCGCCAGTTGGTGTCCGGGTAGTCCTGGGCAATGGACTTGATGAGCTCCGCAGCATCCGTCGCCAGCTTCTTGATGGCCGGGCGGTCCTTGCGGAAGACCACGCGTCGCTGTAGCTTCGACGTTGAGTTGTAGAAGTGAACAATGACGTTCTTGGCACCCTCACAGGCCTCAAAAGTGCGGCGGATGAGGTGCTCGCGCGCCTGCACCAAGACCTGAATGGTGACGTCATCGGGGATCTTGTTGCCTTCGATGATTTCGCGTACGAAGTTGAAGTCCGTCTGGGACGCGGAGGGGAAGCCCACCTCAATTTCCTTGTAGCCCATCTTGACCAGCAGGTCGAACATGCGGTGCTTGCGTTCCGGGCTCATCGGATCGATGAGGGCCTGATTGCCATCACGCAGATCCACCGCGCACCACTGAGGAGCGACGGTGATGGTCTTATCCGGCCAAGTACGGTCGGTCAGTGTGACGGGTTCTACTTCCTGAGCAAAGCTCTGGTAGCGGTTTACTGGCATGGAGGAGCCGCGCTGCTTATTCCAGGCTGGCTGGTTGTCGTTGCGCGGGCCGTTCGGGGTAGTGATGTCACGCGGAGCGGAGATGAAAGAATCGTTGGGGGACATAAGGTGTTCTCTTCCTTGAAAGGTGGTGGCTGTGTGGTGGGGACGGCCAGCTGCAGTGTCAGCATCACTACGCTCCGCGACGGGGCGCTGGCCGTGGAGTCACGAACCTAAATCCCGCCGCGGCTACTAAGGAGAAGGGTGCGCCGCAAAGTCATGTGAGCCACAATACAGGGCTTCCCATACTGTGGCAAGCAATTTCACATGCTGAGATTCGTTCGGGGTGGTTATGATGTCCCACGTGCTTTCAAAGAAAACCGAGCCGATGCCCCCTGAATCTGTCGACACCCCTGCGGGTGGTGTCGCGCTGGACGACGCCTCCCCGCAGCCCCGCAGCGCCTTCATCGTGAGCGCTGTTGCCGTCGCTGTTATTGGGGCAGCGGTGCGTATTGGCGTGCTGAACCTTCTGAGCGCGGTGAATGACAGCGAACTGTGGGACCAACTCTTGGCATGGGATGCCAAGTATTACTTGGAGATTGCGAGTGTTGGCTATTTTGAGGCCGATATCAGTGCTGATGGCCCGGTGTACGAAAAGACGATGGCCTTCTTCCCTGGCTTCCCCATGCTCTTGCGGGCGGTGGGCTGGACAGGGCTTGACCTTGGGATCGCCGCGCTGATCCTCAATACGGTGCTCACTGCGGTCATGGCTGCGGGCGTTATGGTGCTTGCGCGACGGCTCGGCGCTGGTCGCGCCGGGCAGATTGCCGCCGCGGTTGTGGTGACGAGTGCGCCGATGTCCATTGTGTTTTCCATGCCGTATACCGAGGCACTCTTTGGTGCCCTCGTAGTCTGGGGGCTGGTAGCGCTGGATGAGCGTGCGTGGTGGTGGGCCGGTGCCGCGGGCTTCGTGCTGTCGTTGACGCGCTTGACCGCGGTGGATTTCCTTGCCGTATTTGGCCTGTGGGTGCTGCTGTATGGCCGGCGGGAATGGCAGGCCTGGCTAAGCCTTGGTATTGCCGCACTTCCGTTGCCTGCCTATCTCCTGTGGACGCAACGCTACCTAGCGGATGTCGGGGGCTATTTCGGCATTCAGACGAAGCATTGGAACTCGACCTTTGATGGTGGCGCCGCCACTTTGACGTTTGTATGGGACACCCTGACGAAGAATAACGACGTGGGCTACCTGCTGACCGTCCTTGTCATCCTTGGTGCTGTGGTGCTGCTCGTGGCGTCGTGGGGCAAGGCTAACCCAGTGGCGTGGTGGTTTAGTGCCGCGCTCATGGCGAATGTGTTGCTCTCAGACGGAATTTTGCATTCCCGCCCCCGCCTTCTTCTGCCGGCAGCGCTCCTCTTCGTGCCGTGGGTAATCCGTGCGGTCAAGGAACTTCCGGCCCGCATTGCCTGGTCTGGCATTGCAGTGTGGGTGCTGTGGTCGGCATGGTTCTCCGCCTACATGATTGTCGTCTTTGAATGGGCCATTTAGCGCGTTTGAATGGGCCTTTTAGCGCGGCGCTTGGTCTGTACGTTTCGTCGTACCCGTGTTTACCGGGATTCGGGAAAGCACGATGGTGGAGATGATCATGATGACGAGTGAGCCGCCCATAACGCTCCATCCCACGGCGGACTCTACTTGGAATTTCTCGCCCAGCACCCAATAACCCAAGCCAAAGGCCACGATCGGTTCCATGATGGTCATGGCCGGCAAAGAATGCGCCAGAGCGCCGGCATGGAAGGAATACTGCTGGATCACCGTACCGCCGGCTGCCAGCCCGATGAGCGCATAGAGCTCCCAACTCCCCAGCGTTGCCAGGGGACCTTCATTGCCAAAGATGTCTACCACGGCTTTCGCCACGAGTGCCACGTAGCCATACAGAATGCCGCAGGCCGTGCCAAGTGCCAGGGCTGATTCTTCCGGGCGGTTGAAGGCAGCCAGGAACAGTGCAACAAGGGCTAGGGCGCCAACGGCGAAGGCGGGCCACCATTGGGACCACGTGGGCGTCGTCAAGCCGGCTGTGGGGCGCCCATACACAACCAGAATGCCCACGGCAATAGTCAATGCCATGCACCACACAACCTCACGGGTAGCCATGGAGCGGCGCGAGTACCAAGCCGCGAGAGGCAGTGTGAACATGAGGGAAAGGACGAGGATGGGCTGCACGATGAGCAACGTGCCGAAGTGAAGCGCAAGGAGCTGCAGTGCGTAGGCGATGACGGCAGCGGCCGTGCCTATCCACCAGAGAGGGGTTCGCAGTGCGGTGCGCATCACGCTGGTGGAGCTGGCGTCCAAAACGATACGGTGGCGTATGACTGTGCCCCAGGCAATGACCAGTGCCGAGGCCAGCGCAAAAGCAACGGCAACCACGTTAGAAAACATCGAGTCCACCCTACCTGGAATTAATGCGTGCCCAGTGTTTCGGTCGGGCCGGAAGAGCGGTACTCTAAAAAGAGTTGACTGCCGATCTATAGGTATTGGGCGGTGGACAGGTATTGGCCCTCGCGAAAACGAAAGGTGGGACCGTCAGTGGCCCTAGTCGTACAGAAATACGGGGGATCCTCCCTCGAAAGCGCTGAGCGCATCCGCGCCGTCGCGGAGCGAATTGTGGCGACGAAAAAGCAGGGCAACGACGTGGTCGTCGTGTGCTCCGCCATGGGAGACACCACCGATGAGCTCCTTGACCTCGCCGCCCAGGTCAACCCTGTTCCGCCGCAGCGCGAAATGGACATGCTGTTGACTGCCGGTGAGCGCATCTCTAACGCGCTCGTTGCCATGGCGGTGGAGTCTCTCGGTGCGCAGGCTCAATCCTTCACCGGCTCCCAAGCCGGCGTGCTCACCACTGAGCGCCACGGCAACGCCCGGATTGTTGACGTCACCCCGGGCCGCCTTACGGAAGCTCTTGAGGCGGGCAAGATTTGTATTGTTGCTGGTTTTCAGGGAGTCAATAAGGAATCCCGCGACGTCACCACCCTGGGTCGCGGTGGCTCAGATACCACCGCGGTCGCTCTCGCCGCAGCACTCAAGGCCGATGTGTGCGAGATTTACTCGGACGTTGATGGTGTCTACACCGCCGACCCCCGCATCGTGCCTAATGCCCAGAAGCTAGAGAAGCTCTCCTTTGAGGAGATGCTGGAGCTGGCCGCAGTAGGCTCCAAGATTTTGGTTCTGCGCAGCGTCGAATACGCCCGCGCGTTTAATGTACCCCTGCGAGTTCGCTCGTCTTATTCAACCGACCCCGGCACACTTATTGCCGGTTCAATGGAGGATATCCCCGTGGAAGAAGCAGTACTTACCGGCATCGCTACTGATAACTCTGAGGCCAAGGTTACCGTCCTCGGTATCCCGGACCGCCCGGGGGAGGCCGCCAAGGTCTTCCGCGTCATTGCGGACGCGGAGATTAACATCGACATGGTTCTGCAGAACGTCTCCTCCCTGGAGTCTGGTACTACCGATATCACCTTTACCTGCCCGCGTGCCGATGGGCCGCGCGCGATGGAGTTGCTGGCTAAGCTCAAGGAGGAGGGCCACTGGACCAATGTGCTGTACGACGACCAAGTGGGCAAGGTCTCCCTCGTTGGCGCAGGCATGAAGTCCCATCCAGGTGTGACCGCGGACTTTACCGAGGCGCTGCGTGACGCAGGCGTGAACATGGAGCTCATTTCCACCTCCGAAATCCGTATCTCCGTGCTGACGCGCGAGGCAGACCTGGAGAAGGCCGCTGTGGCCCTGCACGAGAAGTTCCAGCTTGGTGGCGATGAAGAAGCCACCGTTTATGCTGGTACTGGACGCTAGAGTTTAAGGAGTTAAGGTCATGACCACTGTTGCAGTAGTTGGCGCCACCGGACAGGTTGGCCACGTGATGCGGTCCATTCTGGAAGAGCGCAACTTCCCGGCTGACACGGTTCGCTTCTTCGCCTCTGCGCGCTCGGCAGGGCAGGAGCTCACCTTCCGCGAGGAGAAGATCGTCGTGGAAGACCTGGCAGAGCAAACTGTAGAGAGCCTCGCCGGTATTGATATCGCGCTGTTCTCCGCGGGCGGTTCCACCTCCACGCAGTACGCACCGCTCTTCGCTGAGGCGGGTGCCACCGTGGTGGATAACTCTTCCGCGTGGCGCAAGGACCCGGACGTCCCCCTCATCGTTTCTGAGGTGAACCCGCAGGACAAGAACGCGGTGACGAAGGGCATCATTGCGAACCCCAATTGCACCACGATGGCGATTATGCCGGTCACCAAGGCGCTTCACGACGTCGCCGGGCTCACCACCCTGCGTGTCGCCTCCTACCAAGCGGTATCTGGTTCCGGTCTGGCAGGCGTGGAGACGCTGGTAAAGCAGGTGGCGTCCATTGGTGATCGCAACGTGGAGCTGACGCACGATGGCTCCGTTCTCGAGGTTGAGCCGGACGAGCTCGGCCCCTACGTTGCCCCGATTGCCTACAACGCGGTGCCGCTGGCCGGCAACCTCGTGGACGATGGCACGGAGGAGACCGATGAGGAGCAGAAGCTGCGTAACGAGTCCCGCAAGATTCTGGGCCTGCCAGAGCTCAAGGTATCCGGCACCTGTGTGCGTATCCCGGTCTTTACTGGCCACACCATGGTGGTGCATGCGGAGTTTGAGCAGTCGATTACCCCGGAGCAGGCCCGCGAGGCGCTGTCCAATGCTGCAGGCGTCAAGGTCGTGGACGTTCCCACCCCCCTTGCTGCTGCCGGCATCGACCTGTCTCTGGTCGGCCGCATCCGCCAAGACCAGACCATCGCGGACAACAAGGGCCTTGTCTTTGTTGTGTCCGGCGATAACCTCCGCAAGGGCGCAGCCCTGAACACCATTCAGATTGCGGAGCTCTTGGTCTAAGGGCCGCATATAGTAAAAGTCCGCCCCAGAAGGAAATCTGGTGGCGGACTTTCGCTGGTTTTAAGGACCTAGGCCTTTAGGCAGGTCTTTAGTTCTTCGGAACCTCAGGCTTGGTGTGCTCCACGAAGGTTACGGAAGGATCCGGATCCTCGCGGTCGTACTCAATCTCTTCGTCTGCCTCAAGCTCCTCGTGGATCTCATCGGCGACGGTCTCGACGAACTCCTCGGTCTCCATGTTGGAGGCTGCAGCAAGCTTGCGTAGTTCGCGCTCGTTCTTCTTAGTGAAGTGCTCGCGCGGGTCTAGGCGGCGCTTGACCAAAGTACGGGCGCGCACGCGGCGGTCAGACTCGGAGGAGATCTTGTCGCGCTGGGTAATCCAGGTGATGACCATGACGGCAATCATGAGCAGGCCGATGTAGCCCAGAATCGGGTAGACGCTGGAGACCAGCTTCTTGAAACCGACGAAGGAGAGGATGAAGCCGATAACGCAGGCGCCCGCGTAAACGGGGTAGAAGAGCTTCGGCTTCTTACGGGTTAGGCGCTTGCCCATGGCATAGAACATGCCGATGGCGGTGTTGAAGACCATGCCGTAGATGATGAAGGTCATGAAGTAACCCAAGACTGGGTTTACGTTGTTGATCAGCGTGAGGACCGGAAGGTCTTGGCCGTTGACCTCAGGCGCCACCATGTACAGCGAGACCACGAGAAGGGTCAGCAGAATCAAGTAAATGATGCCACCGAAGAAGCCGCCGATGCCCACGGCGCGGTTATCCAAAATATTGCCGCCAATAACGATGGACATGGACACTGCACACATCACGTTGAGGCCGGTGTAGTTCAGCGCAGCGAGCCACCAGCTGTGGATGGGCGTTTCAACGTTGTCCACGGCGTAGGCATTGATCGACGACCAGTCCACGTCCGTAGTGATGATGGTGTAGCCGGTAGCGAGGACGACGAAGATAATAATGAAAGGCGTAATCGCGCCGATGACGGAGGTTACCTTGTCTACGTCGAGCAGGCCGACGAGGAGAACCAGTGTGAGCATCACTGCGCCGCCGACCCAAATCGGTACGCCTTCGAACTGCTGGCTAATGGTGGAGCCGCCACCGGCGAACATGACGAAGCCGATGGAGAACAGCGTTGCTAGCGTGCCGTAGTCCAGAACGCGGGAAATGATGGGGCCACTGATCTTGTCGTAGACGGCAGTGTGCTCATCTGCCTGGAAGTAGGAACCCAGCTGCAGGATCGAAATACCGGTAATCAGCATGAGGGCGGCAGCAAGCACAACGCCCCACAGGCCCCAGTTGCCAAAGGCTACAAAGTACTGCATCGCTTCCTGGCCGGATGCAAAGCCGGCGCCGACGACGACGCCGATAAAGGCCATGGAAATGGCCACTGCGCGTTTCCACATTTGGTTTAGAGGTCTCTCAATCCCACACGAGCCGGGGTCGTCACAGAACTAAGTGTGGTGCGGGCGGTCGGAAGCCGCGCGGCCCGGTTCGACTATCGATTTGTCACGTGTGCCTCGTGAAACATTAGGCGTGGTCGACAGGTATTTGCCAGCTGAAACGGTGTCCACACTGTGTGATACGTGTGACAGCACTGAAAAGTTACCCGTGTCTGCGCAGGTGCCCATGCTCAGCGCCACAGATTATAACGGGTCGGTAACGATTACCCGCGATGATCAATAAGGTCTTTTCGGGCGCGGGCAACCCTAGAGCGAATGGTGCCTACGCGCACACCGGCGATCTTAGCGGCCTCCTCATAGGTATAGCCCAGCACTTGGGTAAGGATGAGGGCTTCGCGGCGGTCCTCCGGGAGGGCGTCGATAAGCGAGCGCGCGTCGATCCACTCGCTCCACGTGCTGGCGTTCTCCGGGGCGGGTGCGAGTGCTGCGGCATCCTCATACTCGGTGGCAGACTTGCGGGGCCGGGCCATGTCGTGGCGAATATTATCCACCCACACGCGGCGCGCGAGGGACAGTAACCATGTGCGGGCAGAGGAACGCGCAGCAAAACGGGGAAGCGCGCTGATGACGCGCAGGTAAGTCTCTTGGGTGAGGTCGTCTGCGATATCCGCCCCGCCGAGGTGGGCAAGCAAACGCCAGACGTCATCTTGGGTGGATTTGATGAACTCCGTGAGAGCTGCGCGGTCGCCGCGTCCCGCCTTGAGGGCGAGGTCGGTAACGCGCGCATCATCGCGCTCGGAGTGGACTTTCACCTCCCACAACTTACCAGTAGCGGTAGGTCACCTTACCTATCGCTGTGAGCTCCAGCCGGAATTCTAAAAACTGTTGCGGGGGTCATTTTTCGCCGGTAGGCTATGAAACGTCCGAGATTGATAATGAACCCCAAATTATCAGCGAATCCAGGAGGCATTTTCCTAATGACTAACGCTTCGAACGAGTCCGCAGCAGACAAGGTTCTGGACAAGGGTCAGCGCGCCCCGGGTGGTCCGAACACTACCCGCCCGTCCGGCCAGCCGGTTGCTACCGAGAACACCAGCGTCACCGTGGGCCAGAACGGCCCAGTTGTGCTCAATGACATCCACCTTATTGAGAAGCTCGCACACTTCAACCGCGAGCGCGTGCCGGAGCGTACCCCGCACGCCAAGGGTCACGGCGCCTTTGGTGAGCTGCACGTTACTGAAGACGTATCCGCATACACCAAGGCCAAGCTCTTCCAGAAGGGCACCGTGACCCCGATGATGGGCCGCTTTTCCACCGTTGCCGGTGAGCAGGGCTCCCCGGATACCTGGCGTGACGTCCACGGCTTTGCACTCCGCTTCTACACCGAAGAGGGCAACTACGACATCGTGGGCAACAACACCCCGGTGTTCTTTATCCGTGACGGCATCAAGTTCCCGGACTTCATCCACTCCCAGAAGCGTCTGGGCACCAACGGCCTGCGTGATGCCGATATGCAGTGGGACTTCTGGACCCGTAACCCGGAGACCACCCACCAGGTGACCTACCTCATGGGTGACCGCGGTACCCCGAAGACCACCCGCCACCAGAACGGCTACGGTTCCCACACCTTCCAGTGGGTCAACGAGCAGGGCGACGCTTTCTGGGTCAAGTACCACTTCAAGACCCGTCAGGGCGTGGAGAACTTCACCGACGCTGAGGCAACTGAGATCGCCGGCCAGAACGCTGACTACCACCGCGAGGACCTCTACAACGCCATTGAAGAGGGCAACTACCCGGTTTGGGACGTCAAGGTCCAGATCATGCCGGTAGCAGAGGCTGAGGACTACCGCTTCAACCCATTCGACCTCACCAAGACCTGGTCCAAGAAGGATTACCCGCTGGTGGACGTCGGATACTTCGTGCTCAACCGCAACCCGCGCAACTTCTTCGCGCAGATTGAGCAGGTGGCTTTGGACCCGTCCAACATCGTCCCGGGCATTGGCCTGTCCCCGGACAAGATGCTGCAGGCACGCGTCTTTGCCTACTCCGATCAGCAGCGCTACCGCATCGGCCCGAACTACAAGCAGCTGCCGGTGAACCAACCGCTCAACCAGGTCAACACCTACGAGCACGAGGGCCCGATGCAGTACCTGTTCAACGCCCCGGAGGACCCGGTGTACTCCCCGAACCGCCACGCTAAGGGCGGCGGCTACCTGGATGGCGACGAGAACCTGCGCTTCAAGGAGCAGGAGACCACCACCGCACCGGATCTCTACGTCAACCCGGACCCGGCCGGCATCGACCTGGTCCGTGCGCCCTACATCCACCACGCAGAGGACAACGACACCGTCCAGGCCACCGACCTGTACGAGAATGTCTACGACGATGGCGCCAAGGAGCGCATGGCGGACAACATCACCAACGCTATGGCTGGCGTGTCCCCGGAGACCGAGGAGCGCGTCTACGCCTACTGGGATGCCGTTTCCCCGCAGCTGGGCAAGCGCGTGCGTGAGCTCTTCGCGCAGAAGAAGTAACGCACTAGCGCGAGAGCGCTAAGGCAGTGCATTAAGGCCCCGATAGTTACCGAACAGCACGGTACTAGCGGGGTCTTTCCGCGCGCCTGATGCTTTTTGCCCAGCGTGGGCGATAGTTTCTATACCATGACCTCACGCCTCGCTTCTTCTGCTGATGCCGACCGCCCAGTGGGTACCCGCTCGCTGTTGATCGCCGCCCTCCTCCTCGTGCCGCTCATCGTCGGCGCAATCGTTGCCACTGCGTCCCAGTGGCAGCCGGCGCAGGCGTGGTCGCAGGAGCAAGCCGGTGCCCCCAGTGACGGCACAATTGACCCCGCTGAGCTTTACGACGTCGCTCGTGCCCTCACCGAGGCCAACGCCCAGGCGGGCTTCTTGGCCAACGGTACGCAGCAGCTTGCGGACGGCACGGGGCAGCTCAAGGACGGAGCTGGCGAGCTGGGTGGTGGCGTCGACCAGCTGGCGGGTGGCTCGCAGGAACTCTACGACGGTCTCGTGCAGCTCCAGTCAGGCACCGCGCAGTTGGGCACTGGTGCCACTGAGCTTGCCGACGGTGTCGGCGGCGCCGTCGATCAAGTCGTCGGCCTCGGCGTAGTCCGCGGCCAAATCCTCGAAGCCATTGACGGCACCGTGAAGGACCTCGACGGCAACAACTCAGACGAGGCGAAGGAGATCCGCTCACAGCTCGGTGATCTGCGCTCCCAGGTGGAGAACTTCCAGTTTGACCAGTCCGTCCAGGACCAGCTCATCCAGCTCAAGGATGGTTCGCGTGAGCTGTCCAATCAGCTCTCCGTGAACGGCTACGCCTATCACGATGGTGTGTACCAGGCAGCGGAGGGAGCGAAGCAGCTCAATGCCGGAATTGGTGAGCTCAACGCCAAGGTAGATGAGGCGCTCAAAGGCGTTGACGAGTTGGTGGCCGGTGCCGAAAAGGTTGACGGCATGGCCCAGCAGAATAGGAACAAAGTCCAAGGCGCCCAACGTGCCCTGCCCACCGTAGCTGGACCCGCAGAGGCGCAGGATGGTCCCGCGCAGCTGTTGAGCCCCATCGTGGCGATGCTGCTGGCCGCACTCGCCGTCCTCGGCGGTGGTGTGCTGGGCGCGCTGCTGACCCGCGTGGAGCGCCGCCTTCTGGCTCTCATCGCGGGCGGGGTAGTCATCGGTGTGGTGGTTGGGCTCTTGACCGCTTTGCTGGCCACCGGCGTGACCGTTGCTGCTGTGGCGTGGGCGGCACTTGCGGCGGTGGGGGCCGGGGTGGCGTCGGCAAGCGCGGTGTATGCCCTCGTGCGCGGCCTGGGTCTTCCCGGCTGGGGTCTGGGGATCCTGCTGGGTCTGGTCCAGGTAGGAATCGTAGGCTGGGCATGGAAAGCGGCCTCGACCGGCACGGACCTTAACGCCGCGATGAGCGCGCTCGTGCACCTCTTTCCCATGCAGTGGGCAACCTCTGCCATCACTGTGGCGGGCAACGGGGGAAACTCCCCGCAGCTTTTTGCCGCGATGGCGATTTTGGGGGTAATTATCGTCGTATCCGTCTGGGTTGTGGGGGCACCCGTTCGCCGCCGCAGCGAAGCAAAAGCCTAGCTCAAGGCCTCGCGTTATCGACGCAGACTGAGCAGGGCGCTAAGATACTACGATTTTATTGATTTTCGTATTGCTGCGAGGGGAAATAGTGCTAGAGTTGGAATTGCTCACAAAGCCTACTTAGGGGGTAGGCAAACGGTTTCTCCAATCCGTTGTGAGTGATAGGGAATAGGGGCGACGCGGCTGCTGTAGGGGCACCGCGTCGTTTCCCGTTGTGGGGGTAAAATTGGCGGCACTGAATGCTGAAGAATTGGAGAATCACCGTGACTGACTCTCGCGATATCAAACCTTTTGCCGCCAGCTGTGGCCCCAAAGTAACGTCGGTCGACGCCATCGTCGGTGCGGCCATGGTGGGCGGTCTGTTGCTCGGGGGAATCGGCGCGGGTGCGAGCTTGGCGGCCTTCGATGCGCCTGAACGCTCCGACTACGTCATGCAGCCCGCGCAGCGTGAGGTGCAGGCTGACATCATGGACCCAGACGATGTGCTCACCCAGGAGGAAGAAGAGCGCATGCTTCGCGACGTCTCCCGGATCGCCGCCCCCGACGTGGTCCAAGGACTGCACTACGTGGTCTTTGCTAAGAACAAAGAAAACGTCAACGACTCCGTGGAGGAGTACTTGCGTGATAATCACCCGGAGCTCATCGGCAAGGACAAGTTTGCTGATGGCCAGGTCTTCGTCGGCGTGGGCCTCGACCCGCGGCAGGCCTTCGTCTTCGCGGGTGAGGACGTGGCCGGGCAGATGAAGCTGCGCAAAGGTGACGGCCATTTGGAGCGGTCCATCGAAGCTATCAAGCCGGGCGTGCGGGATGACAACATTCCTGCTGGTCTCTTTGCGGGTGCGGCGGCTGCTATCGACGTGGACCGTGCTGCGGATGCCCAGTACGAGAGCGCGAAAGATGGGCGCATTGGGGCGGCCATTGGCCTCGGCGTGGCGGGCCTGGGCGTCGGTGGCGCGGGTGCAGGCATCGCGGCCGGCGCACGCCGCAGCCGGCAGAAGAAGACACAGCAGGCGCGCGAGGATTGGGATTATGTGTCCCAGACCTATACCGACGTGGCACAGCGCCTCGAATCGATTGATATCCGCGCAAACTCGCTGCAATCCGGCCTTGTGGATGAACGTTTGCGTGAGGATTGGGAAGGGCTGCGCGATGACTTCCTAGCCCTTGACCGCACCGTCGGCTCCTTCATGTCCATGCCTGCGGATGCTCCCGACGAGCAGTTCCGAGAGCGTGCGGAGGAACTTGCTCATGCGCGTTTGCTGTGCGAGCGCGTTGATACGGCGGAGACCAACATTGAGAAGCTGCACCGCATCGAAAACGCCGATGCTGATGCTCGCCGCTACGAGCTTTATGAGCTAGGCAAGGATTTGGCACAAGCGTCGTACGTCGCGTCCGATATTGACTCGCAGGCTGAGCGCCATGCCAAGGAATTAGAAGACGCCGCCATGGCGCTGTCCAACGAACCCAACCACCCGCAGTTTATGGAGCGCTACCTTGACATCCTTGACCGCTCTGCGCTGCTCTCGGAGCACCTGCAGAGCCAGCTGCAGAAGCGCAACGAGGCCGATGAGCGCCCTGAGCGCACGCATATCTATGACTCCACCTTCTTCGCCGGTGCCGGCTACAACGGCTATGTGCCGTTCTATACCGTGAGCACGTGGGACAGTGACGCCATCTCCGCGCGCGACTCTTCCTCCGGCAGCAGCGGCGGCGTCAACAGCGGGTTTAGCTCGGGCTTTTCCGGTTCGGGTGGTTCCTCTAGCTTCTAGCCCCGACAGAGAAAACGAAAAAGACCCGCAGTTTCCTGCGGGTTTAGTGGTCGGGATAACAGGATTTGAACCTGCGACCTCTTCGTCCCGAACGAAGCGCGCTACCAAGCTGCGCCATATCCCGGTGTCTCGCTCTAAGCGGTACCGGATTACTGTAACGCACCCCGGGTCGAAAGGACAAAACGGCAGCGTGTTTGGGCTTTCTCAGGTGGCCTTTAAAGGTCTTAGGTTGCTGAAGCGGACTTCTCGGTAATGCGCAGCAGCGTGGCCGATGGGCGGCAGAACACGCGGAAGGGAACGAACTTGGAGGTGCCCAGGCCGTTGGAGACGTGCATAAACATGGGGCCGAACTGGTGCAAACCTTGCGCGCGGGCACGGTCGATACCGCAGTTGGTCACGATGGAGCGCGAGCCCAGCACCTTAAACGGCAGGCACAGCTGGCCGCCGTGCGTGTGGCCAGACAGTGACAGCTGGTAGCCGTCAGCGGCGAACTTCTCTAGGACCCGCGGTTCCGGGGAGTGGAGCAGCGCTAGGGAGAGGTCAGCGTCCTCGTTCGGGGCGCCGGCGATTTCCGAGTAGTCATCCAAATCATGGTGCGGGTCGTCCACACCGGCGGCAGCCAGGCGGACGTCGCCGACCTTGAATTCCACACGGGCCTGGTTGGCGTCGTGCCAGCCGTGCTCGAGAAACGCCGCGCGCATGCCCTTCCACGGCAGGTTCACGTAAGAAGGTTCGTTCTTCTTTCCAATCAGGTAGTTGAAGGGATTCGGGATGCGCGGTGCCCAATAGTCGTTGGTGCCAAAACAGAACATTCCCGGGCGGCTCAGCAGTGGGCCCAGGGCGCGGAGGACCTCGGGGACCGCGCGCTCGTCGGAGAGATTATCGCCGGTGTTGATCACCAGGTGTGGGTCGAGGCGGTCAAGGTCCGATACCCACTCGATTTTGGCGCGCTGGCCCGGAATCATGTGGAGGTCGGAGACGTGCAGGATGCGGAATTCTGGCTCCTCGCGCAGCGTGCCGGGCTCCAGCAGAGGCAGCGTGTACTCCTTGAGCTCAAACTTGGTGAGCTCCGAGTGCGCCCACGCGGCAGCACCCAGGCCTGCGGCGGCGAGTCCGCCAAGGATGGGGAAAATCTTCACCCTCCCCACCCTACCTGGGAGAGCTAGCGTAGATTGAAGGGCATGAGTGAGTTGAAAGAAACTATCCGCGCCGACCTCAAGACCTCGATGAAGGCCAAGGACAAGGCCCGCACGTCCGCTATCCGTTCCCTCCTGTCTGCCATTCAGGCGGAAGAAACCACCGGTTCCCGCCACGAGATCACGGATGAAGATGTACTCAAGGTCATTGCCCGTGAGATTAAGAAGCGCCGCGAGTCCGCTGAGGTGTATGCGGAGAATGGCCGTCCGGAGTTGGCGGAGGCCGAGCTTGTCGACGTCCCCTTTTTCGAGGCCTACCAGCCCGAGCAGCTTGACGACGACTCCCTGAACGCCCTCGTCGCCGAATCCATCGCCGAGGTGGAAAAAGAGTCCGGCGAGCCGGTCACCATCAAACAGATGGGCAACGTCATGAAGGTTGCTAACGCGAAAGCTGCTGGCCGCGCCGACGGCAAGCGCCTATCTACCGCAGTCAAGGCTGCTCTGAACTAACGCGCTCATTGCGCTAAAGCCCGAAGAAATCCCGCACATCGTTGGTGAAGCGGTCCACGTCATCTTGATTGATGAGCGGCTCTGGCTGTTCGGGCTGCTGATCGCCCTCACCGCCGCCGTTGTTAGCAGGCGGCTGGTAGTTGGGGGCGCTCGTCGTGGAGCCATCCTCTGAGGTGGTGGCCGAGGAGCCGTCGGAAAGCTGCAGCGTTACTTCCGCACCTTTCTTGGTGCCGGACGCGCCCGTGATGACGCGCACCACCTTGCCGTAGCCCACACCAGGGGCGGCCACTTCTGTGGTTTTAACCGTGTAGCCGGCCTTCTCCAAAGCAGAGCGGGCTTGGCTTTCGGACTTGCCCTTCAAACCGTCGATAAGCGGCGAGACCGTACCCGAATCATAGGCGCGGTCATAGTCCGGCACCGTGCCCTGTGCTGCCTCCGGCACGCGTACCGCCATGGTGTAGAACGTCGCTGCCGGCTCAAGGCCACCGAAGAGGTTGCCGCTCCCGCACTGACGCACCGGGCCGGTACACAGCGGGGTCGTCGTCGTGCCGTCATTGTAGATATACGGCGCGGCTGCCACCGCCGAGTTGAAACCCAGGAAAGCCGAGGACTGGTTGGACTCCGTGGTACCCGTCTTGGCTGCTGCCTGGCCGCGGAAGCCCGCCGCGCGTGCCGATGCCGCCGCCGTGCCCTTCTCCGTATCGGCCGTCATGTTGTTCTCCAGCGCCTTGGCCACTTCCTTGCCCACCGCGCGCTCGCAGGGCGTGTGTTTGAGGTAGACCTCGTTGCCGTGGGCATCCGTGACTTCCTCGATGGGGTTCGGCTCGCACCACATGCCTTCTGAGGCCACCGTGGCGCCCACATTAGATAGCTCCAGCGCATTGACCGCCGTGGGGCCCAGGGTGAAGGAACCCAGGTTGGATTCCTTGATGTGATCCGCAATGGAGGAATTTCCGTCATAGCTGCCCGGGTCTTCGTAGGAGCGCAGGCCCAGTTTCACGGCCATGTCCACCACTTGTTCTACTCCGAGCTGCTCGATGAGCTCGATGAAGGGGGTGTTGGGGGAGTAGGCCAATGTATCCTGCAGCGTCATCGTGGAGGCATAGCTGCCCGCATTTTCCACGCAGTACTTGTTTGGCGGACAGTTCTCCGCGCCGCCGAAACCAAGGCCTTCTGCTTCGTAGCGCTTCGGAACGGCGAGGCGGTCTTTGATGCCATAGCCCGATTCGAGCGCGGCCGCGGCCGTAAAGAGCTTGAATACGGAACCTGCGCCATTGCCCACGAGTGAGTTCGGCTGTGGCAGCAGGGTCTCATTGTTCTCCAAATCCAGGCCGTAGGTGCGGGAAGACACCATGGCTAAGACCTTGCGGGAGTCAGTGCCGGGCTTGACGACGTTCATCACTTCCGCCACGCCCGCCGCATCCGGCGCCGTGTGACTACGCACTGCGTTCAGTGCCTGGTCCTGAATATCTGGGTCTAGCGTGGTCTTGACGGTGAGGCCACCGCGAGCCAAGTGCTCACGGTCGATGCCTTTGTCGGCGAGGTAGCTCAAGACATAGTCGCAGAAGAAGCCGCGGTCACCGGCGCCGATGCAGCCGTTGGGCAAGGTGGCCGGGCTATCAAGCACGCCGAGGGGCTGCTGGGCAAAGTTATCGGCGTCCTCCTGAGAGAGGGAGCCGTTGTTGACCATGGCCTGTAGGACGACGTTGCGGCGGTCCCGTACTTCTTCCTCATTGGTATAAGGATTGAGGTATTCGGAAGACTGCACCATTCCAGCCAGCATGGCGGACTGGGGCACGGTGAGGTGCGCGGCATCGGTGCCGAAGTAGGTACGGGCAGCCGCCTCTACGCCGAAGGAGTGGTTACCAAAAGGAACGAGGTTGAGATAGTTCGTGAGGATCTCATCCTTGGAAAGCTTCGCATCAATATCGGTTGCCATGCGCATCTCGCGTAGCTTGCGGGCCACGGACTGTTCCGTGGCGGCCTGGCGCTCCTCGTCGGTGGTGGCGTTGACGAGCAGGAGGTAATTCTTCACGTACTGCTGGTCGATGGTGGATGCGCCCTGGGAGACGCCACCTGCCGCCAAGTTGGTCCACAGCGCACGGAAGTTACCCTGCAGGTCCACGCCTTCGTGCTCGTAGAAGCGGCGGTCCTCGATGGCCACCATGGCCTGCTTCATGGCATCCGAAATCTCATCGGGCTGCACCGAATGGCGGCGCTGCTCAAAGATATAGGCCAAGGTGTTGCCTTTGGCGTCCAGGATAGTGCTCACGCCCGGTGTGTCGCCGTCGGTGAGATCCTGAATATCCGATTGCATCGTCTCGTTGGTCCTGGCTACGGCCACACCGCTCACACCCGCGATGGGGGCTAGTGCGAGGGCGATGAGGAGGCCCACCAGTGCTGTGGAGAAGATGAGCTTTCCCAGGGATTTGATGACAGTCACCCTCCACACACTACGTGCTTTGAGGCTAATCCGGGAGACCCCCCTAAAGTGTGACCTATTAGACAGGCATACCGGTTAGTGAATAGACTAACGGTGAGTACATAATATTCCGTCTTGTTGAGGGTTATTCACTTTGATGGGGCGGGATGGGAGCTTGGAAGGAGTTACCTAGCCATGACAGTCAGTGTAAAAGGTGCAGGACGGTCCGCAATGGTAAAGAATGCCTCTTCGACCACCGAACGTGGTGAGTGGGTTACCCAAGCCAAGTGTCGCAACGGCGACCCAGATGCCCTGTTTGTGCGCGGCGCTGAGCAGCGCAAGGCAGCAGTTATTTGCCGTCACTGCCCGGTGCTCAATGAATGCCGCGCGGACGCCCTGGATAATCGGGTCGAGTTCGGCGTGTGGGGTGGCCTGACGGAACGTCAGCGCCGCGCTCTTTTGCGCAAGAATCCGCACATCACCAGCTGGGCGCACTACCTTGCAGAAGGTGGCGAATTAGTCGGGATTTAAGCGCCGGATTTTAGTAGCATGGGACCCATGACTAAATGGGAATATGCCACTGCGCCGGTCCTTACTCACGCAACCAAGCAAATCCTGGATTCCTGGGGTGAAGACGGCTGGGAGCTCGTCACCATCACCCCGGGTATGAACCCGGAAAACGTGGTTGCTTACTTTAAGCGCCCGCTGGAGGAATCCTAAATGACTGCGCGCGCACGTCTGGAGGAGCTCGGCATCGAGCTCCCATCCGTTGCCGCTCCGCTCGCGTCATATGTCCCTGCCACCCGTGTGGGCGGCCAGGTGTGGACCTCTGGCCAGCTGCCCGTCGTTGACGGCGAGCTGCCTGCCACAGGAAAGGTTGGCGCGGAAGTTTCCGTTGAACGCGCCCAGGAGCTGGCTCGCACTGCGGCCCTCAATGCGCTCGCGGCCATTGATGCTGAAGTGGGGATGGATAACATCACCCGCGTGGTTAAGGTCGTGGGCTTCGTCGCCTCGGATCCTTCCTTCGCTGAGCAGGCCGCGGTTATTGATGGTGCCTCGGAATTCTTGGGAGAGCTCTTTGGCGAGGCCGGTGTGCATGCACGGTCTGCCGTGGGAGTGGCGGTGCTGCCGAAGGACTCTCCCGTTGAGATCGAAGTCATCGTAGAAATCGCTGAGTAATCGGATAGGGTTAGAACCATGGAGCATCCTGCATATAGCCAATTGCGTCCCGTGAGCAAGTCCGTCGGTGTCGTGCTGTGTGATAACCCCAGCTACACCGCTCTGGAAGGCACCAACACGTGGATTATTCGTGCGGGGGAGGATTCCCGCGCCATTGTTGTTGATCCGGGTCCCGAGGACGAGGGTCACCTTAACGTCGTCACCGCCAAGGCGGGCGAGGTTGCGCTGATCCTTCTGACCCACCGTCACGATGACCACGCGTCGGGTGCGCAGCGCCTGCGCCAGCTCACCGGCGCTCCGATCCGCTCTTTCGACCCGAACTACTGCAATGGGGCCGACGCGCTTGTCGACGGTGAAGTGATCGACATCGACGGCGTCACCCCCCAACTTGAGGTCGTCCACACTCCAGGCCACACTGCTGATTCCACCTGTTTCTTCGTGTGGTCCGACGAAGCCAAGAACTCCACCCTGGAGGGCATCCTCACCGGTGACACTATGGCCGGCCGTCACACCGTCTTGCTCTCTGAGACCGATGGTGACTTGGGCGATTACCTCAAGACCTTGGACCTCTTGGAGGAGCGCGGCAAGGACGTTCCGCTGTTCCCGGGCCATGGTCCGGACTTGGAGGACACCTCGGCGTTTGCCCGTAAATACATCGACCGCCGTCACCACCGCCTCAACCAGATCAAGGAAGTTCGTTCCCGCTTGGGTGAGGATGTCGACGTCAAGACGTTGGTGGATGAGATGTATGACGACGTTGACCCGGTCCTGCGCCACGCGGCCGAGCAGTCCACGCGGACCGCGTTAAAGTACCTCGACGCTGAGAAGTAAGCCGAAAACCACGAAGTCCCCCGGATTTCCGGGGGACTTTTTCGTATGCAGTGGTGCGCGTGGAACGCCCTCAGCGTTCCTTATGGTTCCTTATGCGGCGCTTCCAGCGCGCCACAGGTTAGCGCGCGCGGCGGGCGAGGTGCTCGGTATCGACGATGAGCACCGACTTGCCCTCGAGGCGAATCCAGCCGCGGTGGGCAAAGGTAGCCAGGGCCTTGTTCACGGTCTCACGGGAAGCACCGACCAGCTGGGCGATCTCTTCCTGGGTGAGGTCGTGGTTGACGCGCAGGGCGCCGCCTTCCTGGGAACCGAAGCGGTTGGCCAGCTGCAGCAGGGTCTTTGCTACGCGGCCAGGCACGTCGGTGAAGATGAGGTCAGCCAGGTTAGCGTTGGTACGGCGCAGGCGACGCGCCAGCACGCGAAGAAGCTGCTGGGCAATCGCCGGGTGGTCACCAACCCACTGCTTGAGCATCTCAGAGTTCATCGTTGCGGCGGTGACCTCGGTGACGCACACAGCGGAGGAGGTGCGCGGGCCCGGATCGAAGATGGACAGCTCGCCGAACATATCGGACGGGCCCATCACCGTCAGAAGGTTCTCACGACCGTCCGGGGCGTGGCGAGCAAGCTTAATCTTGCCCGAGGTGATGATGTAGAGACGGTCACCCGGCTCGCCCTCATCGAAGATGGTGGTGCCGCGCGGGAAGCGGACAGTCTCCATCTGCTCAATCAGATTCTGAACTGCCACTGGGTCAACGCCTTGGAAAATTCCAGCGCGAGAGAGGATGTCCTGTACGCCTTCCACTGTTACTCCTTAAAGCCTGCGCAGAGGATGGATTGATGCACACGCAAGCAAGTTGTGTTTGTTGTTGACGCAGCTGCTCTGGCAGTGCGTCAAGAGGCACTGTCCAATATCATACAGTGTAATTTGTCACCTTTTCCAGCGGGCTGAGAAATAATCACACGGTATGAGAAGATAACTAGTTCTCGAAGGCATTTGCCTCAAGCTTTTCCATCAGAATGGCAAAGAGCGCGAGGCCCAGCGGGACAAGCAGAACAAGCGAAATCATGCGTCCCACCTTACCCGGCCGCCAGTAGAATGAGACGCATGCCTCTCGACAATCACCGCGACTCCACCGCTACCGCTGAGCGCGCCGACCACATCCGCGCTGCCCTCGCGTCGGAATACCCGGACGCTGATTGTGAGCTAAATTTTTCCAACGCGCTCGAGCTTCTCGTCGCCACGGTGCTGTCGGCGCAATGCACGGATGAACGCGTCAACCAGGTCACTCCGCACCTTTTCGCGACCTACCCCACCGCCCCAGACTATGCTGCGGCCGACCGAACGGAATTGGAGAGCATCCTGCGCCCGCTGGGCTTCCAGCGAGCAAAAGCCGGCCACCTCATCGGCATCGGGGAGAAACTTGTCGGCGAATTCGATGGCCAGGTTCCGCACGGCATCGATGAGCTCACATCGCTTCCGGGAGTCGGCCGCAAAACCGCTCTCGTCGTCCGCGGCAACGCCTTTGGTCTTCCTGGTATCACCGTGGATACGCACGTCACGCGACTGAGCCAGCGCCTAGGCCTGACCAAGGCGAAGACGCCGCGGGCGATTGAGAGAGACGTCGCCAAGCTCGTGCCCGAAGACGAGCAGACCGCGTTTTCTCACCAAGTCATTCTCCACGGCCGGCGCGTCTGCACCGCCCGTTCGCCGCGGTGTGGGGCCTGCGTCCTTGCCCCGTGGTGCCCGTCGCGGGGTTAAGGTGGAGCAATGAGCCAATACTCCGGGTGGCCTCGATACGTGAAGGTCAGCATCATTGCCATCAGCATCCTGGCGGCACTCGCGCTGGTCGGCGTGGTCAACCTCCTTGAGAATGATGAGCCGGAAGTTGCCGTGCCGCAATCTCAAGAAGCGGACGTGGCTTCGCGCCCCAAGTGCCCGGAAGGCCCCATCGCCGGGGTGGAGCTGCCGTGCCTGGGTGCCGCCAGCACGGCCGCAGCGAAGAATATCCAAATCGTCACCGTGTGGGCCTGGTGGTGCGAGCCGTGCCGAACAGAGCTGCCCTTCTTCCAAGACATTGCGCGCTCGCACTCCACGTGGAATGTCGTCGGCGTGCACGCAGACCCGAACGCGGCAAACGGCGCGGCACTCCTGGGTGACCTTGGTGTTGATATTCCCAGTTATCAAGATGAAAAGGGCATTTTTGCCGGCGAGCTCGGTCTGCCGGGGGTCATCCCCATCACGCTGGTGGTGCGCGATGGCCAGGTCGTGGAAAAGTTCGTCAAACCTTTCACCTCTACTAAGGAGTTAGAAGAGGCTATCGATGAGGTGCTCGAGTGAGTTGCCTTCACCCTGCCCGTGCCCCTGAATGGTTGCGTCCGGCACTGGGCGTCGATACGCGCACAGTGCAAGAGCGCCTCATCCACCATGTGAGGCCCGCGAAACGTCGCCGTGAATCGGCGGTGTTAGTGCTGCTCAAAGGCGAGAGCTTCGAGGATGGCGAAGTGCTGCTCACGCACCGTTCGCCGTCGCTGCGCTCGCACTCCGGCCAGATTGCCTTTCCCGGCGGGCGCAGGGATGAGGGGGACGCCTCGCTTGTCGACGCCGCCCTGCGCGAAGCCGAAGAAGAAACCGGCCTCGACCGCTCCACGGTCACGCCTTTGGAGCAGTGGGGAAAGCTGGACATCCGGGCGACCGGCAACACGGTGAGCCCGGTTTTGGCCTACTGGCATACTCCCGGCACTGTGTGGCCGGCCAGCCCTGCCGAGACCGATGATGTCTTCACCGTCCCGCTGCGGGAGCTGGCAGACCCGGCAAACCGCATGATGGTGGGGAACAGCCGCTGGAAGGGGCCAGCCTTTCGGTCGCGAGGCTACCTGGTGTGGGGCTTTACTGCGGGGGTGTTATCGGGATTGATGGATCATGCAGGCTGGTCCGTAGAGTGGGATAAAAATAAGGTCCATGATCTGCGTGAATCACTCACTCGCTCACTTAATAATGAGAAGATAGTTTAGTTCTGCTGCCTTTGCGTGAAAGTGTTCTCCGTGTCCCTAGCTGTTGACATCGCCATTGTGATTGCCGTGCTCCTCGCCGTGCGCGTGGGCTGGCGTCAGGGTGCGCTGACCGCCGTGCTTGCAGCGGTAGGTGTCATTGCAGGTCTGGTGCTCGGAACGGTCGCCGCCCCAGCGGCGATGCAACTGGCGGACCAGCCAGCAGTGCGTTTCCTGCTGGCTGTCGGCGTGCTTATTCTGTTGGTGGGGCTGGGGCAGTTGGTGGGGGCGTCGCTAGGCGCGGCGTTGCGGGATCGTATGCGCACGCGCTCGGGGCAGCGCGTGGATTCTTCCATCGGTGCGGTCTTCCAGTCGGTGGCGGCGGTTGTGGTGATTTGGTTGGTGTCCCTGCCGTTGGCCTCCAACCTGGGTGGGCAGCCAGGCCAGGCGCTGCGTGAATCGCGTATTCTCAGCGGCCTTAACGCCGCCGCTCCTGACCGTTTAGCTTCGTTGCCCAATGGTCTGGCAGCCATGCTCAACGATTCCGGCCTTCCGCCTTTGGTGTCGCCGTGGGAACGATCCGGCACGGACGTCGAGGTGGAGGCCCCTGAGCTAGAGATTGGGGACCCGGAGCTGCTGGAGCGCGTCCGGCCTTCTGTCATCCACGTTCTGGGTGACGCTGAGGCTTGTTCGCGGCGCCTTATGGGCTCGGGTTTTGTTACGGAGCCGGATTACGTCATCACGAATGCGCATGTTGTGGCCGGTACGGATAAGGTGCGCCTCGATACGGTGTTGGGGCTGAAGGAAGCGGACGTGGTGTATTACAACTCGGACGTGGACATTGCTGTGCTGCATAGCCCGGGCCTGGGCTTGGAGCCCCTTCCGTGGGCAGAGGATGTTGCGGTGACCGGCGATGACGCAGTTGTTCTGGGATTCCCGCAGTCTGGTCCGTTCAGCGCGGAGACCGCGCGTATTCGGGACCGCCTCACCATCGCCGGGCCGGACATCTACTCCACCGGCCGCGTGGAGCGCGACGCCTACACCGTGCGCGGCAACATCCGGCAGGGCAATTCCGGTGGCCCGATGATTACCCCGGAGGGCCAGGTGCTGGGCGTGGTGTTTGGTGCGTCCGTGGAGGATTCCGACACCGGCTATGCCCTCACCGCGGACGAGGTGCGCGGCCACGTTGGTGACGTCACTTTGCTTGACGACGCCACCCCCACCGGCTCCTGCGTCGGCTAACTGTTGCGCGCGTGCCTGAGGTGTTTTAGTCTTTGGCGCATGGGGGTATTAGAAACCTACTTCCACTACCGCAACTCGGGGATCGCGCTAGTGGAACAAGCATCCAGCTCACCCGATGAGCTCCGCACGCTCGGCGCCGACACCGCCGATGCTACAGAACTCGCCCACCTTCACCGCACCTACTTCGGGCAAACTCGCTTTACCGGCAAACAACGCAAAGCCCGTGCTGCTGCGGTGGCACAGAAACATAGCCTTAGCGTTCTTGCCCTGATTGAGTCCTACACCGCCAAAGTGAAAAAAGACCTTGATGCCTGGAACCTACGCATCAAGCTTGCTGGCACCCCTGCTCACCGTATCCGCCAGGTTGCCACCACCCGCCTAAAAGAACTTCAGTCCAAGCGCACCGCTAAACCCGGAGTACGCTTCACCTACCGATCCAAGGGCCCGAACTCCATCACCATCACCGACGCCCCGACTGTCATCGCCGATATCCGAGGCACGTTAGAATCCGTTAATAAAACAAACCTGCTTGATGCTGCCCGCACCGTCATTGTCACCGGTGGTATTGGCACCAAACCCGCCGTACATGCTCAAGTCGTTGTCACTCTCAACGAGCTCGACCAAATTATTAACGGTGATGGGGAGGAAATCGAACTTAACCTCACCAACGGCGGGCGCATGACCGGGGCAGACTTTTTGGCCTACAAGTTTGCTGAGATTGGCTACGCCACCCTCATCCACCCTTTGGAAGGACCTGTTAACTCTTATAGGATTCAGCGGCATGCCAGCTGGAAACAACGCATCAGCCTGGCAGCTGAATTCCAAACCTGCTCTAGGCCCGGCTGCAACAAACCCGCTGATTACTGCGAAGTCCACCACCTCATCCCCTGGCAAGCAGGAGGTTTTACTAACCTCAAAAACCTCACCTTCTTGTGCGCCTACCACAACGGTATTAACGACGATGACCCTAAACGCCCCACAGGCAGGGGTTACATGTTCCGGCTGAATACTGGGGTGAGCTACATCCCGCCCTGGGGTGTGCCGATTACCGCCATGCCCGAATACCAAGAAGCCACAGCCCGACTCGCTTCTGAGAAAGCAGCACGACAAACAACAGAGCAACCACCCGACCCACCGCCAGGAACAGGGCAACCACCCGACCCACCGGGTGCAAGCTGAAGCTTGGCACCCACGCCGAGACGCCGAAACCCGCCAACCACACCACGGTTAGCGGGCACATCGGCGATCCCGCAGCTAGTCGAGGCAAGCGCGGAGACGACGAAACCCGCCAACCACACCATGGTCAGCGGGCACATCGGCGATCCTGGATTTGGCCGAGGTGAATGCAGAGACGATGAAACCCGCCGACCAGAGGAGGTTGGCGGGTTGGGGGCGTCGCTAAGCGCAGGCTAGTGGCCGGTACCGATTTCCAGGTGCATACCCGGAACCGAATTGATGAGGTTGCGGGTGTAGTCCTGCTGGGCGTTCTCGAAGATGTCGTCGGCGGTGCCCTGCTCGACGGCCTGGCCCTTCTTCATAACTACGATGTCATCGGCAGTCTGGCGGACCACCGCGAGATCGTGGGTAATGAAGAGATAGGAGAGGCTGAGCTCGGACTGAAGTTCGGCCAGCAGCTGGATGATCTGGTTCTGCACCAACACATCCAAGGCGGAGACGGCCTCATCGAGGACGATGACCTCCGGCTTCAACGCCAACGCGCGGGCAATGGCGATGCGCTGGCGCTGACCGCCGGACAGCTCGTTGGGGTAGCGGCGCATAGCCGAGCGCGGCATGGAGACCATGTCGAGAAGCTCGGCCACTCGGGCCTCGCGTTCCTTGCGGGAACCAACCCTGTGCAGGGCGAGGGGTTCCTCGATGCACTTATAAATCGAGTACATCGGGTCCAGCGAGCCATAGGGGTTCTGGAAGACCACCTGCATCTTGCGGCGGAGCTTGAACAGCTCGTTCTTGGACAGCGTCGACGTATCGCGGCCTTCGAATTCGATGGTGCCGGAGGTTGGCTCCAGCAAGCCCAGCACCATGTTGGCCACCGTGGACTTGCCGGAACCAGACTCGCCCACCAAGGCCAAGGTGGTGCCGCGGCGGATGTCGAAGGAGACATCGTCCACGGCCTTGAGGTGTTTCTTTTCGCCGCGCTGGCCGCGGATGTTGAACTCCTTGGTCAGGTTGCGCACCGAAATTACCGGCTCCGCAGCGCCTGGCGCTGTGGCATCAGAGGTCGCTGACTGCGCGGAAAGCGGCACAGCGGAACCAGGCTCCGCCGCAGAGGTTCCGGCGCTGCCGTGGGCGCCGTCGGCAGCAGCGGCCTCGCCGGTCTTCAGCTCCTTCGCTTCCACGCCGGCCTCCTTGGCGGCGCGGATGCGGGAGGAGGCGAGGGAGGGGGCGGCGTCGACAAGCCGGCGCGTGTACGGGTGCTGCGGGGAGCGCAGAATCTCGCGCGAGGGGCCCGACTCGACGATGCGGCCGCGGTGCATCACGATGAGGTGCTCAGCGCGCTCCGCCGCCAGGCCCAGGTCGTGGGTAATGAAGAGCACCGCGTTGCCCAGCTCTTCAGTGAGGTGATCCAAGTGGTCAAGGATGGTCTTCTGCACCGTCACGTCAAGTGCGGACGTCGGCTCGTCGGCGATGAGCAGCTTCGGGCGTGCGGCGAGGCCAATAGCGATGAGCGCGCGCTGGCGCATACCGCCGGAGAACTCGTGAGGATACTGCTTGGCGCGGCGTTCGGCGTCGGGAAGCCCGGCCTCTTCCAGCAGCTCGACGACGCGCTTGTGGCGCTCGGAGCCCTCCACGACGTTGTTAGCTTTGAGGGATTCCTCGACCTGCGTGCCGATGCGCCACACCGGGTTGAGGTTGGACATCGGATCCTGCGGGACCAGGCCAATCTTGTCACCGCGCAGCGACTCGAATTGCTTGTTGTTGTAGTGAGTGATGTCCTCGCCCTCGAAGAGGATCTGGCCGCCGGTGACCTTACCGGTGCCCGGCAGCAGGCCCAAGATGGACATCGCCGTGGTGGACTTGCCGGAGCCGGACTCGCCCACGATGGCCACGGACTGGCCCGGGTAGATGGACATGTTGACGCCACGCACTGCTTCAACCACACCGGTAGATGTGGTGAAGGAGATCTGGACGTCCTTCATTTCAAGAAGTGGGTTAGTCATTAACGCTTCCTCGCCTTCGGATCGAGTGCATCGCGGACGACGTCACCCATCATGATGAAGCTCAACACGGTCAGGCCCAACGCGCCCGCCGGGTAGAACAGGACTGCCGGGGCCACGCGCAGGGACGCCTGCGCGTCGGAGATGTCGCCGCCCCAGGACACGAACGTCGGCGGCAGACCAATGCCCAGGAAGGACAAGGTAGCCTCCGCCACGATGTAGGTACCCAGCGCCACGGTGGCATAGGAAATGATGGGGGCGGCAGCGTTCGGCAAGATGTGGCTGAACAGGATGTGCCAGTTCGAAGCTCCAATGGAGCGCGCGGACTGGACGAACTCCTCGTTCTTGATGGAGACCACCGCGCCGCGGGTAATGCGGGCGATGGACACCCAGCCGAAGAGACCGAGGACTAAGACCACCGTGATAATGGTGCGGTGCTCCTTGAACATCTGCATGACCACGATGGCGGCCAGCACCAGCGGGATAGCGAAGAAAATATCGGTGATGCGGGAGAGCACGGAGTCGATCCAGCCGCCGAAGTAGCCAGCGACGGCACCAATAAGGGAGCCCAGAACCACCACGAGAAGCGTGGTGAGGACACCCACGGCTACCGATGCCCGTGCACCGTAAATGACTCGGGAGTAAATATCGCACCCCTGGCGGTTAAAGCCGAACGGGTGGCCAGGCTCAGCCGGGGCGAGGGACTTGGACAGCTCGCACAGGCGCGGGTCCGTATTGGTAAACAGGCCCGGGACGACGGCCATAAGGACGGCGACGAGAATCATGACGGCCGCAACCCAAAACAGTGGGCGGCGGCGCAGATAGCGCCAAGCTTCGCCCCACTGGGAGGAAGGCGCGGATTCATCCTTGACGGCGTCGACTGCGCCGAGGCCCGTCTCGTCGGTTTCGGAGACGAAGTGCTCTTGGCCCGGGTAGAGGGTAGTTTTCTCGAAGTTAGGCATAGCGGATCCTCGGATCAAGTACGGCGTACAGGAGGTCAACGAGCAGGTTGGCGATGATGTAGATGATCACCAGGACCGTCGTAAAGGACACAATCGTGGTCGGCTCGCCGCGCAGGATGGCCTGGTACATAGTGCCGCCGACGCCGTTGATGCCGAAGATGCCCTCGGTCACAATCGCACCGGTCATGAGCGCACCAATGTCAGCACCGATGAAGGTGGCCACGGGAATCAGCGAGTTGCGCAGCACGTGGCGGCGGGTCACCGCGCCGTTGGAGAGTCCCTTCGCGCGTGCGGTGCGCACGTAATCAGCGCGCAGGTTCTCCGCCACGGACTGGCGGGTCAGGCGGATGACGTAGGCCAGGGACAGCGCGCCGAGCACCATCGCCGGCATGAGGAGTGACTTCACGGTGGCGTTCGCGCCGACGGTCACCGGCAAAACACCCCACTTGATGCCCACGAGGTACTGGAAGACGAAGCCGATGACGAAGGAGGGCACGGCGATGACTAGCAAAGAGATGACCAGTACGGTGGAGTCGAAGAAGCCGCCGCGGCGCATGCCGGCGACAACGCCGAAGAAGATGCCGAAGACAGCCTCGAAGATGATGGCCATGACAGTGAGCTTGACGGTGACCGGGAAGGCGTTTGCCATCACTTGGGTCACGGGCACGCCGGAGAAGGTCGTGCCGAAGTCCAGCATGAAGATGCCCTTGATATAGAGCAGATATTGGATGATGAACGGCTTGTCGAGGTTGTATTCGGCCTCGATGCGGGCGCGGGCAGCCTCAGTAAGGCCGCGGTCACCGCCGAGGGCTTCGACAGGGTCGCCGGGCATCAAGAAGACGAGCGCGTAGATGAGCAGGGTGGCTCCGAAGAACACCGGAATCATCTGGAGCACTCGGCGCCCGATATAGCGCAGCATAGTGTGGTCCTTTACTCGTTTGTGGGCAGGTGCTTGTCGACGCCCCGTTACCAGGCGTCACGTAGCTCATAAGGATTTTAGTGTGTGAACCAAGGCTAAGAGAAATCTATAGAGCGTTTCGAATCACACTTATGGGTAAAAACGTGGGGAGACCCCCGCTCCACCAAGGTTGCGGGGGTCCTAAGAAAAAGCCAGGGGAAGGCTTATTTCTTGGTGATGTTGTAGTACACCGGCTGGGACTTCCAGGAGAAGACGACGTTGTCGACGTTCTCGGAGTAGCCACCGGTGGCGTTGGCGTACCACAGCGGAATGGCCGGCAGATCCTTGAACAGGACCTCCTGGGCCTCGATGTACTTCTTGTTGGCCTCGTCGTCGGAGTGGGCGGTCAGGGCTTCGTCGAGAGCCTTGTCAAAGTCCGAGTTCGCGTAGTCGCCATCGTTGGAGGAGCCGCCGGTCCTGTAAAGCGGAGCAAGGAAGTTGCCTTGGCTCGGGTAGTCGGCCTGCCAGCCGGTGCGGAAAGCGGTCTTAATAGTGCGGTTGGTGACCTCATCGCGCAGGGACTTGAAGTCCGGGTACGGAGCGCCAACGGCCTCGATGCCGAGGGCGTTCTTGATGGAGTTGGTGGTGGCGTCTACCCAGCTCTTGTGGCCGCCGTCGGAGTTGTAGGCAATCTCCACGCTCGGGTTGTCCCACTTCTTGATCTTGTCTGCTTCTGCCCAGAGCTTCTTGGCCTTCTCCGGGTCATATTCCAAGACCTCATTGCCCTTGATGCCCTCGGAGTAGCCCGGCAGAACCGGGGAGGTGAAGTCCTTGGCCGGGGTGCGGGTGCCCTTGAAGATGGTCTCGGTGATCTCCTCGCGGTTGATGGCGTGGGAGATGGCCTGGCGGCGCAGGGCGCCTTCCTCGCCGGAGAAGTGCTCAAGGTTTTCTCCCAGGGTGAAGGACTGGAACACGGCGGTGGGCTGGTTTACAGCGCGCTCACCGAGGTCAGTCTCGTAGACGTCGAAGGCGGCGTCCGGGATGGCGTCGAGGACATCCAGGTTGCCTGCCAGTAGGTCGGAGTAGGCCGCGTCCTGGGAGGCGTAGAAGACGAACTTCTTAATGCCGTCGTTCTGCGGGGTCTGGCCGCCCTTGTATTCCTCATTCGGAACGACGGTGGCGTCTTGATTGTGGTTCCACTCGGACAGCTTGTACGGGCCGTTGGTGATCGGGTTCTGGCCGTACGCATCCATGTCGTCGTACGCAGACTCATGGAGCGGGTAGAACGCGGAGTAGCCCAGCTGTGCCGGGAAGTTCTGCTCCGGGCTGTTCAGGGCGATGGTGAAGGTGAGGTCGTCGACGACCTTGAGGCCCTCCAGCTTCTCGACGCCCTCCTTAAAGCCCTTGATGTTGGAGAAGAAGGAGGCATTGAGCTGGTCGTTAGCCACGGCGTAGTTCCACGCATCGACGAAGTTGTTCGCGGTGACTGGGGAGCCATCGGAGAAGGTGGACTCCTTGAGCTTGACGGTGAACTCGGTGTTGTCATCGTTCGGCTCGATAGACTCGGCGAGCTCGTTCTGTGCTTCGCCGTCGCCGTCGTAGTAGACGAGGCCGGAGTAGAGCGAGTCAACGATGCGGCCGCCGCCAACTTCATTGGTGTTGGCCGGAATCAGCGGGTTCTGCGGCTCGGAGCCGTTCACAACAATGATTCCGTCGCCGGAACCGGATGCAGCGGTGGAGCCGGAATTATCGCCGCCACAGGCCGCGAGTGTGAGCGGCAAGGTGGCAACGGAAACAACGGCAAGCGTCTTCTTGAGCGTCATGTGGGTCTTAGACCTCCGTGGTGCGAAAGATGTAGAAAACCTGTGGTTTTGGTTTGTTATGAAGCTACCGTGTGCCGTGACTTACATACAAGGAATCGGAAAATATGTCCTGTGATAAAAGCTATAGTTTGCTAGGTATTCGCCGCCGACCTGCGTTTTCCTAGAAGAATAAAAATGTACCCCACCCCCTGTGTGGGGTAGGACACTGAATTTCTATGTATGTTACGTACTTCGCATCCACTGGATGAGGGTCTGGGCGAACCCACGCGGGTTTTCCAGGAGGGGCAGATTCTTCGTTCCGGGAATCGTCGTGGCGGTAAAACTCCCTCGGCAGCGCTTTGCTGCGCGGCGGGCCACCGGTCGCCACAGCAATTGATCGGCATGGATGAACAACACCGGCGCGGCAACGGTCAGGTCGAGCCAACTCAGCGGCACGACGGCCGTGCGCAGACGGTGGTTCCACAAAATGCCGCGGCGCACATTGCCAATCCGGGAAGCGGCAATGCGCAAGCGAAGTGATTCCTCGCGTGCGTCAGCACTGAAGGACCCCAGCGCATCGAGATCCATTTCCCGGCGATAGGTAGATTCGCGCATCAGCAATCGCGGCGTGTGTAGCCATCCCAATCGGCATAGCGTGGCGCGCAGGAGTACCCACCCAAAATCCCACGGGCGAGCAGCAATCGCGCGGCGCAGGTCAGCCGGGTGCGCGGCGGAAACAGACACCAGTCCCCGGACACGTTCGGGGCGCTCCGTCGCCAGCGCCCACGCCACCGCACCACCGGTATCAGCACCAACGAGGAAAGCATCGTCATGGCCTAGCGCCCGGATCGCACCACTGACGTCTCCCACCGCGACACGAATATCTTGCCCGGGTTCCAGAGGGGGCTTATCCGACATTCCGAAGCCGCGCATGTCGAGGGCGGCGACGTGGAAGCCGGCGTCGGCAAGCACTGCGATAACATCCCTAAAGTCGAACCATCCGCCGAAGGACCCGTGCAACAGCACGACGAGGGGATTCTCCGGATTGCCAGCAGTCGCGGCGTGGAGGCGGATGCCGCGCGTGTGGAGGAATTCGTGTTCAAAGGGGCCGTCGAGCTCCACCACGGACGGGGGCAGGGGCGTCATTGCTGCAGGCCTTTCAATAGACGAAATCCGCCCCTCGGGGGAAGAGGGGCGGGGTATAGGGGAAAGCGAAAGGACCCTAAAATTTAGGTGTAGAGGCCGCTCTCGATGGACTTCTCAGCTCGGCCGGGCACCAGTTTCTTGAGTTCCTTCGTGGACTCAATGGTTTTCTCCGGTGCCTTAACCTGCTTAACCTGCTTGAAGCCGATAAAGGCCACAATGGCGGCGATGACCACCATGATGAGGAAGACAATCAGGAACGCAGCCCAGCGGTCGAGCCAGACCGCCAGCAGCTCTGCCAGAAAGAAGAAAAAGAAGAAGGAGCTGTACAGCGCCACGGTGCCGGCGACGCCGAACATGCCCGCGCCGATGCCGCCCTTCTTGGCGGAGGCGGCGAGCTCGGTCTTAGCCAGCTCCACCTCGGAGCGCACCAACTGGGACATCTGCTCGGTAGCGTTAGAGACCAGCTGGCCGATGGACGCTTCGCCGCGGCGGGAGGTATCGGCATCACTCAGGGGGATGCTGTCTACCTTCGGGGCGAACTGGTTGGACCCGTCAGTGAATAGTCCGTCGTTGCTCACGGTTAAAAACTCCTACTGTTTTGTCGCAATCTATATCGGCCATAGTAATGAACTTTTCAGAGTCCATGTGGTGCGGCCCGCAATTGTGGGTACGGCGTTATTGTAATGGGTATGCCTAGTTCTGACCCGCTGACCCCGCTGATGGCCCTATCCGGGGTAGAGGAGAACGCGGCGGCGGCAGTCAGTGCTATCGCCCGCGTGCACCGCCGGCCCGAGGGGTTGCGCAAGTTTGAGGTGATTTCTTCGGAGTCCCTGCTGCGCGGGGCGCGGGCGTGCGCGGCAATTGATGGAGCCTCGCTGGCGCTTGCCGACGTCCCCCCAACCGTCAGCGCCTACTCCCTCCTTGCCCCCGAGGTTCAGGCCACGACGGTGCGCACCTTCGCGCGGGCTCCGCTGCAGGTCCTAGCCCGAATCGACGTCGCTTCGGGAGGGCCCGGCAAGCCCGCCCAGGAACCTGCGGTGGCGCACGCGCTAGCGCAACTCATCACGCGTGGAGCTGGCGTGGACTATGACCGCTTGTTGCCGGTCGTGCTGCATGCGGAGATTGCCGCCCGCGAACTCTTTGGGGAGCGTAGCACCGTCGTAGCGCTCGTTGCTGCTCGCACCGCAGCAATCCATACCGGCTTCGATCCGCGCGGCTTCGCCGTGCCGGAGACGTACCTCAACCGCAACCGCACCGCGTATCGCTCGGCACTATCCACCTATGGCGAGGCCCCTACTGAGCTGCTCACACTGTTGCTGCACGCCTGGACGGCCGGCGCGAAGGAAGCCGACGGTATCGCCCGCGCGGCTTAAATTTTAGGCTCGACAGTCCGAGATCTGCCGTGACTTGTTGCGCTGGCGCGCGAGCAGCACGCCACCGACGATGAGTGCCGCAATCCCCGCCAACACCGCTGAGCCAATCCCAAATTCGCGGGCACTCGGTGGGGTGAAAAGCGGCACAGGGTCTTTAAATGTACGGGTCTCCCAGCCATTATCTGCGGCATGTTTCTTCAGGAGCCGATCCGGGTTGACTGCCACCGGGTGCCCAACCTGCTTGAGCATCGGGATATCCGTGGCGGAATCCGAGTATGCGTAGGAAGCGTCCTTGTCCACGCCAAGCTTCTGTGCCATGCGCTCTAGCGCCTCGGCCTTCGCGGCGCCTTTGCAATAGAAAAGAATCTCCCCGGTAAACCGGCCGTCCTCCTCCGCCAGTTCTGTGGCCACGACGTGTTCAATCCCCAATTCCTCAGCGATGGGCTTGACCAGCACGCTTGCCGACGCCGAAATGATCACCACCTCATGGCCCTTTTCGCGATGCGCGGCAATGAGATCACGTGCCTCGGCATAGATAGTGGGGGTAACCACCGTGTGCATCGTCTCCACCGCGATGTCATGGACCTTTTGTACCGACCAGCCAGCGACCATGGCGGCAAGCTGATCTCGGGTGGCATCCATGTGTTCGCTGCTGTGCCCGGCAAGCATGTAACTAGCTTTGGCCAGCGACAACTGCAATGCCTCAGTGTGGGTAATGAGCCCATTGTGCATGAACTCCCGGCCAAAAGCGTAGGCCGAGGAGGTGGCGATGATGGTCTTGTCCAAGTCGAAGAACGCGGCCACGCGAGCGTTGTCGCTGGGCGTAGAAAAGTGTTCGGTCATGGAGTGCACCTTGCCGGTATCTGTGCGAGTTACTGTGCTCATCGTAGCCTCTCAGCAGCACAAATCGGGCGCGCAGCGACGCTCTTAAAAGATTCTCAAGGAATGTTGCCTCAAGCTGTTGTCATCTTTTCCCAGCCGTGCCATAATGTGTGGTGCAAGGCCCCGATATACAGTGCGGCCTGCCCCGGCGCACCCCCCGATGCCGGGTTACAGATGGCCCGCGCACACCCCCCCGAGGCGCGGGCCATCACCTATTTCTGCCGAAACGGCGGTTGCCCGTTTCAAAGCCCCAAACTCATAGATCAAAGGGGTTAGGCCATAACACTCGCCGGTCGCAGCCTCAGCGCTTCGTTCGTGCGGCGCGCAGACCGTTCAAGATCACGATGACCTCGGCAACCTCGTGGACCAACACCACGGCCGCCAGGCCCAGCACGCCGGTGATCGCCAGTGGCATCAACACGATGATGATGGCCAGAGACAGCACGATGTTTTGGTTGATGATCCTGCTGCCTCGGCGGGCGTGCTGCAATGCCTTCGGGATCAGCCGGAGGTCGTGGCCGGTGAAGGCGACGTCAGCGGACTCGATCGCGGCGTCGGAGCCGGTCGCTCCCATCGCTATGCCTACCGTCGCGCCCGCCAGTGCCGGCGCGTCGTTGATGCCGTCGCCGATCATCGCCGTCGGCGTCTTGGAGGAGAATTCGGCGACGATGCTTGCCTTGTCCTCCGGGCGCAGCTCGGCGCGCACGTCGTCGATTCCGGCGATTTCAGCCAGCGCCCGGGCGGTGCGAGTGTTGTCGCCGGTGAGCATGCTTACTTCCACGTCGTTGGCGTGCAGGGCCTCCACGGCTTCGGGCACCTCGGGGCGCAACTCGTCGCGGACCCCGATCGCCCCGGCGAGAGCGTCATCGACGGTGACAAGGACGCAGGTCTGGCCCTCGGATTCCATGCGCTCAACGTCCGCTTTCAGTGGCCCGGCATCGATCCATCGGGGGCTGCCGACCAGCACGCGTCGACCTTCGACGGTGCCGCCGATGCCATGCCCAGCTTCCTCGCTGATGTCCGAGGCGGTGGGCGCTTCGGGCCCCGCTGCCGCGATCGCCGCGGCGAGGGGGTGCGTCGATTGCTGCTCAACCGCCGCCGCGAAGGAAAGCACCTGCGCCCGATCGAATCCGTCTGCCGGGACCACTCCGGTAACCTCGGGCTGGTTGCGGGTAAGGGTTCCGGTTTTGTCCACTGCCAGGTGACGGATGCCGCCGAGTCGCTCGAACGCCGCGCCGGACTTGATGACCACTCCGAACTGGCTGGCCGCGCCGATCGCGGCCACGACCGTCAGCGGCACGGAGATTGCCAGCGCGCACGGCGACGCTGCGACCAGGACCACCAGCGCACGGGTGATCCACGTCTCGGGGTCGCCCAGCAGCGAGCCGATCACGCCGACCAGCACCGCCAGGATCATCACCCCGGGCACTAGGGGTTGGGCAATTCGGTCGGCGATCCGGGCGCGGTCACCCTTCTCCGCCTGCGCCTGCTCGACCAGGTCCACGAGTGTGGTTAGCGAGTTGTCCGTTCCAGCTGCGGTCGTCTCGACCTCCAGCACACCGGCGGAGTTGATCGCTCCCGCGGGTACCTCGTCGCCGGGCGCAACTTCCTCCGGAATGGATTCTCCGGTGATCGCTGAGGTGTCAAGGCTGGAGCGCCCGGACCGAATGATGCCGTCCGTGGCGATCCGCTCCCCGGGGCGCACGAGCATTAGCTCGCCAACCTCGAGGTCCTTCGCTGCGACCTCGGCCGCTATGCCGTCGCGCAGCACCGTCGCGGTCTGCGGTACCAGCTTCAACAGCGCCCGCAGTCCGCCTTGGGCCCGGTCCATCGCCTTGTCTTCCAGTGCCTCGGCGATCGAGTACAGGAACGCCAGCGCCGCGGCCTCTCCGACGTAACCGAGGATCACTGCACCGACCGCGCTGATTGTCATTAGCAAGCCGATGCCGAGCTTGCGCTTCGTAACAAGGTTCCGGATCGCGCCGGGCGCGAACGTATACGCCCCTAGCAGCAGGCTGACCCAGAACAGTACTGTCGCGGGTGTCTCCAAGTCGGACCAGTCCAGCGCCAGTCCTGTTATGAGGGCTACGCCGGAGAATATCGGCAGCAGCAATTCTGGGTCCTTCCACCATGGCAGGCCGGCCTCTTCAACCTCCATGGCTGGTTTGTGTTCGCAACCACACGCCGAGGTCATGCGTCCGCTCCCTTCGCGTCGCAGCCGGGCACCGAGCACTCAGGGTCAATGCACGGGGCGTTTTCGTCGACAGCTAGCGTCGCGTTGACCAGCGCTTCGAGTGCCGCCGCGAGGTGCGGATCGGCAATTTCGTAGCGGGTCTTACGGCCTTCTGGCTCGGCGACGACGATGCCACAGTCGCGCAAGCAGGTCAGGTGGTTCGAGACGTTCGGGCGGGTCAGATCCAGGTCGCGCGAGAGCACAGCCGGGTAGCTCGGGCCGTCGAGTAGGGACATTAGAATTCGGGAACGCGTCGGATCAGCCATGGCCTGGCCGAGCCGGTTCATGACGTCGAGGCGTGAAGCAATAGTCAGCATGTACTGAACTATACAGCGATTGCTGAACTATGGCAAAGTGCGAAGAACCCGCCGCTCGCTCTGTCGATACCGGCGACGGTCGTCAGCGGCCCGCGACAACCGCGGCAACCGGCAGGAACTGCCTACGTTTTGCACATCGGCTAAGCTGCCTTCCCGCCGTATAAAGCGCAAAAAGGAGCAGTTGACGTGACAGATTCGTTGGGTGCGCAGTAGATCCGTCGAGGACGCCTTCGCCGATGAAAGCGCGAAACTGCTAATCATTTCACACTCTAATTCTCACTTTGAAGGTTAATCGGCGAATAAGGGCAGGTAGTGAAAGTGCGAAATGTGATCGGCTTTCATTCGCAGATTGACACGTTGATTCTCAGTTTGACGCAAAGTGGGAATCTCAGACTGCATCCGGGTAGTGCGCCAGGGCCGGGTGTCGGACGCAGCGTGCGACACCCAATCTCTTCTTATGCTTCGTTTGGGGCTCTAGCTTGCCACCAGAGCTCCGAGTTTCACAGGGCATTTGTTGAAGAGCTAACTAAAGCAGCCGAAAAGTGCAGTTCTGGCAAGAGTTATCCACAGGTGGCGAAGTGACCCTAGCGCCCGTGTGGTGCGCTCGAGCATGCTTCAGGCATGAGCACATTCCACCTTCTCATCGCCGTTGGAGATTCGGCCTTGCGAGCCGAAGCGGCCTCCACCGCTGCGGCCAGTACCGCTGAGGTCAGCACCGTTGAGGACCCGCGTGATTTCCCGCGCTACCTGCCCAAAGTAAATGCGGTGCTGGCGGATTCGCTGACCGCAGGCCTCGTGGAGGGCCACCCGCGGGTCTACTTTTTGACACCCGACCCAGGGCCCATCGACTACGAAGCGGCACTGCGCTGCCATGCTGCTGCGGCATTTATCCTTCCTGCGCAATCCAAGGAACTGTTAGCGGCCCTTGCCGCTGATACCCACCCCGAGACACAGGCGGCTGCCGCGGGGCTGACCATTGCGGTGACCGGATCTGCTGGTGGGGTGGGTGCTTCCACGCTGGCGGCAGCGTTGGCGCGGCATGCCAAGGCGGCACTGCTTGTCGATGCTTCGCCCTTGTCCGGTGGTCTCGACCTCCTGTTGGGAATGGAGAATAAACCCGGCGCGCGGTGGCCAGACCTTGCAGCAGGAACGGGAACGGTGGACCCGGGTGACCTCGCTCGTGCTTTGCCCACCACGTCAGATGGCATCGCGGTGCTTGCAGCAGCACGTACCACCAGCGCTGGTGCCACCACGCTTAGCGCAACAAGGCGTGCGGCGATACTGCAGGCAGCCTGCGCGCACCCAGGAGTCGTCGTGGTGGATTGCCCGCCGTGGGATATTCCGGATGCCGCAGACCACGTCGTCGTGGTGACCGCGGCAGAGGTGCGGGCGGCTGCTGCGTGTGCGGAAGTTATTGCTGAACTGCGGGCACGGCCGCAGGATTGCTCTGTGGTGCTGCGCCATAGGCAGTGGTCGGGGATTGATGAGGGGGACGTCGCCAAGCTCACGCACGCTGACCCCGTCGCACAGCTGCCGACAGTGCGCGGTCTAACCCGCGCGGTGGAAACTGGCGGACTCCCGCAGCGTCTTCCGCGCCCGCTCGCCCGTGCCGCGCGGGATATTTGGGAGGCGGTGGCATGAGTCTTATCGATACGATGCGCACCATCGTGGCTACGGAGCCACAGCTAGCGCATGATGCGTCGGCGTTGGCCCGGCGGATTAGGGAAGAAGCCGGCGTCATTAGTGATGTCGACGTGTTCGACCTCTTGCAGCGCCTTCGCCACGATTCCTTGGGGTTGGGATTACTGGAGCCGGTGCTGTCGCTGCCGGGGCTTACCGACGTCGTCGTGAACGGCCCCGACTCCTGCTTCGTGGACTGCGGCCACGGATTGCAGCCCAAGGAGGTCGGTTTTAGCGATGACGCAGAGGTACGTCAGCTCGCAACACGGCTGGCAGCTGTTGCCGGCGTGCGGCTTGATGATGCACAGCCGTTTGCTGATGGCCGCCTTACGCGCCCCGATGGCACCCGTATTCGCCTTCATGCGCTGTTGGCGCCGCCCTCAGCAAGCGGGACGTGCATCAGCCTGCGCGTGCTGCGCCAAGCCCAGACGAGCCTGGCACAACTGGTGGCCAACGGCAGCATTGACTCGGGGGTGGAGGGGCTGCTGCGGGGGATCGTCGATAAGCGTGCGTCTTTCCTCGTCACCGGCGGAACCGGTTCGGGCAAGACGACGTTGCTCGCGGCACTTTTGGGCTGCGTGCCGGCGACCGAGCGTCTGCTCATTATTGAGGACACTCCCGAGCTAGCGCCGGCGCATCCGCATGTGGTGACCTTGGTGTCGCGCCGGGCTAATGCGGAAGGCCGGGGTGAGATCTCGATGTCGCTCCTGTTGCGCCAGGCGCTGCGCATGCGTCCAGACCGCATTGTGGTCGGCGAGATCCGCGGCGCGGAGGTAGTCGAGCTGCTCGCTGCACTCAATACCGGACACGATGGTGGCGCCGGTACGGTCCATGCCAATTCCGTCGATGAGGTACCTGCGCGCATGGAAGCGTTAGCGGCGCTTGGTGGGTTGGACCGGGTGGCCCTGCATTCGCAGTTGGCTGCCGCGGTGCACGTGGTGCTGGGTATGGAGCGCGGCCCCGCGGGACGGCGCT